>JBGSRM010000073.1:0-5459 GCA_041737575.1 Akkermansiaceae bacterium
GGCGGCTGAATCCATCCGCAATGCAAAAACAGCAAAGCCAATCGCTTGGGATTGTCGGTTTTTCTTCATTGTGAATCACACCTTCGTGAGTAGCCTGGCGAGGAATGGGAGAGCTCAAAAAAGGTATCTACGATCACTTGATCAGCGAAAAATTAAGGCAAGCACTTGCATGTCTTGATACATCCCAGCATCAGGCGGTTTTTGGGAAACTTGAGGAACCATTCGCCACGGATTATCTCACGCGTTTCCTGAGATCCAGGATCAATCAATCTCTTGCAGTCGTAAGGCCCGATCAACGTCTCGATCTTGCAAACCGTTTGATTCGATCACTCGCAGAATTTGATGAAGAACTCACCTTTCTTGATTCAGAAAAGCTCGAAACAATCGCAGAAATCCTCAATGAAATCTCCCCGAAGGATCAGAAGGAGTTTTTACGTCCCACTACACCGCCTAGCAGCCCAAGTCTATTTACCGGCACGGGAAACAGTCCACAGTTAGGCCGCGAACTTGAGATCGAACTGGCAAGCGCAGACCGCGTGGATATGCTCGGTCTTTCATCAAATCTGCCGGATTGAAGCTACTCATGCCATCATTGCAGCGTTTCACCCAGAGAGGTGGAAAGCTCAGGGTTATCACCACAACTTACTTGGGAGCCTCTGACCCAACTGCTATCCGCGTGATTAGCGAGCTTCCAAACACGGAGATCAAAATCAACTACGACACAAAACATTCACGTCTCCATGCGAAAGCTTATTTCATCCATCGCGAGAGCGGATTATCCTGCGCATTCATTGGCTCTGCCAATCTTTCACACGCAGCAATGACCAGCGGATTAGAATGGACTGTGAAGCTTCCCGCCGCGGAACTTCCTGATCTCTTCCGTCGCTGTGAGGCCGAGTTTAGTTCCTATTGGGAAAACCCATCCTTTGTAAAATTCAGCTCCGAAAATTTCGAGACACTCGTCGCAGCCACAAAACTGGAAAAAGGAAATTTCACAGATCAAACCACGCTTCTAACTGTTTTCAAAATTCAGCCATTTGATTACCAGAGCGGCATTCTCGAAAATCTAACATTAGCCAGGGATTCCCGTGGCCATTTCCGTAATCTTGTCATCGCCGCTACAGGGACTGGGAAAACGATGATCGCTGCTTTCGACTACAAGCAACTTGCAGCCCAGGGACAAACAAAATTGCTATTCCTAGCACACAGAAAAGAAATCCTCGAACAAGCCCGAGATACATTCCGTCAAGTCATCCAGGACGGAAACTTTGGTGAATTTCTCTTTGACCATCATAAACCGGAAAATTTCGACCATCTATTCTGTACTGTCGCCAGTTTCAACTCCAAGAATCTAACAACGCAGTTTCCTGAGAACCACTGGGATATGGTGATTATCGATGAGGCTCATCACGGCATCGCTACGAGTTACCGCCCAATTTTTGAAGAGCTGCAGCCCAAAATACTTCTCGGCTTGACCGCAACTCCGGAACGGGCTGACGGCACAACTATCGCTGATGATTTTGATGCACCTGTCGCTGGTGAAATCCGCTTGCCTGATGCGTTGGAGAAAAAACTTCTCTGCCCATTTCATTACTACGCGATCAGTGATCACACCACGGATCTCACGGCTGTTGAATGGAAAAGAGGAAGATACGACAGCACGGAAATCGATAACCTGATTAGCGGCAATAAGCTTCGTGCACAGCTCGTGATCGACAAAATCGTCGAGCACCTTCCCGACCCATACAATCTAGCCGACTTCGAGCGCAATCATGTCAAAGGACTTGGCTTCTGTGTTTCTAAAAAGCACGCCTCCTTCATGGCGGACACCTTTCAAGCGGCTGGCATACCCGCCATTTCAATCGATTCCGACACGCCATCCGAAGAGCGACGTCTCGCGCGTCAGCGCCTTCAAAAAGGTGAGATCAATTTCATTTTTACGGTCGATCTGTTTAACGAAGGAGTTGATATACCGGCCACGAACTGCCTCCTGTTTCTTCGTCCAACCGAGAGTCATGTTCTTTATTTGCAGCAGTTCGGTCGTGGCTTGCGTCACTCCGAAGGAAAAGATCAGGTCGTCGTGCTTGATTTCATTGCACGCTCGCGCCGTGAATTCCGCTTTGATCTACGCTTTACCTCGTTGCTGCCTAAAAAGCGAAACGATGTGATCAGCGAAGTGGAAAACGGGTTCCCTCATCTCCCTTCCGGCTGCCATATCCAACTCGAACGGCAAGCGCGTGATGTCATTTTAAGAAACATCAGGGAAACATATCGCAATCCTGAATTCCGAATCAAAGAGGCGTTTCTAAGATGGGAGGGTGGGGAACCACCTAAATTCCACGAGTTCATTTTGGGAACCGGCGAGTCTGCGGTGGACCTCTTAATCAGGCATTCTTGGACGGATTGGAAAAAAATCGCAGGGTATGAAGTGAGCACAAACTTGATGGCGCCCGTGCCGGATAAACGCTCGCTTGCGCGACTCAGCGAAGTTAGAAGTTTGACTTATCTCGACGCCATCGCGTCGTTTCTTTGTAATCCGGTGACTACAGATAACCACGCTCTCGCTGCCTCAGCTCATTACCTTTTCTGGACAAAGTCACCTAATGAACTCGGATTTGATTCATACGCCAAGAGCTTCGAGAGTATCAGGAAAAACGCTCCATTCGTTGGTGACGCCCACGAGATTATCGAATATGCCAAACTTTTCGCGGTGAAGTTCACGGAACTCAACCTACCATTTTCATGCCCTCTGACATTGCATGGAACCTATGGAATGCGTGAAATATCGGCCGCATTTGGTAAGGCAAATTTACTCACATCTGGCCCTGCTGGCACAGGTGTCATTTCCGTTCCGGAGAATAAACTCTACCTGCATTTCGTAACATTCGAGAAAACCGAAAAGCATTTTTCTGAAAGCACGATGTATCGAGACTATCCGATTTCTCCTACCCTACTTCATTGGGAGAGTCAGTCGAATACATCTCAAGATACTCCCACTGGTCAGAACTACAGCCATCATGAAGCACGTGGTTACACGATTCTGAAATTTGCACGAGTTCGCAGAAACAATGGGAAACTCACTAGCAATTTCGTTTTCCTCGGAGATGGAAAATTTATCAGCGCAAAAGACAACCGACCCATTGCAATTGTGTGGGAACTCAAGCATCCCATGCCTGCGGATTTCTATCATGAAGCCCGACTTGCCGCAGGCTTGTAGCTTGATAAAAATTTCCACTTCCCTCTATGAACGCCGCCTTCCAATTTCAACGTCTCGTGCTCGGCTACCATGGCTGTGATAAGCCGGCGCTGAACAATCGAGTTAGCATACGCGTCCTTGCCATCATTTCCGAGACGGCTTAAGATCCAGGCATGGAAGCTGAAACGATCATTCCTGTGAAAGACCGATCGCATTGGCCCCAGGCAAAGCTGGGATCTTTCGATGAGGTTCGTGCCTATCGCATTCGCCAGTGGCAGGAGGCCGGATGTTCCGCCCGGCTGCAGGCCACTTGGGAACTCGTTTGCGATTACTGGATCGGCATGAAAAAAATGAACCCCGATGAACTCAGACTTCAAAGATCTGTTACGCACGTTCGCCGAAGAGCAGGTTGAGTATCTTGTCGTGGGAGCCTACGCCGTGATCCACTACACTCAGCCTCGCTACACAAAGGATATCGACATCTGGATCCGGCCTTCGGTGGAAAATGCAGCACGTGTCGCGAGGGCATTCCGAAAGTTCGGAATTCCGCTGATCGAAGTGACACAAAAGGATTTCGAATCCGAAGGCCTGCAATACGTGATCGGGGTCTCACCTTGCCAAATCGATTTCCTCACCTCCCTTCCGGGTGCGCCATCTTTCGAGGACGCATGGTTGAATCGCTCAACAGGCTTCGAGGACGGAATCCCCGTCGAATTCCTTGGAAAAAAAGAACTCATCTCAGCGAAAAAAGCCGCCTCCCGTATGCAGGATCTAGCCGATATCGAAGAGATCCGGCGTGCGGATTCATGACCGTGTCATTCGAACAGCTTGCCCGGCGCCGATGCCCTATCCAAGTCAGCGAAAGCTTTTCCGCAGCTTAGAGTGGGTTCTGCCGTTTGTGTTGGCGCGGATTTTGGGGTGATAAGGAGAAAGCGGCTGGAAGCCACTTTTCCATAGGGTTGACCGGGGTGGGGGGGATTTGTCATGTTGGTTTTGGTGAGAGGTTTTTGGGTATCTTTTTTCGTGTTGGTTTTCGGTCAGGTCGTACGGGCTGATTTACCGAAGGTGTTTGAGAAGTTTGAGGGTTGTGTGTTGGTGAGGACGGAGTGGGCGGATGGGGATAGTTTTTTGATACGGAAGGCGACGGGGGAGGAGTTATCGGTGCGGTTGTATGGGGTGGATTGTTTGGAGTATCATGTGCAGACGGATGCGGATGCGGCGCGGTTGCGGACGCAGAGGCGGTATTTTGGGATTACAGAGGCGGGGGCGAGTGCGAAGGAGTCGATTGAGATGGCGAAAGGGTTTGGCAAGGAGGCGGCGGAGAAGACGGCGGGTTTGTTAGAAAAGCCGTTTACGCTGCATACTCGGATGCAGAGGGCGCTGGGGGACGGACGGTTCCAACGGTTTTATGTTTTCATCGAGCTGGCGGATGGGAGGGATCTTGGTTCGGCGTTGGTGGAGGCGGGTTTGGCGCGGACGTATGGAGTGTATGCGGATGGGCCGGGAGAGCGGACGCGGGAGGAGTATAAGGAGATGTTGGGTGATCTGGAGTTGCAGGCGGCGAAGTTGGGTCGGGGAATCTGGGGATCGACGAATTGGGAGAAGCTGGTGTTGGAGCGGACGGAGCAGCGGAATGAGGAGAAGGATGATGAAATGGCGAAGGGGGAGAAGGGGCTTGCGGAGGGGCAGAAGTTGAATCCCAATACGGCGGCGCGGGATGAGTTGATGCTGCTGCCGAGGATTGGCGAGGTGATTGCGAACCGGATTATTGAGGCGGCGGATGAGAAGCCGTTTTTGAAGGCGGAGGATCTTTTGAGGGTGAGGGGGATTTCGGATAAGACCTTGGAGATGATAGCGCCTTTTTTGGAGTTTGAGTGAGGAGTTGAGAAACGAGAGGTCAGGGGTCAGATGAAGAGGTATGGAAAATGGGAGGGATTGAAAATCCCTTCTCCTTATTGGGGGTGTCGAAAGGCTTGCGTGGGGTGAGGAAATGGCTCAGCGTTTGGGTGGTAAGATGGTGAAGAGTGCAGATGACAGAGAAGTGATTTACACGGGGATTCCTGCGTCGCCGGGGGTGGCGGTTGGGCCGATCCATGTGATTGCGCGTGGTTTTTCGGCGCCTGAGGTTTATGAGATTGAGGAGGGGCAGGTGGCGGAGGAGCGGGATCGGTTTGAGGCGGCGGTGGAGGTTACGAAGAAGCAGTTGAAGGGGATTCAGGCGCGGTTGGAATCGTTGTCGGGGAATGCGGAGAGTGAGATTTTT
>JBGSRM010000076.1:0-19247 GCA_041737575.1 Akkermansiaceae bacterium
CTCCCGCGCCGCCGCCGACCAACGCGCAGGCCGCGCAGGCCGCACCGCCCCAGGCCGCTGCCTCCGCCTCTGGTCCACCGCAGACCACTCAAAACGCAATGAATTCGAAATCCCGGAAATCCATCGCATCGACCTCTCCGAAGCCATCCTCCTCCTAAAAGACTCCGGCATACAAAATCCCAAAACCTTCCGCTGGCTCGATCCACCTTCCGAAACGTCCCTCCTCAAAGCCGAACTCCTCCTCCACCAACTTCACGCCACCGATTCTAACAATAATCTAACAGAAATCGGCCACCAAATGGCCAAACTCCCCCTCGAACCACGCTTCGCCCGACTCCTAATCGCAGGTCTCAACTACGACTGCCTCGCTGAAACCGCCTTCATCGCCGCCTGCCTCCAAAGCGAAGGCATCCTCACCAAAAAATCGCCCTCCACCAAAGACTTCCTATTCCCGGACGACCCCTCCGACTTCACCGGCCTCCACCGCGCATTCCAAACCGCATCCTCCATGGACTTCGATGCTCGCCGCCTCGCACCCCTCGGCATCCACGCCCGCGCCTCGAAAGAAACCGCCCGCATCCTCTCCAGCCTCCTCGCCCTATTCCCAAAATCCGCAGCTTGCCCCATCGACTTCCTACATAACCACCAAGCCATCGCCAAATCCATCCTCACCGCCTTCTCCGACCAACTCGCCACACGCATCTCTCAAGGAAACCTAGCCTGCCGTCTCGTCGGCAATCGCAAAGGAAAACTCGATGACCTCTCCTCCGCCCGCAACTCACCCTGCTTCGTAGCCTGCGAAATCACCGAAGTCGAAGCACGCGAAACGATCACCCACCTCCGCCTGGCCACCTCCATCAACCCCACCTACCTGGAAGAACTCTTCCCCGAAGACATAACCTCCATCGACGGCGCGAACTACGATGAATCTCGTAGAAGAGTAACCCTCCTCCGACAGAAAAAATTCCGCGACCTCATCCTCGAATCCTCCGAGTCCGATCACAACGTCCCCATCGATCAAGCCGCCGAAATCCTTGCCAAACGCGTTCTCTCCGGCGAACTCCTCCTCAAAAATTGGGACTCCCAAGTCGAACAATTCACCCACCGCCTCTCCTGCATCTCCAAATGGATGCCCGAACTCGGCCTCCCCACATGGACAGAAGACGACCGCATCGCCGCCGTCTCCCAAATCTGCCACGGCGCCGTCAGCTACAAGGAAATCAAAGACGCCCCCGTCTGGCCCGTCCTCAACGACTGGCTCTCCTACCAACAACGCCACCTCCTCGACACCCACTGCCCCGAACGCATCACCCTCCCCTCCGGCCACTCTGCAAAAATCACCTACTCCTCGGAAAACGACCCCTTCTTCTCCGCCAAACTCGCCCAACTCGTCGGCACCAACTCCACCCCCACCATCGCCGCTGGCCGCATCCCCCTCCTCGTCCACATCCTAGCCCCCAACAACCGCCCCTGGCAAATGACCAAAGACATCCCCAACTTCTGGAAATCCGGCTACCCCCAAATGAAAAAAGACCTAGCCGGCCGCTACCCAAGACACCCCTGGCCGTAGCCAAATCAAAAATCACATATCAACAATCATCAATCGTCAATTAAACCGATAGATTTAAAGACCTACTTACTTCTTCAACGCGAGAAGTATGATTGACGATTGATGATTTCCGATTGTTGATGTTTGATTTGAAAATTCAGACATTCCAATATCCACACCTCTATCACTCTTCAATGAACTGGAAAACCATCCTCATCGGAAAATGGAGCTGGAAACGCCCTTTCATTTCACCCACCTCCACCCACCATCTCTAACACCCGCACCATCAAAAAAGGCAGGGACGCCTCTCCGAGGCGTCCACCGAAACATCACCCCCCCTCCACCCACCATCTCTAACACCCACTCAATAAAAATCCCGAAGGGATTCCAGAACTTAACCCGGGGTCGAGGTGCCCGAGCACCGACCACCCCGGGCTCAACACCCTCCAATACCGCACCCTGAATGGGTGCCAGAACCCCGCGCATCCCCCATCAACGACCCCATAATCCAAAAAACCAAATCGAAAAACACGTTCTCCAATAACCCCATCCCACCCTATTCACATCCCCTAAAAAGCGGCCGATACAAGCAACCCGCCACAGAAAAATCCCTTGCCACCACAAGTTCTCCCTATCCATCTTTCATCATTATAACTACAGCGATATCCTGTACTTTGGTCATACAAAAATAAATTCTATTCTACCAAAAATGAAACACTCCTTGCTCGGCACGTTTGCCCTTCTGATTGGCGTGACGCCCCTTTCGGCTCACCAAGATACTGTCATTGAACTCAAGGACGGCAAGCTGCTCGACCTGCCTGAGGAGTTTCAACCAGCAGCCTTTGATCTCGATAAGAAGACTCTCATCATATCTGGGAAGGCACTGCAGTTTCCTGATTCTCTCCAGGCGCTGTTTCCCGATGACCGGCCTGTGGATCAGCTCGGGGAACCAAATCCCGTTAAGGGCATTCCTCACACCCTCAAGTTTTCCGCATCATGGTATCACGGACCTTCGTTACTTCCACCCTACCTCTTGATCACCATCACTCCAAACGACCGCGATTTTGAATCTGAGATTCTGGTGGATATCGAGGCAGTCGCGTTTCTTGAAGCTCGTGTCCTCCTCAAGGTCTCTGAAGAAAGAACGGAGGTAGTCCCAGTCCTCATTAATGAACCAACGGCTCCGAAACGAGACCCGGATGATTGGCTCTTGATCATAGGGAAGTGGAGAGCGGGCTCTACCATTGTGGAGATTACGAAGGATAGAATCCAAGCCACAGAGTCTGGGAATGAGCTTGATTATCCGAAAGGAAATATCTCCCCAAAAGAACCAGGCATCATGACCCTCGAACTCCCCGGCGGGGGTGAAGAAATCTTCAATTACGAACTTAAAGGCGACATCTTGATGCTGAGCTTCCAACGGGCTGCCGGCATTGGATTGGCACGGCTTGGAAGCGAAGCGGACAAGGCCTGCGAGAGAAGAACCGAAACAGCCGAATAAGACGACGACAGACTCCCCGCACTGATTCGAACTCCTCGGGCGTGATTAGCTCCCGTGTCCCACACCACCGGGCGTGAGGCACCGTACACTCGCGATTCCATTCATACGTGTAACAAACCCGCGTAAAGAAACATTCCATAGCCCTCTCCTGAGTATCCACACGCTTCCCATCGTTGCGACAATCGTCCGCAACGCAGATAGAACCCTTCCATTCGCTTCAACCCGGAATCCGCAACCTCCCCCGCATCCCTATTAACATCCGCAAAACCCCTCTTCCTTCCGCGTATTCCGCGTATTCCGCGTATTCCGTGCATTCCGTGGTTCAAAAAATCAAAAATCAAAAATCGTCATCTTGTCCTTCGTAGCCCTAGGGCGAAGTAGGGTCATCAATCCCGCCCGATCCTCCCCAACTTCCGCTTTTTAAAAATCTCTCAACTTCCCTGTCACAAATCCGTTCCCAAATGACAACCATAAGGGAAGGCATGAAATCCACAGCCATAAAACCAATCACCACCATCATGCCGCAGGACGACTTCTCCCAGCTCGTCCGCGAGCATCATGCCACCCTCTCCGCCTACGCCCGCATCATCACCCGCGACCCCACCACCGTCGCCGACCTCGTCCAGGACACCTTCATCACCGCTTGGCAAAACATCCATAAGTTCGATGTCACCCGCGACATCGCCTCATGGCTCCGCGGCATCGCTCGCAACAAATGGCGCGAAACATGCCGCCGCTTCGGACGCGAAATCACCATGGACGAAGCCTCTCTCACATCCCTCGAACAAACCATCCACACCTGGCAGGCAGACAAACCCGAAATTTTCGACCGCCTCCAAGACTGCCGCTCACGCCTCCCCGAGCCCCTCGAACTCACTCTCCGTTCTTGCTACGACGAATCCCTAAGCGGACGCGAAGCAGCCGAACTCCTCAACATCAACGAAGCCACACTCCGCAAGCGCCTCGAAAGAGCTCGCGAAGCCTTGCGCCTGTGCCTTCAACAAAAAACCGAACCAACATCCAACTCACAACCATCATGAACTCCGACCAACAAAATCACGAAAACGAACTCCTCGAAGCCCTCCTCCAGGAACAAAACCGCCCAAACCGCGAGCAAGAAATCCAAGCCATCGAAGCCGCTCTAACAACCCGACCTAAACTCTCCCAAAAACCTAAATCAAAGCCCAAATGGCCATGGGCAGTCGGCCTCGCAGCCTCCGCCACTCTCGCAGCGACCTATCTTCTTAAAGATCCTTCTGTCCTCAAAGAAATGGCGGTTCACGATAAAAAATCCGAACCAATAATGCTATTCTACGCCGCCTCTCCATCCTACATCGAAGACGCACAAGGAGATAAAATTGCGAATACATCCAACCAGCGCAAACCCTCCCCACCTTCAAACTCAGAACCAAAGGTCGTTGGCTCCAAATACAGAGAAGGTGAACTAATCCCCGTTCCCGAAGTCGATTCAACCATAGCTAACGTCGATTTCGGCGATGGTGAAGACTTCGGCTATGGCTGGGGCGGCGAGGGAAATGGTATGGGAGGTGGTATGGCAGGCTTCGGAGGCGAACAACTAAGAGGAAGAAAAACACTCCCCGCACCCCGCAGACAAATCCCCGTTGACCCCACCCAACCCGGCGACCGCTTCGGGTACCTGATCGATCCCGCATGGAAAAATCCCCTCGAAAACGCCCTCTCCACCTTCTCGGTCGATGTCGATAACGCCTCCTACTCCAACGTCCGACGCATGATCCAAGAAGGCCGCGAAATTCCACTCGATGCCGTCCGCATCGAGGAATTCATCAACGCCTTCGACTACGCCTACACCCCACCCACCAACGACGACGCCTTCGCCGTCCACCAATCCATCGCCACCTGCCCATGGAATGAAAACAACGCCATCCTTCGCATCGGCATCAAAGGCCGTGAAATCAAGGAACAACAACGCCCCGCCAGCAACCTCGTCTTCCTCATCGATGTCTCAGGCTCCATGCAAACCGAAGATAAACTACCCCTCGTCAAAGAATCCCTAAAACTCCTACTCGGAAAACTCGATGAAAGAGACTCGGTTTCTTACGTCGTCTATGCCGGCTCGGAAGGCGTCGCCCTCCCACCAACCACCCTCGACGAAAATGGCCTCGCCAAAGCACTGCAAGCCCTCAACAACCTCGAGTCCGGCGGATCAACCAACGGCGGAGCCGGTATCAAACGCGCCTACGACATAGCCGCCCAACAGTTCCGCAAAGGCGGCGTCAACCGCGTCATCCTCTGCAGCGATGGCGACTTCAACGTCGGCGTCACCAACACCACCCAACTCGTATCCCTCGTAAAAGAACGCGCCGCCGCCAACATCTACCTCAGCGTCCTCTCCTTCGGCACCGGTAACCTCAACGAGGAAATGCTCGAATCCATCGCCCGCGACGGCAACGGCAACCACTACTACATCGATAGTATCACAGAAGCCCGCCGCGTCTTCCTCCAAAAACTCACCGGCACACTCATCACCATCGCCAAAGACGTGAAACTCCAACTCGAGTTCAACCCCGCCCGCGTCAAATCATACCGCCTCATCGGCTACGCCAACCGCGTCCTTCGCAACGAAGACTTCGCCAACGACCGCGTCGATGCCGGCGACATCGGTGCTGGCCACGAAGTCACCGCATTCTACGAAATCGTCCCCGCAGGCAGCCCCGATCCGGAACAAGCACCCGTCCTGAAATACCAACCCGGCGGAGAAAAAGAAACCACACCAGCTCCCGCTCCCGCAAAACACGACGACGAATGGCTCACCCTCAAACTCCGCCACAAACACCCCGAAGGCGACAAAAGCTCCCTGCAGGAACACATACTCCGCGGCGAAACAACAGCCTTCACCGAAACCGACAACGACTTCCGCTTCGCCGCCTCCGTCGCCATGTTCGGCATGAAACTCCGCAACGATGCCAACCTGGAAAACATCAAATTGGAAAAAATCCGCACCATCGCCTCCGACGCCCTCGGCCAAAACCCCGACGAAACCCGCACCGAATTCATCGACCTTCTCCGCTAGATCGAACAATAAATCCAACCAGAATCCACCAAGGGCTGGGCGTGATCTTCGCACCCAGCCCTAACATTTTTCGTGTATTTCGTGATTTTAGTGGTTCTAAAAATAACATTCCGGCATTTATTAAATACGTATGAACTGGAAAAACCTCCTCATCGGAAAATGGTCTTGGAAACGCCCCTTCATCTCCCTCGCCTCCATCTACATCCTCCTCGCCCTCTTCGCAGTCTCCTGCGCCGATAAAATCATCTTCCAACCCCCTGCCCCCTCCTACTCCTCATCCATACCAGGCTACACCACCATCGCCCCAAACTCAGACCAGCCCATCGCCGCCATCCACCTCAAAGCCAAACCCGGCAAACCCACCATCCTCTTCAGCCACGGCAACGCCGAAGACATCGGCCAACTCACCGACATATTCACCGCCCTCAACGAACGCGGCTTCGGCGTCATCGCCTACGACTACCCGGGCTACGGCCTCACCCAAGGAAAACCCACAGAAGAATCCACACAAATAGCCATCCAAAAAACATGGGACTACGCCCTCGCCTCCGGTATCCCTCCCTCATCCATCATCCTCCTGGGTCGCTCCATCGGCTCCGGCCCCTCCATCTGGCTCGCCTCACAAAACCAACCCGCCGCCCTCATCCTCATCTCACCCCTGAAATCCGTCTACTCCATCCCCTTCAAATACCCCATCTTCCCCGGCGACCGATACCCCAACCTCAAACGAATCAAAAACATCCACACCCCCCTCCTAGTCATCCACAGCGAAAACGACGAGATCATCTCCTTCTCCCACGGAAAAGCCATCCACGAAGCATCCCCCGCCAAAATCAAATCCCTGAAACCCCTCACCGAAACCGGCCACAACGACATGTTCTACCACAAATCCGACGAAATCTTCGACACGATCACCACCTTCATCAACAATCTCCCCAAGTAACCACATCCTAGCTCCCAGTGCTTCGCCTTTTCCTCATCATCGCCGCCCTCCCCATCATCGCCACCTTCCTCCTCCGCTGGTGGTTCGGCATCCGCATCATCTCCTCCCTCGGCCGCACCCAATGCGCCTGCAACCTCGATAAATGGCAAGACACCTTCGGCACCGATCACACACCTCCTTCCAAAAACGCCGACGCCATCATCTTCGCAGAACTCCTCCATAAAACCGCTCTCACCGATTGGAAAACACGCGAACCCAAAGCCGCCGCCTCCCGCGAAGGCGTCCGCCGCTTCGGAATGGCGGTCCCTCCCCTCTCCCTCATGTGCGGCCTCCTCGGCTTCATCGTCGGCCGCCTCCCCATCATGGCCGTCATCGTCATCTTCCTCTCCGCCATCGCCTGCGCCGCCGTATTCTCCTTCCTCAGCATCGCCCCGGAACTCAAAGCCCTCTTCATCACCTCCCGTCGCCTCCGCGATGCCCGAATCTTCCCCCGCTCCGACGACGAATCCGCCGTCCTCCGCACCGCCACCGCCCTAGCCTGGAAAAAATCCGCCCCCCCCATCTTCAACCTGATCCAACCCTGATTCCCCCAAATCAAAAATCATCAATCATCAATCATCAATCGGTAGCCACCACCCCCAGAACTCCCAGAATCAACTACAGACATTATTCCATAATTTTCATCCGTGATAATCCGTGCCATCCGTGGTCAAAATTCTTCTCCCCTTTAAATTAACCAACCAAGTCACCACCATCCCTATCCACATAGCTGGTCAGAACTAAAAACAGACAACCAACAACTCATGCCCACCCTCACCATCATCATCATCGCCTCCCTCTTCATCCTCTGGCACCTCGAATTCATCGCCTCCATCCTCAACCTCAAAACCTTCCCCACCTCACCACCAAAGGAACTCGACGGCCTCATGGATCAGGAAAAACTCGATAAAGCACGCTCCTACATCTCCACCAACACCCGCTTCTCCATCCTCCAATCCTCCATCTCCCTCGCCATCCTTCTCGCCTTCTGGCTTCTCCATGGCTTCCCCTTGATCGAATCCCTCGCCACCTCCATCACCGATAACCAAATCCTCACCGGCCTCCTCTTCCTCTCCATCCTCTTCCTCGCACAAAACCTCATCTCCCTCCCCTTCGACTACTACCACACCTTCGTCATCGAACAACAATTCGGCTTCAACAAATCCACACCTACTACCTTCATCGTAGATCGAATCAAGGGCTTCATTCTCGCCGCTTTACTCGGCCTGCCCCTCCTCGCCGGAATCCTCTGGATCTTCCAGGAAATCCCCAACGCATGGATATGGGCATGGGCCTTCGTCACCGCCTTCCAGCTCCTCGTCACCTACCTCGCCCCAACTTTCATCCTGCCACTCTTCAACAAATTCACCCCCATGCCCGATGGCGAACTCAGAAAAGAAATCGAGGCCCTCGGCGAAAAATGCGGCTTCCCCCTCGAAGGAGTCTTCGTCATCGATGGCTCGAAACGCTCCACCAAAGCCAACGCCTACTTCACCGGCTTCGGGAAACATAAAAAAATCGCCCTCTTCGACACCCTCATCGATAAATCAACTCCCCAGGAACTGCTCGCCATCCTCGCCCACGAAATCGGCCACTTCAAACTCGGCCACATCAAACAACGCCTCCTCGTAGGCATCCTCCAAATGGCCCTCATCTTCTTCCTCATCGGCCTCGCCACCGACCCCAACGGCACCTTCGCCCGCCTCCTCCACGACGCCTTCTTCGTCCAAACCATCTCCCCCCACACCGGCCTCGTATTCTTCACCATCCTCCTGGAACCCGCCTCCAAACTCCTCTCCGTCCTAGCCAACGCCTGGTCTCGCAAACACGAATTCGAAGCCGATGCCTACGCCGCCCAATCCACCGGCACCCCCCAAGCCCTCGCCACCGCCCTCAAAAAACTCTCCTCCGACCACCTCTCCCACCCCGCCCCCCACAAACTCCGCGTCACCCTAGACTACTCCCACCCCCCCCTCCTCCAACGCCTAAAAGCCCTCAAGCAGTAGTCGCTCCCAAGGAGGGGCGGTATTTTACCGCCCAACAACCCCAACTGCAAAATCCCAAAAATCACCCATCTAACTTCACAATAAAACATCACCCAAAAACCTCTGACCAACCCAAGCTCCACGGTCAGCTTGATGAATACTCGGCCGAATCAGGCACACCCCAAATCTTCTAACAAAAAATCCAGAGGCTTTTCAGCGTCTGGATTTCTTATTCCATAAAGGAAAGTGCTCGAAAGAGGACTCGAACCTCCACAGGTTTCCCTACTAGATCCTTAGTCTTATGGGATAAGAACTACCGTGAAACCTCCTGAACCGACATGAACCGATAATTCCTATATTTTATAAGGGTCGTAGAACATTCTCTCTTGCAAGCCGGGTCAGATTAGTTCATAGTGCGACCAGAAAAGTGGCCGAAAAAGTGGCCGAACTTTCCCCCTCACCATCATGAAACCCAACTCAAAAACAAAAAAGCCACCCGCCTCAAAAAATACCGCCGCTTACTGGCAACAGAAAGTGTTTCGGGAACAGAAGCATGACCCTGATGATGACTCGCGAGAAAAAAGCGCACGCTGGGTATCAGCGCACTTCTACGTCAGAATGCAGGTTGGTACGGAGCGCAGAAAAATTCGTCTCGAATCAACAACATCTGAAGAAGCAGGAAAAGAATCTGCAAAGTTGTATCGTGAAATATCAGCGAACGGCTGGCCTACCAAGAAGGCTAGAAAAAAAACTGTACCCAGCACGGAGACGATTGAATCTGATAAGCACGAAGGAAGCGTAGGCCAGTGGATTTCCGCAGCAACTATGGTTGCCACAGTGAGGGAAGATACGGCTAAAAAATACGCCGAGTCACTCCGCACAATCGTAGGGGACATACTCGACTTGTCTAAATCGCGGAAGAAAGAGAGCCGAACCAAAATTGACGGGTTTTTGTTAGATGATCTCACCAGCGATGAGATACGCGCATGGATACTGAAACGCACGGATGCCACTGGTAAAGATGTCATTCAGGCCAGAAAGGCGAGTAATACCGCACGCACCTTACTGGTCAATGCGAGATCACTTTTCAAACCTGAAATCCAGGAGTCGATGGGAATTTCTATCGAAAAGCAGCGCTACCCATTTCGTTCTGTAAAGTTGCCACGCAAGTATACTGTTCGCTACACTAGCAAATTCGATGCACGGCTACTTCTTGCAAAAGCTGCCGATGAACTCTTGGAAGCTAACAAAGACGAGTACTCGGCGAGTAAATTCGAGCAGTGGAAAATTCTTTATTTCGCTATCGTAGCCGGTCTCCGCTACCGTGAGATCGACAATCTGCGCAAACAGGACGTGTCACCATCTACACGTAAAATATCTATACGCACTCATGGTGACTACGCACCTAAAACAGAAGCCTCAGAAGCGGACGTAACCGTAAGCGAAGGCGCTGCCAAAGTTCTGGAACAAATGTTGGTTAAAACCAAGGGAAACTGGATGGTCGCCGATGGAAGGAGCAAGAAGGCCACCAACTACCGGACAGGCACTCACCACGAGGAGTTGTTGGAGTGGTTGAGAAACTACGAGGAGCGCGGCATCAAGCCTCTAGCAGATGTCCAGAAGCCGCTCCATGAGCTTCGCAAGGAAGCTGGCACTCTGGTCAACAGTCAGCACGGACTAAACGAGGCGAAGAATTTTCTTCGGCACAGCGATATTTCGACAACCGCAGCCTACTATGTAGGATCCAAAGGCGAAATCACAACAGGTCTGAGTTAGGATATAACTTTCACGCCGTCTGATCTGTTTTTTCAATACTCAGCATCTTCCCTTGATATTAGGTGAAGTTTCATCATTTCAATGATTGGTCCCGATCGGGGCAACTTATCGAGTCTACGTATCCACCCAACACCCTGATCCTCTAATATCCTCGCCGCGTCATCGGTGCTCAGTTGAAGCAAGTTTACCTTCAGCCGTGACTCTAAATCACCAGCCAAAACCTTCGCACCCTTATGATTCACAAACACTCTGCTCGCAAAAGCCTTGCCGATCATTTGCTCATGCGATTTTCTCATAGCCGATACTGCTGAAAACTTATAAGATCTGAGTTGTTTACAGATCGCAATCACACTGGACAGAGTTTCATCGCATCCAATTGAAAGCTCCCAGATCAGCATGACTCTTAAATCATCTGAAACTAAATCTGGAATCACGGATGGAGCATCTTGATGGAGCTTTCTCCAGTTTGGCATGCCATCAGACGCTGCGAGAGGGTCGAGTTGCTCAATCGGATTCCATACACTACCACTGCGATCCATTACTGGTTCGTCTGGTGGTGGGTTGCCCAGCAGCCAATCAGCCGAAATGTTTGTCTTTTTTTCAATCTTTTTGGCCAAAGACACCCAATTTTCAGTCGCTCGGCACTCAACGTTCCGAATCCAACTCGTAGAACATTCCATCAACTCGGCAAAGCCTTCGGCTGTGCCGAATTGCTGCAATTGAAATTCTTCAGGTGTATTTTTCAAAATATCCCGGACTCGCCGGACTGGGTGGGGCTCACGATTCTTTTTCACAAGGAAGGTAGAATCAGAAATTTGAATCCTTGTAAAGCTTATTTTTTAACTTTATTTTCACAAGCGTGGATTTTTGATCTTGTATTTTAATAAGCGTGGAGCGAGCTTACGGACAACATGAATCCGGACCCAAAACACTACTACACCCGCAAGGATCTCTGCGCAACTCTCCAAGTATCTATGAGCAGCTTAAAACGCTGTGAGTCGAGTGGTGATCTCAAGCCTACTCATGTCAGCCCACGCATAGTCCGCTACCACGCAAGAGACGTGGAAGAATTCCTCAGAAGACGGAGGAAGGACGAACCGCCAAATCCCGGACAGGCCTAATAACTTTCGCAGGAAGTGGCTACGGGCATTCACCTGTCATTTGGCCAAATCCAGCAAAACAAAAAAAACACCCAAAAAAACATGAAAACTACTACACATCTGACCTCACAGGTCAAAATTGCAGTCACACCCGATGGTATCGCCATTGAGTCTCCGTTCAGCTCGGTAAACAATGAAAAGTTCCGCAGTCGAGGCGGTGTCTTTGATCATAAGACCGGTAGATGGATTTTTCCGGACACCGCAGCTACTCGCGCTATGATCGAAGAATTGTACGGGAATGAATCTGAACTGGTGATCGTGGCATTGCCTAGCACCCGTGTCGACGAGATCGGTAAACAGTGGCAAACAGGTGGCTACGTCATTGCCACCCGTTTTGAGCAAGCCGGAGCCGTAAAGACCGCCCCCGGAGTCCAGCTTGCCAACGGCGCCTGGCTCCCGAAAGGTGGCACGCTGACTGAGCCTAAGGTTACAGCAGATCCCAACACCGTGATCCACATTGTCGTCCGTAAGTCCTACGCCGATCGCGAGGGTCTCACAATCATCGCCAACGATCCCCCTTCCCGCAATATCCTTGAGGACGTCAACATCAGCGACCTGATCGATGAGCTTCGCCGCCGCGGCTTCGATTTCGGCAACGACGGCCCAGAAGGCCTGACTGTCTGATTAAATACGCAAAAAAATCCCGTTCGCCTCACATACCGGCTCAGCAATGAGCCGGTATGTTTTTACACAAACACCGACAGATACAATCAACGTAACCGCTGAGCTGGTCATTTACACCAGAGAAATCCGCTGTTAAGAAAATGGAATGGAATACGACAACCCTTTGCGGCCTCGCATTCCTATTATCTTATGCCGCCTGTGACACCCATCCTAATCGAAGACCTCATGCAACACGCCGATGCGCTATATCGATTCGCGCTTTCACGAGTTAAAGACCACCATACTGCGGAGGATCTCGTGCAAGATTGCTTGTCTGCGGCGTGGCAGCGCATCGATTCATTCGACGGACGCTCATCTCTGAGCACCTGGCTTATCGGCATCATGAAATTCAAAGTCATCGACCACTTCCGGAAATCAAAGCGTACACCGACTGACCAAGCGGTTCACGTTGCTGATGAGGACGATTCCGGACAAGATCCCGTGGACAACCTTTTTAATTCCAAGGGGGCTTGGAAGGTTGACCCAAACCACGGACTGGGAATGCTCGCCAGTGCGCCGGATGATTCGGCTAACCGCAACGAACTGATGACTTGGGTTCGTGCCTGTATGGACAAACTGCCCGAGCGACTCCGTACGCTCTTCACGTTGCGTGAGGTTGACGGTCTCGATGTCCCCTCCGCCGCTTCGGCTGCCGGCGTTACTGCTGGAAGCGCGGCCGTTCTGCTTACCCGTTCACGTCAGCGCCTGCGCCTCTGCCTTCAGGAAAACGGAATCGAACCATGAAACCCGGAGCAAACCTACCGCCGCCTCCCATTACCTACCGGATGATGCAGGCCGTGATGTGCCCCATCCTCAAGGTCCTCGGCTTGTGCTGTCGCAGCACATTCAATCTTTGCAGTGAACAAATGGACAGGGAACTCACCAAGAGTGAAACGCTTCGCCTCCGTGTTCATCTCATGATGTGCGGGCTTTGCAGCAGCTTACCCGCACAGTTTCGCGGAATGCGCACACTCATCCAAGCTTGTGAATGCGACCACCCGCATGACGAAACCTCCGATGAAACAATGACCCAGGAGGCAAAACAACGCATTGCCGCACAACTACAATCCAAACCACCCCAAGCATGAACTTTTATCGGTCCATTCTCATGGGTTTGGCCGCATTCTCCCTGAATGCCCCGGCAGAAGAAATCAAGCAAGCTGCTGTCGGTGATCGTGTCCCAGATGTGACTTTGAAAACGGCGGAGTCAACCGATCTAAATCTCCGCAACGCGGTGAAATCCAAGCCCGCCGTGCTGATCTTCTACCGGGGTGGTTGGTGCCCGTTTTGCACCCGTCACCTCATGGCCCTCGCCGAAGTCCAAAAAGACCTCACCGTCGCCGGATACCGGATTCTTGCCATCAGCCCGGATCAACCCGCCAAACTTACCGAAACACCCGGCCGCGACGAACTCAACTATACGCTCCTCTCAGATTCCGATATGGCTGCCGCAAAGGCCTTCGGCGTCGCTTTCAAAGTGTCGGACGAAGTGATCACCAGATACAAAACCAAGCATCAAATCGATCTTGAAGCCGCTTCCGGAAAAAATCACCACCTGCTTCCGCACCCCGCTGTTTTCATCGTAGATCAAACCGGAATCATCCGCTTCGCCCACGTGAACCCGGACTTTAAAACACGTCTCGATCCGGCGGAGATTCTCAAGACCGTGCGTGAAATGAAGCCTGCGGCCACTCCCTGAGATCGCCCAACAAAAAATTTCGCACCTTTTGTTAATCCCGTCGCTCTGCGAGCGACTCATGCTTGTATCGAATTTACAACCATGACCCAGCCCACCATTCCTACCGCCGAAGCCGCCACCCGCGAGCGCTACGCCGCCGCCGCCGCCCAACCCGAAGCCGCCCTTTGCTGTCCGGTCGATTACGACCCCCAATACCTCAAGTCCATCCCCACCGAAGTCATTGAAAAGGACTACGGTTGCGGCGATCCATCCAAGCACCTCCACCCCGGAGAAACCGTGCTCGATCTCGGTTCAGGCACCGGAAAAATCTGCTTCATTGCTTCACAGGTCGTTGGTCCGACAGGAAAGGTCATCGGTGTGGACATGACGGACGACATGCTCGAAGTCGCCCGCCGCAACGCGCCCATTGTCGCTGAAAATATCGGCCACGCCAATGTCGAGTTTCGCAAGGGACGCATCCAAGACCTTGCCCTCGACCTTGAAATCCTCGATCAGGAACTCCGTAAACATCCCATAACTGACGCCAATTCCTACCTCTCTGCCGATGCCCTTGCTGCCGACCTCCGCGTCAAGCATCCACTCATCCCCAGCGACAGTATCGATGTCGTGGTTTCCAACTGCGTGCTCAATCTGGTGGAAACCCATCTCAAACGACAGCTCTTCGAAGAGATCTTCCGTGTCCTGAAAAAAGGTGGCCGCGCCGTCATTTCAGACATCGTTTCCGATGAGGAAATCCCATTACATCTCCAGAACGATGCCTATCTATGGAGCGGCTGCATCAGCGGAGCCTACACCGAGGAGGGTTTCCTCAAAGCCTTCGAGGACGCCGGTTTCTATGGAGTTGAAATCCTGAAACGCGATACCGCGCCATGGCAAACCGTGGAAGGCATCGAGTTCCGGTCGGTCACCATCCAGGCATGGAAAGGCAAACAGGGGCCGTGCTTCGAGCGGAACCAGGCCGTTATTTACAAAGGCCCGTTCAAAAAAGTTCTCGATGATGATGGTCATGCCCTCGAACGCGGCAAGCGCTACGCCGTCTGCGACAAGACCTTCACTCTCTATCAGAAGCCGCCCTACCGCGAACATTTTGCCTTCGTGGAACCGCTCACCGAAATCCCGCCTGAAGACGCGCAGCCCTTCGACTGCTCCGGCATCCGCGAGCGGCATCCGAAGGAAACCAAAGGCCACGACTACAACGCCACCACCGAGGCTGCCCAGTGCCGCACTGGTGGCGATGGCGCGAGTTGCTGCTAAAAAAAACACCCACTACAATCATGCCATCTAACGAAAGACTAAAACTACTAGCCTCCGACCTCACCACCGCATTCCCGCGCAGCCCCCGCGAAACCCTCGCTGGCTATGTTGTTGCTGCCCGCACCTTGGACAAATGCCGCGCCGTGCTCGCCGGGAAAAATGGTGAATATCACTACGATTGCCCGCTCGACCGCACGTTTCTGGATTTCACCGGCATCGACTCCGGCGCATTCAAGGACTTCGTCGCCACCGGAGCCACCGATGCCGAAGTCGCCGAATGGATCACCGCCAACTCAAAGATCAAGGATGAGACCGAACGCATCGCCTGGAACAACAAGATGCGCCACACCCGCCCTTGCGACATGTCACCGGAACTCCAACTCTTCCTCGAAGGCTACATCCCCCAGTTCATCCGCAAAAATCGCCCGGTCTATGTCTGGTTCGATGTCTATGACATCGAGGAACAACGGCTGTGAGCGATCACGCCAAAGGAGGTGAGCGATACCAAATTCTCAAAAAACTGTTGTTAATGCTTTTCGCCCCACAGCGACTCAATTATGTCGCCAATTCTCGCATTCCGCCCGAACCGACAAAACAAAACCAATAAAAACAAAGAAAGTATGAAACTGAATCAATCCATCGCCGCCGCCGCCCTCGCAGGACTCTTCGTCGGCAGTGCAGCCACCGCCGCCACAGCTTCCGCTTCCACTGAAGCCGGATTCGCCAACTCCACTGCCGCCAGGTCGGGACAAACCGTCACCAGCTTCGGCAAGACCAGCGTCAATGTCTTGGCCGCCGACGCCAAGCACGACTGCAAAGGCAAAAACGAATGCAAAGGCAAAGGCGGCTGCAAAACCGAGAAAAACGAATGCAAAGGCCAAAACGAATGCAAAGGCAAGGGCGGTTGCGCAACCGACGGCAGCAAGAAGTAATCCTCCACAACATCGCTGAGGGCGCGGACTGCAAAGGCCGCGCCCTCAATTTTTCCCAATTCAAAAATTTTCAAACCCAATGCCTGCCAATCGCTTCAACGGTCACACCGATTACGGGATCGGGATTGGCCTTCGCATCCCCCATTACCGCCATATTCTTGAGAAAAAACCCGTCTGCGACTGGTTTGAGATCATCTCCGAAAACTTCATGGTCGATGGCGGACGCCCGCTGCAAATCCTCGATGAAATCCTCGATCAATACCGCGTCGTCCAGCACGGCGTTTCCATGTATCTCGGCTCCAAGGACAAGCTCAACCGCAGCCACCTCAAGAAACTCAAGGCGCTGATCAAGCGCACCGGCAGCCCGTGGATTTCCGATCACCTCTGCTGGGGCAGCGTCGATGGATCCTACTCCCACGACCTGTTGCCCATCCCCTACACCTTCGAAGCAGCGAAAAACGCCGCCGCCAAAATCCGCCAGGCGCAGGACTTTCTCGAAGTGCCAATCGCGGTGGAAAACGTCAGCAGCTATGCCGAATTCCACGAATCCACCATGACCGAATGGGAGTTTCTCAGCGAGGTCGTCGAGCGCGCCGACTGCGGCATCCTGCTGGATGTGAACAACATCTACGTCTCTTCCAAAAATCATAAATTCCGCCCCCTCGACTACGTTGAAAACATCCCCCACGAACGCGTCGCCCAGATCCACATCGCCGGGCACAGCAAGTTCGAGAAATACATTCTCGATACCCATGACCATCCGGTGCTTCCGCCGGTGTGGAAGCTTTACCAACGCGCCATCCAGCTCGTGGGAGACACCGCCACCCTGCTGGAGTGGGACGACAGCATCCCGTCGTTCGACGAAGTCCATGCCGAGGCACTCAAGGCGCGCAAGTTTCTCAATGAGACCACGCGGGAAAACGCCGCAACCCAAGCTTCCAAATGAAACTTCGCGAAATCCAAGAGCGCATGTTTCGCGCCATCACCGAGCCGTTGACACCCTCCGAGCGCACCCGCGCCCGCGGCCTGGACGGTCGCTCCATGCGCGAGGAGGCGGAGGCCATCATCAAACCCAATGACCGCCTGACATCGCTGGAAAGGCTGGAAATTTATAACCGCCAGTATTGGTTCCGCGTGCTTGGCAGCCTGATCGACGACTTCCCCGGGCTCCTCGCCATCCTCGGCGAGCGGCGTTTTGAAAAACTCAGCCAAGCCTATCTCCGGGCATGCCCCTCGCGCTCCCATACCCTGCGTGACCTAGGTGGACGGCTTGAAGCCTGGCTCAAAAAAAATCCGGAACATGCCGGAAGACGCTTGCAGCTCGCGCTCGACATGATCCGCCTGGAATGGGCCAACATCGAATCGTTCGATGCAGAGGAGCGACCGCCCGTTACTGCGGATGAATTGCTAGAGTTCGGCCAAGACACATCCGGATTCAGGCTTCATTTGCAGCCGTATTTGAAAATCGTCGCCGTGAGTTACCCGGTCGATGACATCCGCATCGCCGTGAAAGATGGAGTCACCTGGACGCCGAGCGCCAGCAACGCCGTGCAATCGAACCGTGGCAAAGCCGTCAAACACAGTTTCGCCGGACTCAAACCGCAACCGATCCACATCGTCGTGCATCGCCAGGCGAACAGGATTTACTACAAGCGCATCGATCCCGAAGGCCATCGCATGCTGGCCGCGCTCGGTCGTGGCCGAAGCCTGCTCCAATCGGTGCAGAGTGCCTTCAGAGGAAGTTCCATTCCCGCCGCGGATCGCGCCGAATATGTCCGCGATTCATTCGCCAACTGGGCAGCTCTCGGTTGGTTTCATGGCTGAGTCGATGCGTTTCTCCATCACTTGTTAATGAAGGTGGAATACGGACGACTCACCTATTGTCATGAAAACTCCAATCCAATCCCAAACCGCCCTGACTCACCTCACCCAAGCCGATCTGGACAGGGTCGCATCACAGGATGAAGCAAGATCGATTCCCATGCTCTGCGATGAGGAAGACTGCTTCATTCACGGCAGCGAGTTAGGCGTTGTGTTTGAAGAGGAAACCACTCCTTCGGCCAATCCAGCTCCACCCGTAGAACAATGAAATCCGGTGAACCATCTCCGTGTTTCTGGCGTCGCTGTGAGGACAGTTTCCATCAACAGCACTCCATCCTCTGGCCTGCCGTTTCCCGCACGGCCAATCTGCTGGCAATGCTCAATGTCAGTATGTTCTTTCTCAATGGCGCGGTGAAGTCAGATGGTTATTTCTATCCGCTCATTTCATTGTCGCTGTTGGCGGCTGCGACACTGTTGATCCTGCTCCCGTTGGGGCAGCATGACCGTCTTTGGTATTACCTGGCCGTTCTCATGATCTGCACCGCCGCAGGCTGGTTGCTCGGCGCGAGCGTTCTCTATTGGCTGCACAGTAGTTGACCATTTCGACCTGATACAAATCTATCAATGAGCACCCAAGCACCCACCCTTCTGGATAAGAAGCCTCCGGACGCCTGTCCGCGCAACGGACAGGTGGGGCGCAAGGTCAGCTCACTCACGATTCGATCGCAAGTGCGCGAAAACTCACTCGCCACCATGCCGCAGCGCGAAGATTTCCGCTTTTGCGCGGCGCCAGACTGCCCGGTGGTCTATTACAGTGGCGGCGATGGCACATGCGTCACGGTGGATCAATTGCGCTATCCGGTGTTTCAAAAG
>JBGSRM010000004.1:0-7374 GCA_041737575.1 Akkermansiaceae bacterium
ACTAAAAAGCCGATCGGGTTGGCCCTGTGAAGAACCTGCCGCGACCGACTTGCTGTCTCTCGCGCCGCCGCTTGTCGCGACGACACGCGAAGCTAATCCTCCTCCCCCTCACCAGTCAATATCTTTCCATGGATTTTTTGAGAATTTTTTCACAAACCCCCGCAAGACCTTGAAACAACGGGCTTCCACCAACACCCACCTAACGAAAATTTAGGGCAAAACCGACACATTCCGAGCAACCAAATCACACAAATACACCCGTAAAACAAATCCAAGCGATGAAAAACGATAAAGCAGAGCCTATCTACTAGAGATACAGTAGATCAATCTTCAGAGACGGACGACCATTCACAATGACAAAGAACCAACGCGGTTCTTGATATTTCCTGGCGAGCTAGCGAAGATGAATCCGACTTCCCCACAACCATGCCCAGAATTGCCCTTCTTCAGTCAAAAACTTTTCCTGACAAGGAAAGCTCGTTCACCCATCATGAAGCTTTGATCAGAGAGGCCGCAGCAGGAGGTGCCCAAATCATCGCTACTCAAGAGCTTTTTTTAACACCCTACTTTTGCACTCTACAAGATACCGAAAATTTCGATCTCGCCGATCAACTGCCCGGCCCAGTGACCGATCGTTTGGGCCAACTTGCAAGTGAGCTAGGTGTGGTGATTGTGTCTTCGCTTTTTGAACATCGCGGCCCAGGGCTTTATCACAACACCGCCGCCATCCACGATGCCGACGGGAGTCTGTTAGGCTTATACAGAAAGTCACACATCCCCCAAGATCCTGGATTTGAAGAGAAATTCTATTTCACACCTGGTGATAGTGGTTGGCCTGTTTGGAATACAATGTATGGGAAAATCGGCGTACTTATTTGTTGGGATCAATGGTATCCCGAAGCAGCTCGATTAATGGCGCTCGGAGGCGCTGAACTACTTATTTACCCCACAGCTATCGGCTGGTTGCCGGAAGAAAAAGCCGAACTTGGGAAATCACAACATTGCGCTTGGGAAACCGTGCAACGTGGTCATGCGGTCGCGAATGGCTGCTACCTTGCAGCAATAAATCGTTCTGGAAATCATGATGGAATCGAATTCTGGGGGCAGTCGTTTATCGCTAACCCCTACGGTGAAATTGTCTCCAAAGCCTCAGTGGAAAATGAAGAAATTCTCTTCCACGATATAAGCTTTAAAATCGTCGAAGACGTAAGGCGTATATGGCCGTTTTTCCGTGACCGCCGTATTGACGCCTACAAAGACCTCACACTCCGCTGGAGAGAAAAATAAAGGGTTCAGGAAACTCTATAGCCAAAAAAGCCCCGCGCCTTGATGAGCGCCGCAACTTCCTTAGGCACCCCATTTTCCCATGAGGGATCGCCCGCTGCGATTTTGGCGAGGATATCACGTGAAAAGATACTTAGGACATCCGGGTTGTTGTTATCGAGATCAACGAAGCTGCCACGATCGGCGAGATAGCCATAAAGCTTCTCAAGCTCAGGAGCCACTTTCATGGTATCCTTGGTGATGATTTGGCCACTAGCCGCATCAAGCAACGGATAAACATAGAGCTTAAGATTGTGCTTAAATAGCCTGCCAAAACTCTCCAAAATACCCCCCGGTAGCGCGGTATAGTATTTCTCATCAAACAACTCAATGAGTGATGGCACCCCCATCACGATTCCAATCCGCTCCTTGGTTCGCCAGGAAAGATAAGCGGCGAGACGATAATATTCGAAGTAGTCGGAAATCAATACGGTCATCCCGCAAGCCGCAAGCAGATCGGCTCGTGCAAGGAAATCCCTACGATCAATATCGCGCCCTCCAGCCAGTAGGTTACGCATGGTCAACTCAAAGATCGGCATCACCTCCTTACCGGCAACAGCGGTATCGCTTTTGAATTTCTTCAAAGCACACTCAAGCATGTCAAAGTTCACATGCGTGGGTGGTCTAAAACTCCCTCGTTCCACCAATACCGCCTTTTTGTACAGAGCATCGGAAGGCTGGAGAATCTCTCCGTTCGCACCAAACATCGCCGCACCGCTTAATCCGAGTTGCACAAGTTTAAGCGCCATGACTCTGTTATCGACTGAGCGGAATTCAATACCTTCAAACTTGATCATATCGATCTCCACCCGTCCGGTGGTCAGCCGGTCCAACAAACTTTCCACAAGACTCTCGGGTTCATGATGCAGAAAAAAGCCGCCAAAAAGCAAATTCACACCCACGATACCAAGCGCTTCCTGCTGAAGCGAAGCCTCGGCATCGAGCATCCGCACATGAATCATGATCTGGCTCGGCTCATCGTGCGGGCGTGACTGGAATTTAAGTCCCATCCAACCATGGCACTCGTTACCACCTTGGAAAGAACGAGCCACAACCGTATCCGCAAATGCGAAAAAAGCGGTCGTATCGCCTCGCTGAACCTTGAGTCTCTCCACATTGAGCCCAAACTCACGATCAAGCATCGCCTGGCAGCGCGATTGGGAAACGTAGCGATCACCACTGCCGTAAATCGCATCACTCACCGTCATGTCATAAGCAGACATGCTCTTCGCGACAGTCCCTGCAGCACCACCTACTCGGAAAAACCAACGAACAACCTCCTGCCCCGCACCAATTTCCGCAAACGTACCATACCACCGTGGATCCAAATTGATCTTCAGCGCCTTCTGGTGGGTGTCTAATTCCAATTCTTGAAGCATAAACAAATGATGCGCACCAGACTATCTAACGACAAGCCTAAGCGACAAAATTTGGATAAGCATTTTTAAAGCCAATCACTTGGCGAAATCCGCTGCCTGCATACCCTTCTTATGTCCGTCAAACCCATACATGGCTTCCTCATACTCACCAATAATCGAAGCATCCGCTTTCTCTGGCACTTCCAGACCTAAACCCCAATAGACCCCATTGATCACAAGCCTCCTCAGGCTCTCATCCGCAAAATCAGTAGCTGCTCCCATCGTGGTTGTTAGAACCTTGTTTGTCGTGCCCGCCGCGTTCTTCACTTCTCTTGACCATGCCACTGGCATCGTTGGTTCATTCACTTTCTGAACCACACCCGCCCTGGTTTTCTTCTCATAGTCAGCGGGTTCGTCATCCGTTTTCATTCCTTTCAGCACGATTCCTCTCAGTAAAATAACAGCATCTTCAGGCGGAGCCGCCTCATACACGTCCGTATCACCAAAAATTTGTGATACTCCATTCAGAAGAGGATTTTTCTCCTGTCCTGGCTCAAGAATTGCACGCGTTGCTTCCTTTTTATGCACGCCCCAGTGACTTATCCAAGTTTCTCCAAGAACCTGTTTGCCAAAACCACCGGTCGGGTGCTTCCACGACCAGTCAACCCATTTGCTCTCAGCGGGAAAATTGAATACATGCGTGCTGGTGCGGATCGCCACAACCGGCACACCCCTGTCCACGGCAGCCTTGAACTTCTCCATCGTAGCATCATCCCAGCTTCGGAACCGCAGAAAAATCACAAGTGCGTCTGCAGAATCCAATGCTTCTGCTCCCATCAAATTGTGGTTCGCCTTCGGGTTGATCGTCCCATCCTCATCTGCTGAAAAAAGAACGGTTGTCTCGAAACCGTGCTTCTCAGCCAAGATCCGCGCCATCATCGGCATGACAATTTCGGAACGATACTCCTCATCCCCAGCAAGCAACACAACATGCTTGCCCTTCCCCGCCCCTTCTCCTCCTGAAAAATTCAAAGTTCCCAAACCCGCCTTCATAACAACCTCACCGCTGCCCACAGCAACCGTCAAACAAGTCACAAAACCCATCAATACGAACAATTTCTTCATGCGACTAATACACAGCACCACTCCCATTTCTCTCAAGTAAAATGCGTGAAACATCGCAATAAAACCACGCCATCTTCTTGCACTAGGATGGATACACCCTATCATGATGCTCATGAAAAAAACGATACTCCTCCTCTCATCCCTGCTCATCGGCTCCCTCTCTGCAGACTCCAAACAAAAAGCCCAAGCAAGCTGGCTGGCAAGCGATACGGCACCTGACAATTCCAATAAGATCCGAACCATCATCAAAATGGAAATCGATGACAGTTGGCATACCTACTGGATAAATCCAGGCGAAAGCGGCCTTCCTGTTTCCATAGAAGCTAAGCTGCCTGACGGATGGAAAATCAGCGATATACACTTCCCTACTCCGATCCGCTTCATGACAGGAGAGCTCGCTGGGTTCGGCTACGAAGGCGTTGTGCACATGCCAGTGGATTTGATTGCTCCCACTGGATTCAAAGGAAACTTACCTCCCTTCAACGCAACACTCAAATGGCTCACCTGCAACGATGAATCCTGTCTCCCAGGCAAGGCACAATTAAATCTAACATTCGGCGATCACTCGAAACTCATCAATGAATCCTACGCCAAACTCCCACAACCAATCCCCAATGCGATTCTAACCATCGCGGATTCCGACAAATCCATCCTCTTGACCCTCAAACTGCCGGCGGATTCAAAAATTGATCCCACTTCTTTTGAAATCCTTCCCGCTATCGCAGACATCATCGATCCGAACGCGAAACCTGTCTTCTCAAAACATGCCACGCAGGAAAACACTTGGACTTCGTCCGCTCCTAAAAGCGAATATCTCTCCGAAAGTCCAAAAGAACTCCAAATCCTCCTCAAAAAATCGAACGGTGAGGCCTACATGGTATCTACCCAAGCACCATGAGCCCCGAAAATCCCTCGAAAACATGAGGAATTTCAGAGAAATCACCGATTTTCTGAAAAAATTAATCTTTTCTAGAAAAATTTCTCACTGGGCTCCGCTCTATTCGTGAATCCTTTATTATTTATCCGAAAAATGAAATCACTCATCAAAGCATCCATCATCAGCGCACTCACCCTCGCCACTGCATTCGCTTCGGAAGTCGGCAAACCAGCTCCTGCCTTCACCGCCAAAAACATCAAGGGTGAGGAAGTAAGTCTCTCCAGCTACAAGGACAAAGTAGTCGTCTTGGAATGGGTCAACTTCGATTGCCCTTTCGTCAAAAAGCACTATTCGGGCAAAAACATGCAAATGCTTCAAGAGACATACACAGGGAAGGATGTCGTATGGATTACCGTTAACTCTTCTGCCGAAGGCAAACAAGGCTACCTCACCGCTGATAAATTCGTTGAGAAAATCGCTGCAGAAGGAGGCAAGGCCACCCAGGTGATTATCGACAGCGACGGAACCGTCGGCAAAGCATACGATGCCAAAGTGACTCCTCACATGATGATCATCGCCAAAGATGGCACTCTTGCCTACTCCGGCGCTATCGATTCAGCCGCTACCACGGAAGCCGCCGACATCGAAGGTGCCGACAAACTTTTTGCTAACGCTCTCGATGCCGTCCTTGAAGGCAAAGAGGTCACCAACGCCACCAACAAGCCTTACGGCTGCGGCGTTAAATACTAATTTCCAGGTTGTTTCAGTTGTTCTGTTGTGTTTACAGCTAAGCCGTCGCCCCCAAAGGCGACGGCTTTTGCTTTCACTAAATTCCAGCTTCCGTTTATCAACAAATCTCCTAGGCAAACACCGCCAACATAACACTATCCAGCCATGTTCAGCTCCAAACAACTTTCCCCAGATCAAATCAACACAATCAAACAATGGGCTGAACAAGGCGCGCGTCTCGCAGACATCCAGAAAAACATGAGAGAGGAAATGAATCTCTCCCTCACCTACATGGATACCCGCCTCGTCATTCTCGATCTGGGCATCACACTCGCAGAGGATAAAACCGAGCCTGTCTCTCAAGAAAACCCTCAAACCGCACTAGCTACCGGCAAAACCAGTGTAACCGTGGATTCCGTAGCCCTACCCGGCGCAATCATCAGCGGACGCGTGTCCTTCAGCGATGGTGAGTCTGCCGCGTGGATGATCGACCAGATGGGACAACCCAGCATCGACCCGAACAACCCAGACTACGAGCCAACCCAAGAAGACATCATCGAGTTTCAAAAACAACTCCGCGCAGTCATCCAGCAACAGGGACTCTGAACACCCCGATAGGAATAAAAAAAGACCGCAGAAAAATTACTTCTTCTGCGGTCGTTGATTTTCGGACCTGAACTTATGCCAATCCACTGACCGGCTTAGGAAGAGGCTTCTCCTTTTTCCGGAGAGCACGGCGCATCTTCGTAAGAGCCGAATTCTGAAGCTGACGAATGCGCTCACGCGTCACACCAAACTCGCGTCCGACCTCTTCCAGAGTCATCGGCTTTTTGCCATTCAAACCAAAACGATCATCAATGATACGCCTCTCGCGGTCGTCCAACATCGCCAGAAGACCATCGATCTCACCGTGTAGATTCTTGTCAGCAAGCATATCCAGAGGATTCTCTGCGCGTTCATCGCAGATTATCTCACCATACTCGGTCGCCTCACCCTCATTCACAGGTGCATCCAGAGATGTCGGCCGTTGCGAAGCCTGTTTCAACATCGCCAGCTTGCGCCGTGGAAGACCCACCTCATCCGCAAGCTCCTCATCGGTCGGCTCGCGACCCAAAACCTCTGCCAACATGGTTGAAATACGACGCATCTTGGCAATCTTGTCCACCATGTGAACAGGAAGACGTATAGTCTTGGATTGGTTCGCCAGCGCACGCTTGATGGACTGCTTGATCCACCAGGCAGCATACGTAGAAAGCTTGCCGCCCTTCTCAGGATCAAAGCGCTCCACCGCCTTCATCAGGCCGATGTTCCCTTCAGAAATCAAATCGGTCACAGGCAAACCGTAATTCGAGTAATCCTGAGCGATTTTTACGACCAAACGAAGATTCGCCCGGATCATGTGCGCCCGCGCATCCGGGTCGCCATTCTTAATGCGCTCAGCGAGTTCAATCTCTTCCTCAACAGTGAGGAGAGGGGTTCTCGAAATCTCTTTGAGATACAACTTCAAGCTGGAATCAGAATCGTAGGCCATAATTTTAGGTGTTTTGTTACTACTAGGTAAACGTCACAAAGCGCGGTTTTATTCCCTATTTTCTTCGTTATTTACTCTCTCCATATAAGCAAAAGACATACCCTAGTCGGAAAAAGCGACGGAACCCTTTATTTATTTAGAAAATCTGGCGTGGAACAACCAATGAAATACCCAATTGTCACATGAGCACCGTGATAACTAGTCACACTACGACATTCTTGCACGATGTTCAAAGCCCCACGCTCTGAATCAAATCACACCCTGCTCACGCAAGCCAGCCTCAACCTCATCTCCCCCGTGTGAGCCAATGCCAGCATCACGGATTCTCTGTATCTTCCGGTTAACCCCAAATTTACTCTTGGGTCCGGTTATCAAACTGGCCACCCCATCAACCGCAAATGGCAACAAAGCGGCCACTCCCAGGATACCCA
>JBGSRM010000040.1:0-2418 GCA_041737575.1 Akkermansiaceae bacterium
TTACGGGTGTTCCTGTGGAAGAGCAGAAGAAAATTAACAGTCTATATCCAGTTGATTCTAACGGTAAAGTGCATCTTCCGTTTCTTGAAAAACTGGATGCGGCGGGGAAATCGCCCAAGCAGTTCGCAGATGCTATTGAAAAAGCATACATTGATGGGGGCATATATGATAAACCAAAAATAGAGGTTCTTATTGATCATCCTTGTGATGATATCAAGGTGGCGCTTGTTGGTGGCCAAGTAGTAAAGACAGGACCAATCAGATTCGTGGAAGGCATGACCATCTGGCTAGCCATCACGAAAGCGGGCGGAGTAACGGAATTTGGAGATTTGAGTCGTGTCAACCTCCATAGAGATGGCAAAACCACATTCTATGATCTCACAAAAGAGGAGAACCGTGGAGTGTTACTAAAAATCGATGATAGTGTGGAAGTTACGAAGAAACATTAGGGTATCGCGTGAGGGCAGAACCATTGCAATTTCGGGAGATGGTGCGATGTTGGGTTGTAGGAAAGGGGCTGGAAGCCCCTTCTCCATGTTGTTAGATTTCGTGGACGCCGTGGGGGTTGATTTTGGAGATGTGGACTTGGCAGTTGATGGGGATGGCGGTGAAGATTTTTTCGACGGCGGTGCCGACTTTGCGGGCGGTTTCCTCGCCTTCGCAGAGTGCGAAGACGGAAGGACCCGCGCCGGAGATGGAGAAGCCGAGGGCACCGGCGGCGAGGGCGGCGCGTTTTGCTTTGTAGAAATCGGGGATGAGTTTCTGGCGGCGGGGCTCGGCGATGACGTCGTGAATGGAGCGTGAGATGAGGCCGTAGTCTTCCTGGATGAGGCCGAGGATGAGGCCGCCGAGGTTGCCGATTTGTTGGGTGGCGTTGACGAGGGGGATTTCCTTTGGGAGGATTTCGCGGGCGACTTTGGTGAGGATTTCAATGTCGGGGTGGACGACGGCGGCCCAGAGGTTTTTCGGGGCCGGGATTTGGGCGATGTCGAGCTCTTCGTTGGAGCGGATGAAGACGATGCCACCGAGGAGGCAGGGGCCGACGTTGTCGGCGTGCCATGCGCCGTCGGCGGAGGCTTCGCCGGCCATGGCGAAGGGGAGGAGCTGGCGTTTGGAGAGGGGTTCTCCGATGAGTTTGTTGACGGCGTAGGCGCCTGCGACGGCGGATGCGGAAGAGGAGCCGAGGCCGGAGCCGAAGGGCATTTTTTTATGGATTTCCATTTCGATGCCGCGATCCAACATGCCGAGGTGTTTGAGCAGGTCTAGGGCGGCGACGCCTGCGGTGTTGTGTTCGGGGTCTTTGGGGAGTTTTCCGCCGTCGCCGGTGATGGCGGTGATGCGGAGGCCGGGTTTGGTGGAGTTGCGGACGACGATTTCATCGCCGGGGGAGTCGATGGCGAAGCCGAGGACATCGTAGCCGCAGGCGACGTTGGCGACGGTTGCGGGGGCGAAGACTCGGATTTCTTGTTTGGCGGGCATGGTGGGGTTTCCTCTGGCGAGGGGCGGGAGTTTGTTTCGGAACCGGCGGGGATATCAAGTCCTTTGAGACGCAGTAATTGTGGAGAGAAGACGGTTTACTATCGCGAATAGGGTTGCAGGGAAAGTGATGTTTGCTTGAATGCGGGAGCCTGATGGCGAAACAACAATTTTATAAGAAAGCATTATGAAAAGGAAACTCAGAATGGGCATGGTAGGCGGAGGACGCGGGGCATTCATTGGTGCGGTGCACCGGATGGCAGCGAACCTGGATGGCAAGATCGAGTTGGTTGCGGGATGTTTTTCCTCGGATCCGGAGAAGTCGCGTTTATCGGGGGAGGATTTTTTCCTCGCGGCGGACCGAGTTTACGGGAGCTTTGAGGAGATGGCTGAAAAAGAGGCGGCGCTGCCATTGGGAGAGAGGATTGATTTCGTGAGTATCGTGGCGAGGAATGATCTTCATTATGCGGTGGCGAAGGCGTTTCTTGATAAGGGGATTCATGTGGTATGCGAGAAGCCATTGGCGTTTTCCAAGGCACAGGGAGTTGAACTTCAGGCGATTGTTGAGGGTAGCGGATTGGTGTTTGCCCTGACTCATAATTACACCGGCTATCCGATGGTGAAGGAGGCGAAGGCAATGGTGGCTGAAGGGAAGTTGGGACGAATCCTGAAGATTGTTGCGGAGTATCCGCAGGGTTATGCGATTTCGGCTTACGATGAGGCTTCATCGGAAGGTGGTCAAATCTCGAACTGGCGCATGGATCCGAGTATTTCGGGTGTGTCGAATTGTATGGGGGATATCGGATCGCACGCGGAAAATCTGGCTCAGTATATTTCGGGACTGCGTTTGGAATCGGTTGCGGCGGATTTGAACACGTTTATTCCGGGGCGGAAGTTGGACGATGATGGTTCGATGCTGTGCCGGTATGAGGGTGGTGCGCG
>JBGSRM010000066.1:0-16992 GCA_041737575.1 Akkermansiaceae bacterium
CCCGTGTTCATTCCCACCATCGGCAAAATGCCCAAATAAGTCAGCAATATCAAAAAGCCGGCACCCGCCGCCCCGCAGACCAGATAAAACAAAAGAAAATTCTTCGCACCCCACCAACGTTCCATCAACGGGCCGAAGAAAAACAACCCCATCGAATTCATCAACAAATGCCCCACGCTGCCATGGATGAATTGAAACGTGATGAACTCCCAAACTTTACCCTCGTAAATCGCCGTGTTGATTGTGAAGGCTCCGAACGAACGGATCGCAAAATCAAACACCAGCAAATCCGCAAAGTAGAGAAGCGCATTCAAGATCAGCAGCGACTTCACCACCGGTGTCAGCCGCCCGATCATTCCGCCTTCATCGCTTCTGCTGTCCCCATTCATCGCCGCCCATTATTCACCACCTCAAACCCTGCGGCAAGCGCATCCCTCCCTACTTCACCCATTCCACAAATTCCAACACCTCGATCTCGATTTTTCCGCCAGCTTCCGGGATATCCTCAAACGATTTCTTCCACAGCACGCGACAGGCTTTCCCTTTGAACGCCTCCGGTTTATCGATCGCCTTCTGCATCTCCTCAGTCGCTTCCAATATGAAAAACGAACGCTCCACGCCATCCTTGGATTTCATCAACCAGTGCGAGTAATCACCCTCTTCGATACCGAGAAAAGTCCCCTCCAACTCTTCAGCGGCCGCGTCATCATAGGAGAGAGCCTCAATGTATAATTCACACGCATCCTTATGCGCTTCCGCGGTCGACTTATAATCCTCCGCATGGAACACCGGAGCATCCTTCTGAGTCGTCAACCATTTGAATATCTCGCCATCCTTGAAATACAAACGCTCTTCCACCTTATCACCCCCCTCGGCCTTAAACTCATAATAGACAAACGTCGGCTTCTGATCCTCCAGATAATATTCCGTCATCAGCCCCTCGCTCTTTGCCACGATCTTGCGGAACCCGGTATCATCAATCCATGCCTTTAGCGCAATCTCCCCCTCCTCATGCTCATGCACACCTTCCACAACATCCATCTTCGCGACCGCATCATTGATACTCTTATAAACCTCGCGGTGATGCGCCGTGTCCTCTTGCGCAACCAACTGCAGTGCCAACGCGCCCAATATGCCCAGTGCCGAAAAATACATTTTCATGATCACGTAAGTGCCAGAAGTCCGCGCCTCCCACAAGCAGGATTTTCATCTCTAACATGTATCCGCAATGCGGCTTGACACAAAGGAAGCTGAACCTTGTAACTATCCATCATGAACTGGTATTATAAAAACGAGTCTGGTAACGAGATGGGGCCGGTTTCCGAGGCCACCCTTAAAGAACTCGGAGCCGTGGGTGCCATTTCACCGAAGACCCAGATCCGCGCGGAAGAGTCGGATCAATGGGTGTCATTCGAGAGCCGTTCCCAGCCAACAGCAAATACCGCTCCTCCCGCCATCCCTTCCGCTACCGGCGATGCCACCTCCACGGATATCGGCGATCTGATCATGGCTCAGGCAAGTAGAATTTTCCCTCTGATGGGCGTATTTGCAAAGCGTGCCTTTTCCGGAAATTTCAAAGGAAAGATGACCACTTCCGAGGAAGAAAATAGCCTTAAAGACATCACAGCTGACGACACTCTGAAGAATTACCTTTCGTGGCGCCGTGCGGTGGTTGTCTGGGGTGCCATACTGCTCGCGATAGCATTTTTATTCGGCTTGCCCGATTTTTTTAACTCCTTTGATAGCAGCTCAACGAAATTGCCCGCATTCATGCATTTTTCGAATATTCTTTTGCAGATCACCGTAGCACTCGCGATTTACTTCTTGGTGAAATCCCACTTCTCATGGCTGACTCTCAAACAGTCACGCAAACAGGCTTGGCTGGCGGCGGCAGCATTGTTTGTAGTGCCGTTCATCGTTTATCTCATTCCTGTCAGGTGGTTCATGTCAGATACGGTAAGCACAGCTTATGGCGATGAAGCGACGACCGCCTATACCCTTGGATTTGAATATGCCGTGCTGTTGATCCCCATGGTGATTTCCGTTTTCCCGGCTTTCTTGCGCTCATCGCTGGTGATGAAAGCCGTCATGCCGGAGTCAACCCTGCCTGGCTGGATCGCACTCATGATCGCGCCTTTCAATACTCTTTTCTTCCTCATCGGTCTCGTTCTTGTCATGCAAATCGGCAGTTACTCGGGAATGATGACATTCGCATCCCTGTCCTTTGCTCCCGTGTTCATTCTCATGCACGTGAAAAAACTCATCCGTCCCAACACACCCGAGATCGCTGCAAACGTGATTAAGAAAATTCGTGTGGGCCTGTTCGTCTGCTACATCATTTCCTTCATCGGAGTCACTTGGATGCTTTCTTCCATGATCGAAGACAATGCCACCTTCGTCATCAGCACCATATGCAGCTTCTTCGCGAAAATCCTCATCTTCAACGTCGTCATCAGCGACTACCTCCTCGGCCTCATCCGCTTCTCCTACCTGGAAGAAGAACACCTGCGCGATACTGATCTGGTGGATTCACTACAAACACGAATCAACGCAACGGCCAAGCTGGGGTGAAGTTCGCGGGTGCTTGTGATCGAAATATTTCATTCCCGACAACTCGCTACTCGCCAAATGCACCATTCGGCTGACACTGTTAATGAGCAATGTGTAACTCCATAACGCCCATATAAGATGAAACCGCCCCTAACGCTTGCTTTACTGAAATCCGAGGCCTCAAAATTCGCACTACTCGAATCCAGCCATAATGAACCAGCCCTCTTTGGCGTTACAGACGGAAAAGCCATAGGCACTTACATCGAGCACAAATTTCAAGCCCACCTCCTGAATAATTATGACCACGTCTTCGGTTCTTCCGCCAAAGGTATTGATTTCCCAGACCTTAGTGTGGATTTAAAGACGACCAGCATCAGGCAGCCGCAATCATCATGCCCTTTCCGCTCGGCTCGCCAAAAGGTTTACGGTCTCGGCTACAATCTCCTTGTCTTCGTGTATGATAAAAACGACGACCATAAACTAAGAACAGCCAAGCTCGACATCCGGCATACCGTGTTTGTGGATGCATGTCGCACGGGTGACTTCCAAACCACAACAGGCCTGCTGAAAATACTAGATAACGACGCGAACACCGACGACATCCTCGCATTCTTTTACGAAAGGAACCTTCCACTTGATGATATCCAAGCACTGACCCTCGCCGAAGAGGTAATCAATACGCGTCCGCTTGAGGGATACCTCACAATATCGAATGCTCTCCAGTGGAGACTTCAATACAACCGCGTGATCGCAATGGCTGGCACTATCGAAGGAGTTGAAAAGCTATGAGCGTGATCAAAGAATTCGGCGATTTCCAAACTCCGAAGGCACTTGCTGACGAAGTGGTGGAGCTGCTCAATCAACTTATCCCAGCACCCGACCACATCATAGAGCCAACTGCTGGCTTGGGTACCTTTCTTCAGGCTGCCCATCAAAAGTGGGGCGACAATTCCACATACCAAGGCTACGAGATCAATCCAGAATATGTAAAACGTGCCGCTGACACGCTTGCTACTGCGAATATTTCCATCTCACTCGGCGACTTCTTTGCTATTGATTGGAAAGAAACACTCGCCCATACGGCTCACCGCAAAGTTCTACTCCTAGGCAATCCTCCATGGGTCAACAACTCTACCCTTGGTGGACTGAATAGTGACAATCTCCCGATAAAATCCAATTTTCAGGGGCTACGCGGTCTCGATGCGATGACAGGTAAGTCAAACTTTGATATATCCGAGTGGATGCTTATCAGACTTCTAGAAGTGCTACCTGACAACGGTGCCATGGCCATGCTCTGCAAGACGGCGACCGCTCGCAAAGTTCTACGTCACTTCTGGAAAAATGACCAAGGATGGAAAGACTGTCGCATCTTACGTATCGATGCTAAGGCGGCTTTTGACGTTTCTGTGGATGCCTGCCTCTTCTTCGTCGCTGGCGGCAGATCAAAAACCAAAATGGCTTCCATCTACGAGTCCTTAGAAATCTCAACTCTATCAGGAAAATTCGGGCTGATAGATGGGGAACTCGTGTCCGATGTCGACTCCTATCATGAGCTTAAGCACCTCGATGGTGGCTCCTCACACATCTGGCGCTCTGGCCTCAAGCATGATGCTTCAAAAATCATGGAACTCACTCCTGAGAACGGGAACTATCGAAACGGTCTCGGCGAAATCGTCTCTATAGAGCCAGATTTTGTATATCCTCTGCTAAAATCTTCAGATCTCGGGAATGGGAGAATTACTCCTCGCCGCGCTGTCATTGTCACACAAACGACTTCCAGCGATCCAACCTCAAGGATCAAAGAAATAGCCCCAAAGACATGGAAATATCTGTGTGATAACGCAGAGCAAATGGACGCACGTCGCAGCTCCATCTATAAAAACAGGCCACGCTTCGCAATGTTCGGAATCGGACCTTATTCCTTCGCGCGGTGGAAAGTAGCCATCTCGGGACTCTACAAATCTTTCGAGTTCACTGTTTTGCCTCCAGTCGGGGATAAGCCCGTGATGGTGGATGATACCTGCTACTCCATTCCATGCCATTCGGAAGCACACGCAAATATTCTCAGGCACATCCTTTCTTCTGATATTTCTGTACGTTTTCTGAAATCATTGGTGTTCACCGACTCAAAACGACCCATTACTGTCGATATCCTCCGCAGAATTTCCATAGTCTCCGTCGCAAAACAACTGGGTTGTCTTGATGAATTAAAGAAGCAGGAAATCTATGCTTTTTCCAAAGAAGCGGGAGATACATATCAGCTCAACTTAGTCATGGGAGCCAAAACCGAATATAAAACACCGCGGATTAAGCGACGGCAGTGAACGGCAAGCAGCTCTCACCACTCGATACCAACGCCCTCTTCCGGTATTAAAATCTGTTGGCTGATGCCGAGGCGGTCGGCTTCCGTGAGGAGGCGGTCGACGGGTTCGTGGAGAGCTTCGTTTCCGAGGGGAAAGGTGCCGTAGTGCATGGGAATGAGCACTTTCGCACCGAGGTCGTGAAAGGCGCGGACGGCTTGCTCGGGATTCATGTGAACGTCGCGGCCGCTCGGTGATTCGTAGGCACCGATCGGCATCAGGGCGACATCGATTTCATGGCGCATGCCGATTTCCTTGAAGCCATCGAAGTAGGTGCTGTCGCCACAGTGAAACACGCTTCTGCCGCCGGCTTTGACGATGTATCCACCGTAATCGCGGTGGGTATCATGCACGTAGCGCGCGCCCCAGTGATGGCATGGGGTGTGGATGATGCCCATGCCATTGATGAAAAGCTCGTCCCAAACCCGGACTTCATGCACTGCCGGGAAGCCCAGTTTTTTCACAAGAGAAGCACTGCCATTCGGCACGATGATGCCGTTGGTAGCTTGCAGGATTTTCAAACTTGGTTTGTGCAAGTGATCAAAATGGGCGTGCGTGACCAACACCAGATCGACCTCCGGAACATTTTCTATACGAAAGCCCGGGTGACGCTGGCGTTTCACGGGGCCGTGCCATTTCGCCCAATTGGGATCCACCAAGACAGAGTGCCCTTCAAACTGGATGAAAAAGGTGGCGTGGCCGATCCATGTGATGCGCACGCGCTCGCCTTCGGGAGGAGTCAGAACCGGCTCCAGCACCTGTCCGCCCATTTTACGGAACATCCCGGGAACCACGTGGTGACGCAGGAACTTTGCGTTGCGTTGAGGCCAGCCTTTTTGAGGGACTATGCCTGAATACTGGTTACCGGGGGGCTTGTTCATGCTGGAAAACACATACTCTTAACTCATCCCATACCCTTCTGCAATCCTGCGCTTCCATTGTTCGGCGCGAGCCTGGAATGTCAGGCTATCATCCGCATAAAGAATGCCACGGGAAACATTGATCACATCCGGCGCACTGCGCGCTGCGGCGGCAAGCACCTTGAGATCGCCGCCTTGTGCGCCGAGGCCGGGGACAAGCAGCGGCGCATCCGGCATCTTCGGAAGCACCTGCTCTGCATTGGTCAGTCCCACCACATAACCCACATCCGTCGCGCGACCTTCCCGCTTCGCACGCTCGCCAAGTGCCGTGACGAGTTGGAAAACCTTGCGGCCATCGGCAAGCTCCTGTTGTTGAAAATCGGCGGTGCCTGTGTTGGAAGTGACCGCGAGAAGATAGACAGCTTTTTCCGGGTAATCGAGGAACGGCTCGATCGAATCGTAGCCCAGAAATGGATTCAATGTCACGGCATCGACATTCCAACCCTTGAAATACCCTTGGGCGTAATATTTTTGAGTCTCCCCAATATCGCTGCGCTTCGCATCCAGAATGACCGGTATTCCTGTTGGGATTTTTGCCAAGACTTCTTCGAGCACCCGAATGCCATCAATGCCCATCGCCTCGAAGTAGGCCATGTTCGGCTTGAAACAGGCTGCGTGCTCGGCGGTTTCATCAATCACACGCAGTAAGAAATTCTTTGCAAATGCCGCTCCCTGTTCACCTGGCCGTGGGTCGAGGCCTACACACAAGCGCGATCCTGTCGCACGGATCCTGTCTTGCAAACGTCCTGTATAACTCATGCCCGAGCATTTGCTAAAATGAGCCGCTCCGCAAAGCAAACTCCTAGTTTTCCTGAGAATTCCGCGCCGGAGCTTTCACAAAATCGTACCAAGCAATACACCCCAGCACCGCGAAATAGCCCGCAAACTCAAGCGCCTTCAGCCAATACGATATTTTCTCAGTGCCACCCGTGCAACCGCAACTGATGTTCAAACCACGTGCCCAAGCCGAGCCCACGGAAAAAGTAAACGCCAGCACCAGCCCGCACATCGCCAGCCAAGTGCCTTTCCGCAGCACTCCCAGCATGAAACACAAGCCCGCCACAATCTCCAGCCATGGAATGAAGTAGGCAACAAGCACCGCCATCTGACCATTCTGCGTCTTATCACTGAGCAACTGATAATTCTCAATATCCACCACAAACTTATCCAGCCCGCTCCCGAACACCTTCATCCCGCCGGAGTAAACAAACCACGCGCCCATGCAGACGCGCAGCACCAAGGCAAGCCACTGCCCTTTTGTTTCAGGTGTCGTCCAGTCAGGTTTCATTAGCGTCCAGACAACTAGGCGATGCCTTGAGGAAAGCGAGCAAGAAGTAATTCACACAAACAAACAGAAGAGCACATCTGCCAGATTCCGAGAAATGTCCAACTGCTTCATTTTCTCCTGCCATCCGGCGGTTTTTGTGAAATGCTTCCGCCAGATGATGATTCGTTGGTTTTTGATAGCGGGGATCGCGGGACAGCTGTTGGCCTGCCAGAAGGAGAGTCAGGTGGATCGCGCAACGCGTGAGGGCATCCTGTTGATCGGCAATAGTGCGGATCCGAAGAGCTTGGATTTGCATATCGTTTCGGGTGTGCTGGAAAGCAACATCATGCGGGCCATGTTCGAGGGAGTTGTGCAGTTCGATGCCAAAGAGGATCTTGCAGCGCCCCTCGGCGTGGCCATGGAGTTGACGCCGGATGAAACATACACCGTGTGGACCGTAAAGCTGCGTCCGGACGCAAAGTGGTCGGATGGCGAGCCGCTCACATCCGAGGATTTCACCTTCAGTTACGAGCGAATCCTTCGCCCCAATCTTCTTGCTAAATATGCAGATATGCTTTTTTTCCTGAAAGGGGCGGAAGCCTTCAACAAAGGCGAGACCACAGATTTCTCCACGGTCGGCATCGAGGTGATCGATGAACACACCTTCAAGCTCACGCTGCGAGGGCCGACTCCTTACTTCAGGGAATTGCTGAAACATTACACTTGGTATCCCGTGCCGAAACATGTGGTGCTCAAACACGGGGCCATCGACATGATCGGCAATCGATGGTCCAAGCCTGAAAACCTCGTGGGCAACGGGCCCTTCCGAATTAAATCCTATTTGCGCAACGACCACATCGAGGTGGAGCGCAACCCTCATTATTGGGATGCCGCCAACGTGAAGCTCAACGGCATCCGCTTTCTTCCGATCATCAATCCGTTCACGGAGGCGCGCATGTTCCGCGACGGCCAGCTTCACATCACCTATTCCGCCACGCCGGAGATTGTTGATTTGATGGCAAAAGAGGCTCCTCAAATGCTCCGCAAGGAACCTTATCTGGGAACGGATTTCTACCGCTTCAATACAAAGCGCAAGCCCTTCGATGACACGCGAGTGAGGCAGGCACTGAGCCTGAGCATTGATCGCGACGAACTGCAAAACAGCGTGTATCGGGGATATTTGACCGCATACGGCATGACGCCGCCCATGCAGGGCTACGAGCCGCCCCGTGGCGTGGCCTTCGATCCGGAACGCGCGCGCAAACTGCTTGCGGAGGCGGGCTTTCCAGGGGGCGCGGGTTTCCCGAGAAAAAAACTTCTCATATCCTCTACTAACACAACCTTGGCAACAGCGGTGCAAGCGATGTGGAGAAGAGAGCTTGGGGTCGAGGTGGAGATCGAAAGCAAGGAGTGGACTGCCTATCTAGCGGCCACTCAGGAAATGGAATATGACATCGTTTCCGCAGGATGGATCGGCGACTACATCGATCCTCTGACATTTTTGGAAATGTGGATGCCGAACAACGGCAACAACAACACCGGATGGGAGAACGAGGAGTTCACACAACTGCTGCAGAAGTCTTTCAAGGAGACCGATCCGGCGGAGAGATACCGGCAGTTGTTTGCTGCGGAGGAAATTCTGCTCAGGGAGGCACCCATCGCGCCGATCGCCTGGAGGGGTAAAAACTACCTGATCCATCCCTCGGTGAAAGGTTGGGATCCCTTACTGCTGGATTGCCATCCCTACAATCCGGTAGAACTCGTTCCGCAGAAATAACACACCCAAAAGGACATGCTGAAACTGATATCTTCCCGATTGCTGCAAAGTCTGCTGACCTTGTTAGTCCTGCTCACACTGACATTTTTCCTGGTTCGTGCGATGCCTGGAAGCCCTTACACCGATGTTAAGGCGGTGCCTGCCCACATGCTGGAGCGCATGAAGGCATACACCGGAATGGACAAACCCCTGCCCGTCCAATACCTGCGTTACATGACCAATCTGGTGGTGAACCGGGATCTCGGCGACATGATCCGTAAGCCCGGCACCAAAGTGGCAGAAGTGATCGCCGATTCATTTCCAGTCTCGCTCGCGCTCGGTTTGGCATCCATTGGGATCGCGCTGACGGTGGGCATACCCGCAGGCGTGATCGCCGCTGTTAGAAAAAATTCGCCCACGGATTTCGCATGTCTTTCCTTTGCCATGCTCGGGATTTGCCTTCCAAGTTTCGTCATCGGGCCATTGCTCGCGGTAGGGGCGGGCCTGCGATTTCAATCGCTCAATGTGGCGGGCTGGAATTCCCCGACGGACTGGATTCTGCCTGCGGTGACGCTCGGACTGATCAATGCTGCCTATCTCGCACGGCTGGCACGCGGCGGCATGCTGGAGGTGCTCAGCCAGGATTACATCCGCACCGCCCGGGCCAAGGGTGTGCCGGGGTCGCGCATCATCATCCGCCATGCCTTGCGTGGCGGTTTGATTCCCGCCGTTGCGTTCATCGGGCCGGCCTTCGCGGGAATGATTTCAGGTTCGTTTGTGATTGAGACCATTTTCCAAATACCGGGCATGGGTCAGCACTTTGTGAACGCCGCGACGGATCGCGAGTTCTTCCTGATCCAAGGGCTGGTGCTGTTTTACGGGTTTTTGATCGTGGCCGCGAACTTGTTGGCGGATTTGGCACAGGTCGCCCTCAATCCGAGACTTCGTTGAAACTTTTCCTACTAAATATGTAGTAGTTATGGATCAACGTTGCCCATTTCATGAGAAACGCGAGGCCTCGGCAGTGGCAATGTGCCGATTTCAGGATGAGGAGATTCCGATGATCCTGCGTCACGGGGATGTGATGGCTGCGGCCAAGGACTGGCAGACATACAGCTCGGACGCTCCGTTTCGGGTGCCGATTCCCTCCGAGGAAAATGTGCGGAAGGTGAGACAGTTGCCGATAGAAACGGATCCACCGGAGCATGGGGAGTATCGTGAAATCGTGGAGCCGTTTTTCAAAAAACCGCGCGACAAGGCGTTTGCGGAAGCAATTCACGAACTGGTGAAGAGGATGCTCTCGAAGGTGCGCTGGCGGGAGAGCTTCGAGCTTGTCGGCGAGTTTGCGGTGCCTCTGCAGTCGTATGCTTTGGCACATTTGTTGGGACTTCCGGAAAGCGAGGCGGAGGAATGGATTGGTTGGGGAACCCATGTGTTCCGGGACGTGCTGGAAGGCGAGTCAGACGGCACGGCGGTGGACGTTTACATCGCAAAAGCCATCGACCGCGCATCCGGCGGGGAGGATTTTTTCTCCGCTCTCAAGACGGCGGAGTTTGGTGGACGAAGATTGACGAGAGAGGAAATTTCAGGCTTTGCGAATCTGACCTTCGCTGGCGGGCGGGATACGGTGATTCATAGCATCAGCTCGGTGATCGCCCATTTGGCAGAAAACCCTTTGGATCTGGCGTTTCTGCGTGATGACCCGAAACGGGCCGTGCTGGCGACCGAGGAGTTTTTCAGGGTGATTTCACCGCTAACACATATTGGCCGTGTGTGTCCGGTGGCCACCACGGTTCATGGAGCGGCTGTGCCGGAAGCCGGGCGCGTTTCCCTGTGTTGGGCGGCAGCGAACCGCGATCCCACCGTGTTCGACAAGCCGGATGAGATCCGTCTGGATCGCAAGCCCAACCCGCATGTCGCTTTCGGTGCTGGCGCCCACTTTTGCTTGGGTGCGGCACACGCCCGTTTGATCATCCGTGAACTTCTGCAACAGATCGCGGCAACTACTACGGAAATCCATATTCTATCCGAGGTGCCGCATGTGGAGGCGGCGGAAATCTACACGCGGAGCATCGGATACGAGCGTCTTGTGGTTTCCTTGCGATGAGATTACTCGGCTTCTCCGTCTTTTGCGCTGAATTTAAGGAAATTTTTGTAGTCTGCCGGAATTGCCTTATCGGTCTTGATCAGGGTCTCGTAAATCTTAGCGAGCTTGTTTGCTTCCATAAGACGAATGTAACCACCGGATGACTTGTTTTCGTCTTCGGTCTTCCAGTTTTTCATGGCGAGCTGGACTTCCGCGTCATCGAAGTAGATTTGAAGGGAGTTGATCGCGGATTGTTGTGCGAGAGCGCGCGAAGCGCCCGCATCGACGGTCATGGCGATGGCATACTGGATGAGAGCCTCCCTGTTGCGGGTCAGCTTTTGCAAGCCAACACCATAGCAATAGGCGACCTGGACACGCTGGTAATCGGCGAGTTCTACCTCGTCCATTTCCGCAGCGATGATGACGACACGGTTCCAATCTTCCGCGCGGAAGGCATCCCACATGACGTAGAGATCGAGCTGGCGGTTATGGTCATCACGAACCAGTGGTTTCTTGATGAAGCTCTGAAGAGCGGTGAAGAGCCCCGGATAATCACCCAGGTTTCTCATGCATTCCATTTCATAAAAGGCGGAGAGGGTGTGAAAGTTGTTGGGGAACTGCGCCAGCGACTTTGATGCTTCCTTGTATTTTTTGAACTCTTCCTGGGCTTCCTTGAACTTGCCGTTCTCGTAAAGATCCATCGCCTTGGTGTATTCTTCCGGCTGCAGGAAGTAGATGGTGGTGAAATCCTTGATCTTGGCATCCGTGAAGTCCGCCTGGTTCTCGCGAACCCTGTAGCGGACTGCGGTTTCAGTGGCGGCGAGAACCCATCCACGGAAAGTCTCGCCACGCTCGTTGGAAAAGACGGCTTCCGCCATAAAGTCCCCTTGTGCGAATGCAGGGAGAGTCAGCGCGGAAGCGAGAAGAAATGAGAGAAATTTTTTCATAGGGGTGTGTATTGAGTGGTTCTTGTAATCCTTTATTTTTCCTTCTCTTTTTTGATCTGTTCCATGGACTTGACTCCGCCCATGCCGAGAATTTTATCCACCGTTTTTCCGACTTTTTCCCATTCGGCGAGGTCTTCTTTGTTCATCTTATCCTTGAATCGGCCGGTGAGTTCGAGGTAGCGATACCCACCTTCGTAGGCACCCTGCCTATCTCCGGGGATTGCTGGGTCATTGGAAGGGCGGTTGCGCGCCGCGGAGAGCTCCATCCAGGTAATCACGGAAGGAGCGGAAATCTTGATATATCCCATGTAAGTGGACCAAACTTTCACATGCATGGAGATGGCGTCATCCTTCATGTTTCGTTTTTCAAACGATTGCGCGAGAATGTAGCTGACTTCCGGAGCAAACTTGGAGAAGCCGAGATCCTTGCCTTCCTCGCGGTTGAGATATTCGTTCGCGCGGTTGGCGGCTTCCGCGTAATCCTCTTTCTTCATGAGAATTTCGATGATGCGGTAGAGAGCGAACTCGCGTTGTTTCTTTTCATCCGAGTCGGAAAAGATGCGCTCGAAATCCTCGACAGCCTTATCAAGATCCGCTTTGGCGGCGGACTGTCCATAGACATCCGCACGACCTAACAAGGCAGCGAAGCGGTAGGATTGGTCTTGGCGGGACAGGGCTTCATCGTAATAAGGGAGAGCCTCACGCGGTGCGGCGGTCTTTTCACGGAGGTAGTCACCGAGTCTAACCAGGATGAAGTTGGAGAGGTCTTTGAGTTCGAAGTCGGCTTTCAGCTCTTGGAAGAGAATTTTAACCATGGCCTCGGCGGCACGTTTTTTGGCTTCATCTTCCTCGCCTTTTCCAAGTTCCTCGAAGACACCGATGAGAGCGACACGAAGCAGAGCCCGGGCGGCCTTGTCGGCATTTCGGATATTTGGGAAATTGTAGTAATGCTCTTTGAGTTCATCGGGAGTGTGGGTTTTCAAATACTCCTCCGTATAAGAGTTGATGACTTCCTCCAGACCAACCGCTTCCGGATTGGATGCCATTTCGGAAATCACTTCCTGGAGACGCTTGAGAGCTTCTTCGCCACGACCCGCATTGCCTAGGGCGGCCACTTGGGCAACGGCTACCTGCGGACGATAGGGTGAGCCGATTGAGTAATCTTTCCAGTATTTGTCGGCATAAGGGACGGCATCCGGAAGGCGGGGGCTTGGATCCTGGCCCTTTTTCTGTTCACCGAGCAGAGCCACAAGGTAGTAGAGCGCCTCGCCAACAACGCTGTCATTCCCACGAATCTCACCGACCTCGATGGCTTTCAGGTAGGACGCTTCCGCAGCTTCGAGCTCTTTGTTGCTTTGCTGGACGTTGCCGCGGAGGTTGTAGGCTTGGTCAAGAACCGGGGAATCGGCGAACTCCGTTATGATACGCTCCAGTTTTACCAGGGCTCCCTCCGGCTCATCTTCCGCATAGTGGCAGTTGGCACGGTCATAGAGTGCAAGCGGTGTGTAGCCTTGATCGGATGCTTCCTTATACTTTTCAAGGAAGGCATCGAGCAGCTTGGCCGCCTTACTCCAGAATTGCAGCCGGGAGGCGTTGGAGGCTTGGAAATACTCCGAAGACATGATGAAGGTGCTCTCTTGATATTTCTCGACGTGTTGGTCGAGCAGGGGGCCCGCCTGATCGTATTGTCCCGTATAGAAGTAGGAACCGCCCAAAACAAACAAGGCAAGATCGTGCTCAGGAGTGCCCTCGGCGGCTTTTTTGTTTTCGATGATGTCACCGGCGATCTCGATACAGGTTTCGTATTTCCCATCAAAGAACAGGGAGGAGAGCATCATTTTTTGGACATCCGCTTTGTATTTTGACTCCGGGAAAGTGATCAGGAAACGCTCGCCGTATTTCTGGGTAATGGCTACCTCATTGATTATGGAGGAGGTGCGGACGAGGTGGTAGAGGTTGTCCTCGCGGCTCTCGGATTTCTGATGGAAGCTCTCCAACTGAAGGTAAGCTGCGAAGGCACCGTGCATGTGCTCGTTTTGCTCATGAATGTACGCAATGGCAGCGAGCTTGATCATCTCGATGCTCTTGGGGCTGCGTTGTTCCGCTTCCAAGGCGGTCAACTCGCCATCCAACTGTGCCTTGATCAGGAGGCTTGATCCGTCCGGGATGCGTGCGACCGTACCCATTCTTTCGAGGTGGATGCGCAGGTCGTTGATGGCGACTTGTGTGGGAGGCACGAATTGATAGAGGACGAGAGCGGTGCGGATCATTTCCGCCGAAATGGCATCGCCTGCGAGTTTCATGAAGATCTTCGAGAAACGTTGCATCTCGAAGGGGGCGATCATCAGGTCGCCACGGTATTTCTCGACGAAATCGAGAATCAGCGGCTCCTTTTTCGCCGAAATCGCCGCCGTGGCAAAAGCTTGGAAACCGGAGATGATCGCTGCGTTTTGAGTAGGGAAGGTGGTTTTATTTTTGATGGCGATCTCGAGGTGCTCGATGCCTTCCTCCAGCTTGTCGATACGGAAATGGCAGATCGCCATGTTCACGTGAAAGGCTCCCTGTGGGTATTTGTCGCGGACTTTGTCGCGCTCCACGATGAATTTTTTCCACTGCTCGATGGCAAGTTCGTAGTTTTCCGCGCCCATCGCGGCCTCACCCCATTTCAAGAGTGCCATTTTATGGAAAATATTTCCGCCTCCGGCTGGAGCGTCACCACCATTTGGAAAGTCTCTGTAGCAGGTTTCAAAGGATTTCATCGCGTCAGCAAACATTTTCAGCTTCAGCTCGCACATGCCTTTGCGATACCAGATGAGACCGAATTGGGCTCCAAACCGTTTCAGCGCCACCTGCGGGTCTGCACCATGTTGCGTGACTGCGTCAGTATTGAGTTTTAGGGCTTGTTGCCAATCGCCGGCATTCATCGCGGTGAGGGCGTTGTTGACGAGGGTGGTGAGGTCTTCTTCCTGCGCTTTGAGAGGGCCGGAGGCGACTATGAAGGCGAGGGCGAGAATGAGTCTTTTCATAGCGTTGGTTTGGTAAGTGTTGTGTCCTTTACGGATGTCGGGGTTTTATCGAATCGGAGCATTATGATGCGAACAAGATGCTTCTGCAAGGTGTAACGTGCGAGAGCAGGGGTGTGTTAGAAAAATATCCTTCGTGCCCATACCTCACTCGATCAGATCGGTAAAGGTGACCGATTGAATGTTCACTCCGGCTAGGGCGTTCAGGACATCGATGACGCGTTGCTGCGTAGTGCCTGGATCCACATAAACCTGGACGACCGGATTGTCACCAGCACTACGGGCGGCTGCAGCGTAGGTTTCCAAATGGCCGTTCAGAAGCGGCAGATCATTAACGCTCATGTCGCTGTCCAGTGATTGCTGGCTCGCGCCCGTCCCCACGTAAATCGTTCCGTTGGCATCCACACGGATGAACATGGGAGCGATCTTCGGCTGATCCGTGCTGGGCTGCGAGGAAGGAAGAGACATTCCCAGATCCTGCTCACGAGGTGTGATGGTTGAGGTGACCAGGAAGTAAATGAGCAGAAGGAAACAGACATCAATGAGGGAGGAGATGTCGAGTTCCGGTTCGGGATCGGGATCGCGTGCTAATTTTTTGTGACGAGCCATGTGGGAATTTTGATAGTTGTAATTTAGATCATCTGATCATTTCTCGAGGGGTTTGAGACCCTTATGAGTCTGGTAAACAGCAAACACGACTTGGGTGACCCCCGCGTCCGCAGCCGCACTGATGGCGGTGCGGGAATATTTGAAGACCACGTTTTGGTCACCTCGAAGGTGAAGCTTCGGCTGTATGCCTAGCGCTTCGATTTTTTTTCGTTCTTCTTCAACGAGATCCGTGATTTCTTCTTTGCCTCCCAAAGTTTCAAAGGCTTCGTTTGTGTAAGTGCCGTCGGGCCTCACGTTTACCACGATACGTCCTCGTCCGTCTTGTTGCTTGAGGGAATTCTTCGCCACAGGTGGCCGGACTTTCGGGTCTGTCTGGACGATGATGGCCGTGGCGTTAACGATGAAGAAGATCAGAAGAAGGAATACCATGTCGATCATGGGTGACATATCGACCTTGGCTTCTTCATCTTGTGAGCCGCTTGCTATTCTTAGCTTTTTGGATGCCATGGGAGTTTTTTGGTTACGGGCTTAAGATATGCTGGCGGGTCTGATTTTAAGTTCACACACCGCGCTACCCTACTTAAACGTCGATGCCTTCAGGAATTTTGGCATAAAGTGTATCGGCGTTCACGGTGGCAACGGCCGCGTTGAGAAGTTCCTCGGCAATGTGCACACTGTCAGCGACGAGCCCGTTGTATCTGTTTTTAAGAACGAAGTAACAGATGATACAGGGAATGGCGTTGAAGAGACCCCAAAGGGTGGTGAGGAGGGCGACGGAGATGTCACCAGCGAGCGCGGAGGGGTCGGCAGAACCTTGGGTCTGGAGAGTTCCGAAGGCGCTGACCATACCAATAACCGTTCCGGTTAGTCCGAGCATCGGGGATGCCTGGGCGATGACGGAGATGTAATTGATCCACTGCATGCTCTTGCGGTATTCATTGTTGGTGAAATCTGCGATCGCGTCTTCGACTTGGTCGCGACCCAGCGTTTCTGGTTGAGTGGCATCTATGTTTGGAAAGGCATAAGCAACCATGCGTCCGAGGAAGGATGGATGAGAAGCGGCAAGCTCGATGGCGGAACGGACACGGCATGCGGTCATGTGCTCCATGAGGGCTATCTGCAAATCAGAAGGGCTGAATTTTGATTTCGTGAGGGACATGAAATTGTAAACCGCAAGCGCGATGAACGCCACCACGGCAACCCCGATGAAAATCATCGTGAAACCACCATCGATTACCCATCTATCCAGAAGGGATTTTTTTTCAGGTGTCGCTGTTTGAGCAAAGAGCTGAGGGGTGGCAAGTAGTGTGGCTGCGATGACTGCACTAAATGTGAAACGACTGCGGGAACGGTTTTTTAATATCATAGATTTGTAGAGTTAAACTCTCTTGATAGGGTCGAGTTTGGAAATATCTGCGGATACGGCAAGGAAGTTTTTAAAAAAAACTGAAAACGTGAAAGAAGTCTGCTGATG
>JBGSRM010000199.1:0-4545 GCA_041737575.1 Akkermansiaceae bacterium
CATGCACCTTGGGATGCAAGGTCTTCAATCGCCCCTCAAAAAGCTCTGGAGCCCCCGTATATTCCGATACATCCGTCACCTTCAGCCCCCCATCCCTCAAGGCCTTCGCCGTTCCTCCCGTGGAAAGCAACTCCACTCCCATATCCGCAAGCCCCTTCGCGAAATCCATTAAACCCGTCTTATCCGAAACCGAAAGCAATGCTCTGGAAATAGCCATAATGTTATATCTGATCGTGTTTCATGACGGTTCAATGCCTCGCCACACACGCACCCCGTATCCAACCACTGCCAAACACGCAAGCGGGAATCCTTCACCCCTACGTTTTCACATCCACAATCTCAACAATGCGACAAACACCCCCCTCAATCAAAAATCGCACATCCCTCCCGCACAACAAAACTCCATAAACTCGCCCGGAATCTTCAGGCGATGCCGCAGGTCTCACATCCAATGACAAAACCTCCCTGACAATCCTCTGCGACCTCTCATCCATCTCATCAAATTTTCCTTCCGCTGCCTCCCCTATCTCCACCTCAAACCGTTCAATCTCACCTTCCGCATAACCTCCCAACGCCGAACCTATCGCCTCTGCATAAGGCAAATACGGCTTGATGTCATAAATCGGCGTCCCATCAATCAAATCCACCCCGGAAACATACAACAACGGCGCATGCATCCCTTCATCCCTCTCATAGCCGATCCGTTCCAGCTTCACCAACGACAAACCCAAACCATTCGGACGATACGTGGATCGACTAGCAAAAACCCCCACCCGCTCGTTCCCCCCCAGCCTCGGTGGGCGCACCGTAGCCTGCCAGCCCTTCCCTTCATGGGCATGAAATCCGAAAATCAACCACACATGCGAAAAACCATCCAACCCACGCACCGCCTCCGCAAATCGAAATCCCTCCGTGAACTCAAGCACACCCCATGCCGATGGACACAACCCGGGCTGTCTCGGAACACCAAACTTGCTTCCAAAACAAGTCCGCAGAAATCCTATCGGCTCGATCTCCATTCATCGTATCCCGATACAATTTCCGCGGCCTCAATCAGCTTAACGCACCTTGAAGTGCATGCTGCTGCGAATCAATCCATCTTCCTTACGAACATCCCATGACAGCGATTCAAACTCGCGGAACGCCTCAAGAAACGCCTTGATCTGCACTTTCGACTCATTGAAATCATCGATCTCCCACTCTTCCGTGAAAATAACCGCAGTGTTCTTGTCAACCATCGCCAACATCTCGTCAGCATAATCTGCCATGCTGTCAAAACTGATATACATCTTCAGCCCGGTACCCGACTCACCACCCTTGCTCGCCTTGGCGATCAAATCCAATGCCCTCGTCTTCGAGGTCGATGCCGCGAACCACTTATCACTCACGGAAACAGATGGCATGAAGTCATCTTGGAAAAATGGAAACGAAAGGAACCATGTCGTCACTCCATCCTTCTCCGAACTGATCGGCTTCTGCATCGGAATTTCCTCCTCGGTCATTTCACTCACGGTTTTCAGCAGGTTGCTCGTTCTATTGTTGATCTCACTCCATGCCGCAGCCAATTTGGCACGCTCGGTCACAGGTGAAAGAATCGTGATACGTGGCGCTTTTCCTTCGTCCACTACTTCTTGCGGCACACCTGGAATCGCTGGCACCGAACCTTCAAGGTCGATCACAACAGCTACCTCATTCCCAAGCGCATCCGACATGGCTCCGCTCATCGCCTCATAAATGCCTAAAACATCCTCACGGAACTTGTCGTCGAACATCTTCGCATACCCCTTCATCTCTTTGAAGTCCTCTGACTCAATCTCCAAGTCCGCCACCTTCATCGCAACCGCATAGGCCATCTCGAAGATCGTCTCCAAATACGCTCCCGCCTTCTTGTTATACTCAGGGTTCGATGCGTAATTCAAAAACATCATGTTGTCCGGATCCGCGCCAAGGTGGGCAAGGCTCAATTTCTGGTCCCAGGCCAATCTCCCGTCATCAATCCCGCCAAAGCTCTCGATCTTCAAACCTTCTTCCAAATAAGCCACAGTCCCTGAATTCGTATACGTCATCATGGAAAGCAAATCCTTCTCCCTCTCCACAATCATCTCTAACAATTCGGTTATGTCGCGAATGTCGCCAAGACCATCCCCTTCCATCATGCCATCCCGCAAACCCAGCGCATACGTCCCCAAACCACCCGCGGCATCAATCACAGTCTCCAAAGTCTCACTATCGCCATAGGCCACGGTCACCAGTTTTTTATCCGCATACTCGTCAACGAAATTGAACTCGGAAGAACCCACCAGAGACTTGTCAACTCCCTCGCTCAGCTTCATTTGAGCTTCGTCTCCTCCGATCATCATCACCACATAATCACCAACAGTCCCCGTCACGAAAATCAGATTCTTCTTCGATATTGCGGCTATCATGGCATCCGTCTTCTCGGCGCCGATTTGATCAACCATCTCCTGCTTATCTTTCTCCATCATCTCCGCCACCTTCGCACCCAGCACTTTATACCCCATAAATTTGGAACCACCCGTTTCAAAATCAACCGCCGCTGCCATTTCTCCAGCATTCGCAAAAAGAGCCATCCCCTCGTTCAACATTCCTGCCGCCTTGTCCAACTCGCCCTCTTTGGCCTTGAATGCGAAATAAATCGTCGGCATCACCGCTTTTTCGACCAGACCAATTCCGGATTTTTCATCATTGAAAAATTCCATCAACATCGCCTCACCATCCATCGACTCCGACAAGGAATCACTGAAATCATCTTCATTCCCACTCTTGGCCATTGCCTCAAAAGCCTTGCCGAAAGCCTTGGCTTGAATGAATCCTAAACGGTCGCTCAAGGTCAAAAGGTTCGCTAGCTGGTCTCCCGATCCCGGACCAAATCCAATCGTGATTTCCTGACCAAACAAAATCCACGGACTTGGCCCCTCCTCCATCACAAACTCCTCTTCGATATCAACTTCTCCCTGCTCCTCTTCCATCTCCTCCTCGATGAATTCCTCCTCCACTTCCATCTCCATTTCTTGCATCGCGTTCATGCCAAACGCGTTTTCCATGAATCCGTAAAGCTTCAGACCCTTGAATCGCTCGAAGGTATCCTTGGAATTATAAACAGTCAGCAACATCTCCGTTTCCGCAGGAAGATACTGGGCAAACCCCAGCTTCGCAGCACGCTCCTCAGCCCCCAACTTCGCCTCCTTCACTGGCTCAACCACGGTTTCCTTCACCTCTTCCACTACTTCCTTCACCTCTTCAACCTCTTCCTTTACCTCTTCCTTCACAGCCTCCTTTACCTCGGCTGGCGTCTCCACCTTCTCCTCAGTCTTCGGCTTCTCTTTGCACGAAACGATTGCCAACGCGAAAAACGCTCCCAAACAAACTCCTCTTTCAAATAACTTCATGCCCACTCACTAGGAACTAAACAGCCTAAAATCAAGCCCGAAACAGCTTCTTACAAAAGATTTACACATCCCAGCGACTAACACACCATATTCAACAACCAAACTACATTTCATATAATCATGGATCTATCCGAATTCAGAAAAGAATACTCAGCCAAAGGCCTGCGCCGCGATGATCTCCTCGCCGATCCCATAGACCAGTTCGACTCATGGTTCAAACAAGCCACCCAACTCGGCGTCCACGAACCAAATGCCATGACCCTCGCTACCGCCTCCCCGGACGGCGCACCCTCCCAACGCACCGTCCTCCTCAAAGCCTTCGACCGCAAAGGCTTCACCTTCTTCACAAACTACAACTCCCGCAAAGCCTCCCAAATCGCCTCAAACCCCTCCGTCTCCGCCCTCTTCCCATGGATCACCCTCGAGCGTCAGGTCATCATCCACGGCACCGCCGAAAAAATCTCAACCGCCGAATCCCTCAAATACTTCGCCACCCGCCCGCGCGACTCCCAAATCGGCGCATGGGTCTCCAACCAATCCGAAATCATCACCTCCCGCAAAATCCTCCTCCAAAAACTCGACGAAATCCGCACCAAATTCGCACACGGTGAAATCCCCATCCCCTCCTTCTGGGGCGGCTTCCGCATCATCCCGAAAACCATCGAGTTCTGGCAAGGCGGTCCCGCACGCATCCACGACCGCTTTCTCTACTCAAAACAACCCGACGACTCATGGAAAATCGAACGTCTCGCCCCCTGAACCACCCGCCCTCTCCCATCGTGATTCCCATCCGCAAAATCCTGACACTTCTCCTGCTATCCTGCTTCGCCACCTCCTGCTCGTTCTTAAAAAAAGAAGAAAAAGAAGAACCGGAAAAACCCGAAACCCCCAAAGAAGAAAAACGCCTCGTCGGCAGAATCGCCTCCATACCCAAAGATCGGAAATTCGTTCTCATCCAATCCTACGGAGTCTGGACCGTCGAAACAGGCTCCATCCTCATCTCCAACGGCCCCGAAGGCCGCACCGCCAACCTCCGCGCCACCGGCGAAAAACTCGGCCAGTTCGCCGCCGCCGACATCCAATCAGGAACCCTCGAAATCGGTGACGGCGTTTACACCAGCATCCGCCCAACCCC
>JBGSRM010000211.1:0-4536 GCA_041737575.1 Akkermansiaceae bacterium
GGGGTGGACGCCGCCGAAGTCGTCGCGTTGGTGGCAGGAGATGCAGTTGAGCTGAGTTAGGTGGATGTTGAGTTTATCGGCGGACGAGAGTGGAGTGGCATTTGTGTCGAGGGCGGCGCGGATGGCGGTGAGTTGTTGGGGGGAGAGGTTGTAGTTGGGGGTGCTGGTTGGTTTTTCGGAGAGGCAGCCGTTGAGGGGGTTGAGAGTTTCGAGAGTGATTTTAGGGGAGGGAGGGGAGTTTCCGGGATTGTGGCAGGCGATGCAGTTGAGGGTTTGGAAGGCGGTTTTTCCTTTGTCGATGAGATCGGCGGTGGGGGCGGGTGTTTCTGAGGAGGTGGTTTTTGAGTTGAGGAGGAAGGAGGTGATGAGTTCGGCTTCGGAGCGGCTGAGGCGCATGTCCGGCATGCGTCCGGCGGGTTTGTGTTTCAGGGGCTCGTGAAGGAAGGCGGCGAGGCCGGCGGCGGTGTATTTTTTGGAGATGTGGTCGAGGTTTACATCGGAGGGAAGAGCTTCGGCGGAGCCATCGCGTGGTGTGTGGCAGGCGATGCAGCCTGTTTCGTGGAAGAGTTTGTTTCCGGCATCGGGGTCGGATTTTTCGATGGGGGGAAGAGCTTCGCTGTCGAGGGAGAGGAGGTAGGCGGTGAGGGCGGTGGCGAGTTCGGTTTTTTCCTCTGGGGATTTATCTGCCATGAGGTCGGGCATTTTCGTGCCGGGGACGTGTGTGGAAGGGTTGGCGATGTAGTTTTGGAGGAAGTCGGGGTTTAAGCGGGAGGAAATGCCGATCAGGTTGGGAGCCAGGGGGGCGGTGGTTTTGGCAATGCCTTCGTGGCATGAGGCGCAGCGGAGTTCCTCGATGAGGAGGTGGCCTTGTTTGGATTCATCCAAGGGATGCTTGGCTTGTAGGCCAGGGATATGTGGGGAGGCTGTGACGGATGGCAGGAGGAGGATCGCAAGGAGGGATGCGAGCAGTACTGTTTTGGGATAATGTGAGCGTTTCGGCACGGGGTAGTAACTTATGTATCAGAATGGGATCGTCCAGTGAGAAGGAAGGAATTGTTTGTTGGATTGCGGTGCTGTATGTTTTTTGAATCAGTGACGTATCGATGAAGTTATGAATCAAGAAATAAGGCAACATGGGATGTGGCGGTGTGGTGTCATGGTGGTGGGGTTATTTGCGGGATTGGTTTCTTCTGTGATGGCGGTGCATGAAAAAGGTGATTGGCCGTGGAATTTGAAACTGAACGGCTGGCATGATAGGGAGATTGCGGAGGTGCTGGGGACGGGGTGGTTTTTGAATGTGGGGCCGACAGGGATCAGGGTGAGAATCACCCACGAGAATCCGAAGTATCTGACGGTGAAATATGTCTTCAAGAAATCGCCTGCGGCGGGGTTGGTGGCGATAGACGATATCATTGTGGGGGCGAACGGGAAGAAGATGAATGTGGAGCATAAGTTCGGGAGGCGGGGTGATCTTGGTTGGGATGGACCTATGGTTGAGATGGCGAAATTGATAGAAGAGAGCCAGGGTGCGGATGGGAAGTTGGAGCTGATTGTTTGGCCGAAGGGTGATTCCGCTGCTGAGAAAACCGTGGTGGTACAGATCGAAGCGATAGGAAAATTCTCTCCAACATGGCCCTATAACTGTGCCCGATCGGATAGGATGTTGACAGAGCTTTGTGATTTTTTGGTGAAGGATTACGAGCGTGCGGGGACTTTTGAAAGCAGGCCGCATACGTATTCTTCCTGTGTTCTGGCGCTGATGGCGGCCAACGATAAGAAGTATGATTCCTTTGTCAAAAAGCTCATAGGTGGATATGCATCGAACCGTTATGACAGCACGAATGGCGAGGGCTTTCCGGCGTGGGGCCAGGTGCATGACGGTATTGTGATGGGTGAGTATTATTTACTGACAAAGGACCGAAGTCTTTTGCCTGCGATGGAGTCTTTGGCGGATTGTTTGAATGACAGTGTGTGGCCGGAAACGGGCGGGCTTTCGCATAGGCCGTTTGCAGCGATTCAGCGTCGCATGGCGGCGGGCGGGCCGAAGGGTTATGGGGCGATGGCGATGCCTGCGGGCTTGGGTATGGTGGCGTTGAGTTTGTTCAAGGAGGCCGAGCTGCCGTATGCGGCACCTTCCTATCAGAGGATGCACGAAGCGTTTCTTTGCTCGGTGAACGGTGCTGGCGCGATCGATTACGGCTTCAAGTCCTGGGATCATGCGGTGATCGAGCTGGAGGATAAAAAAGGTTCACCAAAGAACAGCCCGCGCGGTATCGGCTTCGAGTGTCTGGAGGGTTTGCAAGGAGTTGGAAAATACAACATTGTTTGGCCGACGAAAGCGGATCCACGCTACAAGCCGACGGATTGGTTGGAAAAAGAAAGCGGCAAAAACCGTGTATTCGACATGGGCGAATCCAAGCGCCTCGTGGTGCGCAACATGTCCCCAGAAGCTCCGACGAAAGCCTTCCCATACGACGGTGGAAGCTTCAAACACCACGGACGCTCCGGTGTGGGTGCCTTGGCTCACTCCATCGGAAACAAAGACAACGAGCCATGGAACCACCTTGGCAAGCTCATGGCCACCGGCTGTGCAAACAGCGGACGCTACCTCATGGATGGCCATGCCTCCACTCACATGCATGTGCTTTGGGGCAGCCTGGGAGCGGCGGCGGCGGATGAGAAGGATTTCCGCAAATACATGGAAGACATCAAATGGTGGATGATCATGGCGAAGACGCATGATGGAGGATATGTGGTGATGCCGGGACGGGATTATGCATCGACCGATCATGTGTATGGGACGCGGTGCTACCCGACGGCGTGCGCCGCATTGATTTTGTCATTGAAGGAAAAGAGGCTGCGCATCACCGGAGCGGATGGGGAAAGCGTCGCCAAGAAGGACGAGCGCGCGCCGCTGACCACCGGACGCGCCGTCCGCAAACTTTCCGAGGAGAAAAAGAAACTTCTTGATGAAGCGTTGTTGTTCTCGCTCGGTGAATTGGGTCAGTCAGAAGAACTCAAGCCCCTTGCCATGCAGTTGTCGAAGGCCACCAGCAAAGTATATTTCGCCGGTGTGGAGAGCGATTCCAAACTCACCTTCCGTGCTGCCCAAGGTGATACCAAAGCGTCCTTCACATTCGCTGAGCTTAGTGCGGACGACCACACCCTTTTGGCCCGTCTGCTCGCCCAACTGAAACCTTCCGATCCCGAAGCCCAGGCCACGGCAGGAATTTATCTTGAGGTTGCCGGAGATACCAAAACCGCCGATCTATACTACGAGAGGGCGGGAGCGGATTTCAAAGCTACACTGGATGAGTTGTTTGAGTGATTTTTGGAAACGAGCCGACTCCAAAGTTCCTATGATAGAGGTGCGTTTAAAGTTTTAAGACTATGGACGGACTGTGAATAAGAAAACCAACAAGTCGGCGCATATGACGACGAAAGGCTTGATGTTTGAATTCGAGCTTCCATTCCGCCGGTGCAGCAGTTAGTTGGTTGCAACCACAGGCTATCACAAGACATACACACCGCATAACCATCATATGAAGCGAGCCATCAAAGGATTTCCAGGACTATATCGAGAAGAATACGGCACAGGAGGAAAGAGGTTCAGGATTCTTATCAATCATAAAAAGAAGATCATCCAGGAGTATTTCTACGTTCGTATAGGTACTTCCGAAGCGAAGACGAAGAAATTGGCGGTGGCGCGGTGGCGTGAGCTGAGAGAGAAATATCCAGTCATCACGAAGAGGAGATTCCGGGAGATTCCGAGGAATCCGGCAAGCTCTAAGATCATCGGCGTGACCCGCATCAACCACGTGGTGAGAGGCTATGAGTATGAATTCTGGAAGGCCGCATGGACAACCTTGCGTGGCAAAAGGTGTTCACGTGTTTTTTCAGTGAACAAATATGGAGAGAGGAAAGCGAAGAAGCTTGCCGTGGAAGCGCGGAGAGAGGCGCTCGACAAGATTGGCGCGGAGTAAACTTTCCATGAAACAAGACGTTGCTTTCAACACCTGACCTGTCTCCGGTTCAGGCTGTCATGACCGCAACAACTTCAACTGGTAGTCGTAGCTTAGCTCTCTTTGAAGGGTGGTATGAATCGATATTGGTAAATCAATGAAAAAGAAGATCATTCGAGCCGGGTTAATAATCGCGCTTCTTTCGGCAGTTACGTATTTCGCTCCGATCTTGATTTCCAATGCTATTTCTCGACCACTGTATGGAGATTTCGACATGGAAGTGCATTGTATGGGAGGACATGAAATTTTTCTTCATCTAAAGGAGAATGAAGCGTTCCATCATTGTCCGGGACATCGCCAAATGGATTTCGTCGGACGAATCGAGCGTAGCGTAAACTCAATTACTGTTTACCGGGCTAGCGACGATGCTCCCATGTGCCGGGTGGACTTAGATGGGTTGAAATATTCCCTCACATACCTCTCTACCCAAACTACCTTTGAAATAAAACAGGTGAACAATCCATGGAGAACGTGGCTACCGAAATTTCTGCCTGAAGAATGACCACGCTCATTT
>JBGSRM010000107.1:0-8628 GCA_041737575.1 Akkermansiaceae bacterium
CACAACCTCCGGCTCCGGCACCACCACAACCTCCGGCTCCGGCACAGGAACAACCTCAGGCTCCGGCACCACCTCAGGCTCCGGCACCACCGCAACCTCCGGCTCACCAGCATCCACCTTAACAACAGGCTCACTCTTCGCCATCGCCGCCACCTGATCCGCCAAATCCGTATCTCCCACCCCTACCGTCCCCTCAAAAGCATCACCCCCCGCACGGATCACCACCTTGTTTCCATCCAGCTTCACCAAATCCACATCACTCCCCGCAGGAACAGACACCTTCAACCCATCCTCCTTGCTCGTCACCTCCGCACTCACCTTCAGCTTCACCTTCTGCGGCAATCTCTCCACCGGCCACTTCGCCAAATCAATCACCCTCGGCCCACCACCCACCAAAGCTTTATCCTTATCCACCAGCCTCCCCTTCTCCTTACCCGTCAAAGTCATCCGCATGTTCGGCTCAAAAGAAAAACCAATCAACCCCGCCCCAACCATGCCTATGATAAATAAAAGAATTTTCATCTGTGCTTATTACGTCGCTTGAACACCGGATATTTGAGAAATATTTCCCTCATTTCCAGCACTCTTTTGAAGATTGATGCCTCGCCCCCGTATTGAATAGCATAATTTCATGAAGCGCATCTACGTCATCGCAGGGGAAATGAGCGGAGACGCCCACGCCGCCGGCCTCCTCCGCGAACTCAAATCCCTCCTCCCCGACCTCGAAATCCACGGCGCCGGCGGCCCCGAAATGGCTGCCCTCAGCAACAACCAAGTCAACAACTGGGTCGAAGACGCCGCCGTCATGGGCGTCATCGAAGTCCTGAAACGCTACTCATGGTTCAAGGAACGCTTCACCCAAATGCTCGCAGAAATCGAAGCACTCAAACCAGACGCCCTCCTCCTCATCGACTACCCGGGCTTCAACCTCCGCTTCGCAAAAGCCGTCCGCGAAGCCCTCCCCAACACCCGACAAATCTACTACATCAGCCCCCAAGTCTGGGCATGGAACAAAGGCCGAATCCCCAAAATGGTCGAACTCCTCGACGAAATGCTCTGCCTCTTCCCCTTCGAAAAACCCATCTTCGAAAACGCCGGACTCAAAACCACCCACGTCGGCCACCCCCTCGTCGATGAACTCATATCCTCAAACCCTCCCCAACGCATCCCCAACCTCATCGGCCTCTTCCCCGGCTCCCGCGAACGCGAAATCGCCAAACTCTTCCCCATGATGATCGATACCGCCATCCGTCTCAGAACATGGCGCACCGACCTCACCTTCGAAGTCCCCGCCGCTACCCCAAAACTCGCCCGCACCCTCCGCCACATGATCGACGACGCGGACGCCACCGACTTCATCAAACTCCGCTCCGGCGGCAGCCACGACCTCATGCAAACCGCCGCCTGCGGCGTCATCGCCAGCGGCACCGCCACCCTCGAAGCCGCCATCTTCGGCCTCCCCTACTGCCTCGTCTACAAAATGGCATGGTCCACCTACCTCCTCGGAAAACTCCTCGTAAAAATCAAATACATCGGCCTCGTAAATATCCTCGCCGGAGAAAAAGTAGTCGAAGAATTCATCCAAGCCGACGCCTCAGCCCAGGAAGTCACCCCCTGGATCCAATCCATCCTCTCCAACGAATCTGCCCGCCAAGACCTCGTCACCCAACTCCAAAAAGTAAGCTCCCAACTCGGCGAACCCGGAACCCACCACCGCGCCGCCCAAAGAGTCCTCCACTGGCTCAAAACCCCATAACCCAAAACGAACGATGGACTCTCTAGACTATTTGCCAAAAGTCCGTTCGCTTTGAATAGTGGCTGGGGATTCCAGCCCCAGGCCGTTGTCGGGGAATCTTGCCCCGACAATCCAGATATACGAAAAAACTTTTGGCAATGAGTCTAACTCTTTACACGCTGATCACTGCTCACTCGGCACTTCTTCTCCCCCACTGAACACTAGCAAACTAGCAAACTCATAACCCATACCTCCGCAACTTCTGCCTCAAAGTCGCCCGATTCATCCCCAACGCCTCCACCACCCCGTAGGCATCGCGCCGAAATTGCTTGAAAAAATCACCTCTCGTCAGTATCAGCTTTTTCATGATAAAGCTGAGAATGATTCAGTTTGCTCAGCTACTCTTTGCTGTAGCGGCGCTACTCAGTTTGTCGTCCGGCTGGCAGAGTATCACCCAACCGGCCTTTTCTGGTTGTGTTGCTGGGGCAAGTTGTCAAGAGATACAGTCATCCCCATGGGCTTGGATTGGCCCTCTCCCTGTGGCATGGCTGGGAGCTCTGGTGTATGGGGTGCAATTCTTCGCCATTGGCCGATGGAGAAAGCAGGCTCAATCAACAACATCGGGATTTCTCACGTTACTGCTGGGAGCCAATTTCGCCGCGGCTCTCTTTTTCGGCTTCATCCAAGGCTTCGTCATGGGAAAATGGTGTCCTTGGTGCTGTGTCATTCATGGCCTCGCTTGCTCCGGTGCGATCTTGGCCATTCGTGACATTTCGATCCGTGCGACTGCTTCCCATTCATCCCCGACGAGTTCTTTCCCCGTGGTTCGTCGTGTTTCTTTAGGAATTATGGCGAGCTTGATGCTTTTGGTCAGTATATCTGTGTTTGCGCAAATCGTCAGTCCGCAGGCCGAAGCAAAACGAATTACGGCAGAAACACAAAAAGTGGTTCGTACCCAAGAGGGAAAGTCACCCATGCTTCTGCTACATGAGGGGAAATTCCGCTTCAATCTGAATGAGTTGCCGATCCTCGGCGACCCTCAGGCAAAGCACGTGATCGTCTGCATCACAGATCCGTCATGTTCCTATTGTCGCGTCACCTCACAGACAATCCAGAAGGCATGGGAAGCCCAACCCGCAGGCGAGGTGGCCATCGTGTTTCTACCGGGAACGCGGGATCCGCTGGCCGGACCAGCGCTACAAGCGCTGTTGCTCACGCTGTGGAAAGAACAGCCCGAAACTTGGAAACGCATCACCAAGGAGATCGAAGAGGAAAAACTCGCTGCGGAATTGGAAGCTGTGCGGGCATCCGTTGCCGAGGCATTGGGAGGTCGCGATAAACTCGACGCGATAGTCCGGAAGCATCAGGAATGGAGCAGCAGCCTCATCAGTCAGACCAGTGCTCTCATGGTCGAAAATGCAAAGACCGTCGGGGGAGTCGTCGCACTCCCACAGACCCAGTATGACGGACAACTGATGGTCGGCGCGATCACCGACTCCGCCGATTTAAAAGAACTCACCAAGGGAGAAGTGACGTGGGCCGAAACGACCACTTCCCCAAAACTGGCCGAAAGCGATCCCTGCAAACGCAGAAAGTTCTGCGGGAATCTAACGATCATTTTTAACGGTGCTGGTGAAAACTTAGCTGATGATCCGAAAAATAAAGGTGTAGATCCATCGGCTCGCGACACTGTTTTATACTTGGAAAATGCCCAGAAAATTCAAGGGGCGAACAATCAAATCTTACTTTTTTCGAGCGATTCTACTCAAGCTGTCGCAAAGGCGATTCAAGTGGCTAAAAAGAAAAAGGGAAAAAACTTCACGCATGCTCCCACATCAAAACCCTCATTTGATGCGTATTTAAAAAACGATGCAGCGCTTGAGAAAATGAAAGCCTCTTTTGCAAAAGATCCGGAATGCGCTCGCCTCATTAACGCAAATCCTGGCTCTGACATTTCTAGATTTATCAAAGTGGAATTTTGGGTTGCTTCGCATAGTATCAATCTCGTTGGAAAATTTATAGGTTTACCTGTTTGGCCTGCAAACACGGATCGAGGAGAAGATAATAGGCATTCTGAATTGGCAAGTTCGGATCTTGAAAGTGCTAATCCACAAACTATTCTTCAAGATAAGGATTTTGATCAATTTCGGACAGCGTTTTCAGATTCTGTCATTCAAGCTATAGTAATAACATGTGACGCTGTAGATGTTGCTGATATGGTTGCGCCAGTTAATTCTGATTCATGTTCTTGTTTTATCGGTTACACAGATAGAGGTGTGGTATCTGTTGTTAATCAGTACAACGTTAAGAGCGTTTCAGCCGATAGTTTAAGTAATTCTGATCATGGGAATTCACTGCTCACTTTTGCAAATCCAATGCAAAACTATAATAGATGGGCACTTATGGGTTCTGGCCCTAAAGGACTAATTAATGATTACGATTCTCCGATTTTCACAATTGAAACAAAAAAAGAGAACCACTTCGATTTGTTTGCTTTAACCTCGGCAGATGTTTATTCATCCGATGTTTTAGCTACAACACCAGCTAAGGATTCTTCTGAAGTGAAGCTGAAATCTGCTAACGTCAACTCCGACAAAGATTTTGAAGTTGCTTACAAAGAAATTGAAGCGCTTGCTAAGCGTGCAGAATCACAAAACAATGCTTATTTAGCCACACTCGGTAGAGATCCTAATGCGCTCAAGAGATCACGGGAGGAAGCTAGAGATTTTTTTAATACTTGTGTCCATGAGCCCAAGCCTGATGACAGAATGTGTATTGGATTTAAGGAGCTTATTGAGACTATAGACTCAAAAAAAGCTGAAAGCCTTGATTATGAATATGCAATCGGTTGGTTAGGTCAAGTTAAGCTTGATTTGTCAGAAATGGCTAATTATCCGCTCATGGAAGGCAAGAACGATGACCCCGTTGCTAATCTTGCGAAATACCGAAAGTATTGGGAAAACTTTGCAAACTTTCGAAACTCTCTAACTCGTGCTGCAATAAAACTTGGTCGTGCAGATGAAGTTGTTGCACCTATGGAACAAATGAGCACTAAGTGGTCTACATATCATTCATCCTATATCAGTGCATACTTTCCTGATGTCGTTGGCGATACTCTCAAACGAAGAGTTGAAAATTATGTGAAAGCCGCCGAGCTACTCAAAGCCCAATACAGCGCGACGGGTGACCCGAAGTATCGGATACAGTTGTTTCGATTACGCTCGCACCTCAAATGCGTGCTGAATTTCCCCATCGGACCCAACTACAAGGACGTACAGGAATTTCCGGGCGAATAATGAGTTGAGAATTTTCATCGTATGCCGTTCAACAATGCAGGCGACACCATCGGTCATCAGCGGCCATCCTTCTGCTCAATCCGGTCGCCTATCGTAACGTGTTCCAGACGCCGCGCCCTCCCCCGGGGACCACACGCTTCCAGCGTGTCCCCTTGCGCATCTTGCGCAAGGTCTCTCAAACCTAACTCACACCCTCAAATCCCACACACTCCACAGCTCTATGCCCTCCGTGCCTCCGTGGTTAAAAAATTAGAAAAAAACTAGCGGAAAACACCCCCTCTTCCTTTTCATAACCCCAGCTTTGCGTCCCCTCCGCGACCTCCGCGCCTCTGCGTTGAAAATTTAAATCATCGGTAATCTAAAAACTTACGCCTCTTCCCTCAACCCATACCTCCGCAACTTCTGCCTCAAAGTCGCCCGATTCATCCCCAACGCCGCCGCCAACCTCGTCGGCCTACCCTCAAACCTCTCCAACAAATACCTCAACATACTCCCCTCTACCCCCTCTAACATATTCTCGTAACTCCACGATCCCTCCGGCGTGATCTCCATCTGCGATTCCAACCACCGCCCGATCACCCCCTCCAACTCACTCGACACCACCATCCCGGAAGCATCCTGCAAAACCTGCGCCACATGCGGCGGCAAATGCCCGGGATAAACCGTCTCCCCTCGGCTCATCGCCCAAGCATGTTCTAACACATTCTGCAGCTCCCGGATATTCCCCGGCCAGGAATACGCCTGCAACGCGCTCAAAGCCGCCGAACTCATCTCAAAATTTCCACCCTTCCCATCACCCCTCATCCCATGAAAAAATCGACATAACTCAGGGATATCCCCCGCCCGATCCTTCAACGCCGGCATCTCAATCGCCAAAACACTGAACGCATAAAACAACTCCGATCGCAAAACCCCTCCCCGCTCCCCATCACTCGGCGCACCCATCATCGTCGCAATCAATCTCGGCATCCTCCCCTGCCTCTCCCCAATCATCTCCGCCAACTCATGCTGCAACTCACCCGACAAACCATCCAAATCCTCCAAAATCAAAGTCCCCACCTCATCCCCCAACTGAGCCTGCAACGCAGCCGAATGCTTGATCACACCACACTGCACTCGCCTCAAACCATCACCACTCCGCTGCCCGTTCGCTTGAATCAACTGCGCCGCCAGCGTCTTCCCGGATCCACTCGGCCCATAAATCATCACCGGCATCTCCCCACTACAAGCACGCGCGATCCCTAAATAAACCCGATGCATCCCAGGCCCCGCACCAATCAAGGTCGGTGCCGCATCCCTCGCCACCTTCGCCACCACCACATGACTCGCCACCAACGAACCAACCACCTCTTCAAAACGACCCAAATCAATCGGTTTGACCAAATAATCCGCCACTCCCAACTTCTGCGCCGCAATCGCATGATCCAAAGTCCCATGCGCCGTGATGATCACCACCGGCACCTTCACCCCACCCGCCCTCATCTTCTCCAAAACCTTCAGCCCGCTCATGTCCGGCAGCCCGATATCCAAAATCACCGCGTCATACCTCCCCTCGGACAAAGCCTTCAACCCCGCCCCCCCACTCGCCACCAACATCGGAACATGCCCCATCCGATGCACCGCCAACGACAACGCACCACCCAACGCATGCTCATCTTCTACTATAAGGATCGTAGCCATAATTCTAATAGGAAAAATTCAACCGCCAGACTCCATAGTTAGAGAGGTAGGAAACCCATGTTTACCACAGAGCCACTGAGGTTTTGGAGGACACTGAGAATCGCATTTTGAAGCTCCTCCGTGATCTCCGTTTCCTCCGTGCCTCAGTGGTAAAATTTGCTGGAGATCATCTGGAACTTCGGATTCCGGGTTGGATTCGTGTAGATTCGTGTCCATTCGTGGTTCTAAAAATCATTTCCAAATCACACTCACACGCGCCCCTCCACCATCCCGATTCTCCCCAATCATCCGCCCACCATGCGCCTCCACAATCTCCTTCGATACCGCCAAGCCCAACCCCATACCACCCTCTCGCTCCGAATGAAAAGCCTCTCCAAAACGCACCAACGCCTCCTCGCTAAACCCCTTCCCCTCATCCTCAATATCCACCCTCCCCTGCAAAATTTTCACCACCACCTCACCACCCACCGCCACACTCTGAACCGCATTCAACAACACATTCCAAAACACCTGCCGCAACCTCTCCCCATCACCCATCACCACCTCATCCTCAGCCTCCACAACCATCCTGAAATTCACCCCCGAATGCCGCGCCTGCGCCCCAAGCCCACGCACCACATCATCTAACAAATCCCTAACAACAACCCGCTCGCTCTTGATCCCTCCCGGCTTCGCATAACGCATCCACTGATTCACCAACCCCTCAATCCGGCCAGCCTCCTCCACAATCATCCCCACACTCTCCTTCTCACTCTCCCCACACACCCTCTCTAACAACTGCCCGTGCAACCGAATCGCCGAAACAGGATTCCTCACCTCATGCGCCAAACTCGTCGCCATCCTACCCAAAATAGCCAACCTCTCCGCATTCCTCCTCCTCTCCCGCTCATTCCTCAGCGACTCATGTGTCTCCCTCAAAACCTCCGACAACCTCCGGATCTCCAACGGCCCCTTGTCCGGCAAACCCTCCAGCTCACCCTCCCCTCCTATCCTCGGCAACACCGCCGCCAGCCTCCCCATCGGAACGGTCACCTTCCTCCCAAGCCAAACCCCGAACACCAAGCCCATCACCCAAAAAACTCCCAATGCAATCCTAGCATCCACCCGCTTCCAAACCGCCCACGGCCCCAACTCCCTCACCTCTCGCGAAAACCAAACCTCTTTCCCGCTCGCCAACCCATACCCCACTCGAATCCGCTCTCCCTCCCTCCGCGCCTTCCCATCCGCTAAACCCTTTTCCTCCAAAAACTCCACCTCCGCTCCCATCACCCGCCCCAACTGCCCGGCCATATGCGAACTCTGCGGCAAATTGCTCTGATCCAAAAACAACGCATTCGCCTTCCCCAACGACTCCAAAGCCACCATCTCTTCAACCCTCCCTAAATAGTTAAAATACATCACCATCGCCACCGTCCCCACCAACACAAACGCACCCACACCACCCATCAACCAAACGGTCAAAGAATACCGACCCCAAAAATAAGGGCGAATCCTATCCACACCATCCAAACGTTTCATCACGCTCACAGCCCAAACAAAATCAACATATCTCCAACTCAACAAGAACATTTCACACCCCGGTTTTCAACCAATGGATAATATTTGACCAACCTTCCATCTTGCTCAACTCCCACCCGAATTACTAAATACACCACCGACTAACAAAAAACATCAAATGAAATTACTCAATCCCATCACCACACTTCTCTTCGCCTCCACCCTCATCCACTCTCAGGATTTCCTCGAACCCCTCATCGTCACCGCCTCCAGATCCGAAAACAACCTCTCCAACCTCCCCTACACCGTAAGCGAACTCACTGCCGAAGACTTCGCCGAGCGTAAAATCAGAACCCTTCCCGACTCACTCATCTACATCCCAGGCGTCGTCGTCCAAAAAACTTCCTACGGCCACGGCTC
>JBGSRM010000245.1:0-22870 GCA_041737575.1 Akkermansiaceae bacterium
AACTTTTTCAATAGAAGTCTTTATGAAATACAAAGTCCTACCTATTCTGTTAATTGCGACGCAAAGCGTTTCCGCGGATATTTTGAGTTCATCGCAGCGTTTTTTCGGGATGGGAGGACAGTATCCGTCGTATTCAGAAGCGGGCGAGGAAGTGGTTCCCTCGGCGTTGGATCAGGCGCCGTATTCGCCGGCGGATTCGGATTTGGGGGTTCAGCAGGTATTGGTGGAGAAGCCGGAGCGATTTCCGGTGATGTTTGATTTGCTGACATCCTTTTATTATACGGACACGGCACCTGTCCCGCTGTTTGGTCAAAGTCAGGATTCATGGTTGCTGGCCTTGAAGGCGGATGTGGCGTATCGCCCGCACCTTATCGACGGTTGGTTCGGGGATTTCGGTTTTGTCTATGATTTCCTCAGGTTTGATGAGACGACGGCGATTGATTATGAGAATTTCAATTTGAGGCTGGGTGTGTATAAGAATTTCCCGGATTTGGACGATTCGATCGTGTTTATGAGATTTGAACACCAAAGATTGATGTCGGGTTCGCTTTTTGACGAAGATTACGATGCATCCCGTTTCCGCGTGGGTTTGCAGAAGACTTTGTGGGCAGCGCCACGTCATTCCGTGACGGGGACTGTGAGTTATGCGTATGAGTGGACAGCAAGTCCTTCAACTTTAGAGCGGGACGAAGTATCGTTGAATGTGGCGTATATGTATGCACTGACGGATGCGGTTTATGTGATCGCGAACGCGCGGGTGTATCGCTTTGATTATGATCAGTTCGGACGCAAGGATTGGACATATTCCATGGGGCTGGAACTGGTCTGGCAAATGGATCAGAACTTCCGGGTGGTCACCTCGCTGTTTTACGATAAGAACGATTCGAATCAGCAGGTGTTTGCAGATATTGATGCTTGGACAACGGGTGTGGGCTTGGGAATGGAATGGGAGTTTTAATCAGATCATTTTAACAAATCATGAAAACGAGTAATTTGAAAATTGCAGCGGTGTGGATGATGGCGGTGGGTAGTGTCGTGGGAGCTCCCTTGAAGACCGGTGAGGTAACGACAGCGGTGAGCGATGTGAAAATCAGTGAGAAGTCCGCTGAGGCGCAGTCGGCCTCGATCGGACAGAAGTTTGGTGCGGATTCCACGATGTTCACGGGCAGAGCTTCGCGTGCGGAGCTGACGTTCCAGGACAAGACGGTGGCGCGGATTGGAGCGAATTCCGTGTTTCGTGTCGGCACCAGATCGCGTGACATGAGTGTGAACCAGGGTTCGTTTTTGTTGCAGGTGCCGAAGAATGCGGGTGGTGCGACGATCCGGACATCCACGGTGACGGCGGCGATAACCGGGACGACGATCATGATGGAGTATAATCCCGGGCAGTGGGTGAAGTTCATCACTTTGGAAGGGGAGGCAACCTTGACGAACAAAGCGGGAGACAAGGTAAAGATTCCAGCAGGTAAAATGCTGGTGATGCATCCGGATGCCCAGACGTTTCCGAAATTGATTTTCATTGATGTTAACAAGCTGGTGAAGACATCGCGTTTGATGAATGCGAAGGAATTCGGGCCGTTGGATGAAGGTGCCAATGAGGCGATCGCAGCCACAGTTGGCGAGCAACTGGACTTGCGGAGGACGGGTGATTTGTTACCGAACGGGCCGATCAAATATGGGCCGCCGCAATTAGAGGGGGAGGATACGCCGAACGGGGGAAGAAACGGTACGATCAATTTGTCAGTTACTGATCCTGACTCTATGTCGAATCCTTAAATTTCATTCTTTCAGAAAAGTCCCACTTGCCGAGCGAGTGGGACTTTTTTTTGGTATCAAGTGGTTTCCGCAGGTCTGGATTTGAAGAAGATTTCCATGCGGTGGTGGAGGTCTTCGTAGAAGCGTTTCTTGATGGCCTCGATGGCGGCGCGTTTGTCGGGGTCGTTGTCTTGGATTTGTTCTTCGATGCGCATTTTTTCTGCGAAGGAGCGTTCCATTTCGATGAGTGAGTCGAGGAATTCGCGGGCGGCGCGGGAGTGTTCGACGCCATCGACGAGGGCGTGTTCGAGGTTGTGGTTGCGGGTGACGGCGATGAGGTTACCGGCGGTGAGCTGGGACATGTAGCGGGAGCGGGTTTCTCGGAAGGCTTTGTGCTCGGAGTCGAAGGTGATTTCGTCGCGATCGACGAGGGTGTCGTAGGGGCCGGCTTTGGTGAAGAATTTGACGATGAGGGGGATGGTATCGACGAGCATGAAGAGGAGGGTGAGGGTGATGTAGGTATAGAATGCGAATTTCCCGCCTTGGTCGCCGGCCTCGAAGAGGTGGTGGAGGGCGAGGGTTTGGGTGAGGATGTCCTTACGAGGTTCGGCGCGGATGGAGGCGAGGCGTTGGGATTCCTCTGTGTTCATGTCGGCGAGCTCGGTCTGGGTGAGGCGGAGTTGTTCGAGGCGGGAGTCGATTTCGAGTTTGATGGTTTCGCGGAGGGCGTTTTGTTGAGTGACGAATTGTTCGGCTTGGTCGCTTTCGACTTTTTGGCGGAGGGTGGCGACGCGTTCGGCTTCGGCTTTGTTGGCGAGTTCGATTTCTGCGAGTTTGGTCTCGAAGAGGCCGATGGCACCGGCTTCGGCTTCGCGGGCCTGGGTTTGGAGCATGGCTTTTTCAGCGGTGAGGTGTTCGAGCAGGGAGCCGATGCGTTTGGTTTCCTCGCGGCGAGGTTCCAGTTGGTCATCGCGAATGGAGCGGGCGCGAGGGCCTTCACCGGAGAGGCCGGAGCGTTGGCCGTTGAGTTCGCGTTCGAATTCGGTTTGCCAGAAGGAGAGTTCGGTTTGGAGGGTGGCGTATTGGGGGTTGAGTTCGTCGAATTGTTTTTGGACGACATCGAGTCTGGTTTGGAAGGGGGCGGTGGCTTCGGTGGTGGCGGCTTTGAGTTCCTCCTGTTGTGCTGCGGTGAGGCCGGGGATGGCGGAATCGGCGGAGTCGTTTTCCTGGAGGATGAATTTGGCTTGAAAGGATTCGTTCCAGCGCTCGCGTTGGGTTGCGATGGAGTTTTCGAGGGAGGTGATTTGGTTGCGGATTTTATCTTTTTCGGAGTCGAAGCCGGAGCGGACGATTTCGATTTCGGCGGCTCGGTCGGTTTCGATGACGGAGGAGATGGTATCGCGGAAGAGGAGGAGGACGAGGGGGTGAGCGATGGTGATGCCCATGAGGATGGCGACGATGAGGCGGAGGGAGAATTGGCCCATTTTCCGGAAGAAGGATTGGTAGGGGCGGTATCCGGCGAGGAGGGCGCGGTCGATGGTGAGGATGATGAAAGACCAGACAGCGGCGACGGGGTAGATGACACCGGGGCGATCAGTGATGGTGGAGAGGGCGTAGGCACAGGCGATGAAGGCGAAGGCGCAGGGGACAAGGACGGTGGCACCGAAGGCGACGTATTTGCGTTGTTCCCAGACGGGGCAGCGTTCGAGGGTTTCGGTTCCGGCGGCGGCGAGCCAGAAGAAGATGCGTTTCATGGTGCGGTGCATAACCGTATAGATACGTGTGAGTTTTTTGGATATTCCAAAAGAAATTTTAACCCAAATCCTTAGTTGGAAAAGCAACTGATTTTTGAACCACGAAAGTCACGAAACACACGAAAGGATTCGATATTAGGTTGTGGAAAAGGAGTCTATGTGCGAGATGTGGTTGTGAGCCGAGATTGCGGCGGATTCTGATCCGCCGCTCCTTTTTTAGGGGGAGACTGCTAGGCGGTCGGTTTCGGTTTCGGGCTCGAAGAGGAAGCCGTTTTCTTTGTAGGATTTCAGTTTGAAGTGTGTGGCGGTGGATAGGACGCCATCGAGGGAGGAGAGTTTTTCTGAGACGAATCTGGCGACTTCGCGGAGGTCTTTGCCTTCGACGAGGACGAGGAGGTCGTAGCCGCCGGAGGCGAGGTAGCAGGAGACGACCTGGTCGAAGCGTGCGATGCGCATGGCGAGGCGGTCGAAGCCGCCGCCGCGTTCTGGGGTGAGGCGGACTTCGATGAAGGCGGAGACGGAGGTGTCGCCGATGACTTCGGGGTTGGTTACGGCGTGGTAGCCGAGGATGGTGCGGTCATTTTCCCATGAGGAGATTTTTGAGATGACATCGGACTCGGAGGTTCCTGTCATGTCGGCGAGTTCTTTGGTGGAGGCTCGGGCTTTGCGGCGGAGGAGGTTGAGGAGGTTCATGGGGAAGCTGTTAGGAATATTTTAACCGCGAATGAACGCGAATGGACGCTAATTTTTAGGAAATATGGAAGAACTGTGTGTCAGGATTTTTTGGCGAGGAGGTCGCGGATTTCGGTGAGGAGGAGTTCTTCGTTGGAGGGTGCGGGCGGGGTAGGGTCGGGTTCGGCTTCTTTTTGCTTCATGGCGGCGATTACTTTTTGGACGACGATGAATACGGCGAAGGCCATGAGAGTGAAGGCGATGGTGTCGGTGATGAATTGGCCGTAGTTGAGGGTGACGGCGGGGATGGCTTCCTTGCCCTCGCTGGCTGGTATGCCGGCTTTTAGTGTGATGATGAGGTCTTTGAAATCGACGCTGCCCATGAGCATGCCGAGGGGAGGCATGAGGACGTTCTCGACGAGGGATTTGACGACGGTGGCGAAGGCGCCGCCGATGATGATGCCGACGGCCATATCGATGAGGTTGCCTTTGAATGCGAAGTCGCGGAATTCCTTAATCATGGGTTTAGTTAAGTTTGGGGGAATTTAGATGGAAGGAAAAAATGCGGATGAGGTGTGTTTGGGGGGAGAAGGTTGAATGGAATGGCCGCAAAGGAACGCAAAGATCGCAAAGGACTAAAGTTTCTTAAAATGGGAAATGACGGAGGTTGCGCCAAACCGGATCAGGGTTGGGCCAAGCCGTCACCTTCCCCGCGCATGGACGCAACACCTTTGGCGTTGTGAGATCCTGCGGGCGGCTACCCGGGGTAGGCTCCGCAAAGCTACGCCAACCCCGGGCTGAATTACGCAAGCCCGTTGGGCTAGTAGAAGCGGCCCGACCGCCCTCTCTATCCGTCATGTTGGATTTTCAGGGACACTTGTTTTCTTTGCGGTATGACTTATCCGGTGAATTCGATTACACAAGTTTGGTTGCTGTGTAGAAAGGATTGGTGTTGATGATTTTTTTGGGTGATGGAGAATCGGCGGTGTGAAGGACGCGGCTTTGGGATTTTTTGATTCGGGTGTTGGGGGACTTACGGTGGTTCGTGCGGTGCAGGATTTGTTGCCGGGGGAGGATGTGGTTTATTTGGGGGATACGGCGAGGTTGCCGTATGGGTCAAAGAGTGCGGAGACGATCCGGCAGTTTGCGGAGGAGGATGTGAATTTTTTATTGTCGAAGGGGGTGAAGGCGATTGTGGTGGCGTGCAATACGGCGACGGCCCATGCGTTGCCGAAGTTTTGGGAGAGCTGTCCGGTGCCGATCATGGGTGTGATCGAGCCGGGGGTGGAGGCGGTGTTGGCGGATGTGAATGCGGAGCGGGTTGGGATTATTGCGACGAGGGGGACGATTCAGTCTCATGCGTATCAACATGCTTTGGCGACGAGGAGGCGTGGGTTGGTGATTCACGGGGTTGCGACTCCGTTGTTGGTTCCGTTGATTGAGGAGGGTTGGATTTCCGAGGAGGTGACGAAGGAGGTGTTGAGGAAGTATTTGGAGCCGTTGGTGGAGAAGGGGATCGATACGCTGATGTTGGCGTGTACGCATTATCCGTTGTTGGTTCCGGTGTTGCGTGAGGTTTTACCGGCGGAGGTGAGATTGGTGGATTCGGCGACGACTTGTGCGGAGAGGTTGAAGGAGATGTTGGAGAGGAAGGATTTGCTGAATCCGCAGGAGGGGGCGGGGAAGTTGGAGATTCATTTGACGGATTTGTCGGAGCAGTTTGAGGAGTTGGCGAGGAGGTTTTTGAGGAGGTCGCCGGGGAGGGTTAGGCGGGCGGTTTTGAATCTTGATTGATGATTGATGATTTTTGATTGATGATTTTTGATTTCGAGATGGGTTGGATTTACGGAAGGTCTAGCCAGGGTTGGAATTCGGTGGGGGGGGGTGCGGTGAAGTGGAGTTTTTGTTGGGAGATGGGGTGGTTGAAGGAGAGTTGCCAGGCGTGGAGGAGGAGGCGTGGGGCGGGGTAGGTGTGTTTTTTTCCGTAGATGGGGTCGCCGAGGATGGGGGTGCCGAGGTGGTGGAGGTGGACGCGGATTTGGTGGGTGCGGCCGGTGTGGAGGTGGCAGAGGATGAGGGCGGTTTTGGTGGCGGGGTCTGTGGCGCGGATTTCGTAATCGGTGATGGATGCTTTGCCGCCGGGAGGATTTACGACGGCCATTTTTTGGCGGTTGACGGGGTGGCGGCCGATGTGGGTGAAGATGGTTCCGGAGGGTGGGTTGGGTATGCCATCGGTGACGGCGAGGTAGAGTTTCTCCATGGTGGAGCGTTCGGCGAATTGGGAGGCGAGGGCTTGGTGAGCGGGATCGGTTTTTGCGACGACGAGGCAGCCGGAGGTGTCTTTGTCGAGGCGGTGGACGATGCCGGGTCGTTCGACGCCGCCGATGCCGGAGAGCTGGCCTTTGCAGTGGTGGAGGAGTGCGTTGACGAGGGTGCCGTCGTGGTTTCCGGGGGCGGGGTGGACGACCATGCCGTGTTGTTTGTGGAGGACGAGGAGGTGAGAGTCTTCGTAGAGGATGTCGAGGGGGATTTCCTGGGGGGATGCGATGTCTGGGACGGCTTCCGGGATGACGATGGAGATGATGTCGCCAGTTTTTACGGGGTCGCGAGGTTTGGCGGGTTTGTTGTTTAGGAGGATGTGTTGTTCGCGGATGAGGGCTTGGATCCGGGAGCGTGAGAGGTCATTTATTTTTGAGGCGAGGAAGGCGTCGAGGCGCTCGTGGGGGGCTTGGGCTGAAATTTGGTGGCTCAAGATTTATGCGGGGGAGGCTGTTTGGAGGAGGACTTCGCTGATGATTTGGACGTGGGCGGAGGAGAGGGATTCTGGGAGGAGGGTGCCGAGGACGATGCGGCCGTAGGGGGTTTCGCAGGGGATGACTTCTAGGACGGCGGAGGGGCCGATTTTTACGTGGACGTTGCCGGGGACTTGGGAGGCTTGGGTGAGGTTGCGGGCCATGAAGTGGAGGCGGCCGTGGCCGCTTTCGTCGAAGATGACTTTTCCGTTGTGGTCGAGGATGAAGATGTCTTTGGCGTTGAAGTTATCGGCGAGCCAGTCGCGGAAGATGTGGATGCGTTGGAGGAAGCGGGTTTGGGAATTGGGATTTGGTGGAGGGGTTGGGTTGGGTGGAGGAGGATTTTCTATGTTAGATGGTTCTGTGGGAGTGGGAGCTGGTGGGGGAATGGGTGCGGGGTGGACGGTGATGGGGGGGATGGGCGGGGAAGGAGCTTCGGTGAAGCCGATAAATGAGGGGTCGAAGCCTGCGTCAGCGGTTGGATACCTGGAGGGAGGTATGGGGCGCAGCAATTGCTCGGCGAGGAGCCGGACTTCCGAAGGGTCGAGCCATGGATTGATAGGATCCATTAGTAGTTGGAGACGTTTGGATGTTGGGCTGCGTAACTGAGTTTCATTTGGATTTCAGAGCGCAGGGCATCGAAGACGGTTTCGGCGCCTTGTCCACCTTCGAGGACGCCGACGGGGAGTCCTTTTGCGCTGGCGCGGATGAATATTTCGTCACGAGGGATGTAGGTGTTGAAGAGCATTTGTTCAGGCAGGAGTTGCCTGAGAGCTGCGGCGGCTTCGGTGCTTTCGGCAAGATCGCGCTGGAGCATGGTGAGGCAGATGCCGAGGACGTTGAGTCTGGGGTTGTGTGCGCGGAGACGGTTGAGGCCTTCGAGGAGTTTGGGGACGGAGCGGATGCCGAGGGGTTCGGCCTGTTGAGGGATGAGAATGGTATCGACGGAGGAGATGATGTCGTTGGTGATGCCGAAGAGACCTGCGGCGTTGTCGAGGATGCAGATGTCGTATTGGCGTGAGGCGACGTTTTTGAGGAAGGCACGGATTCTGGCGAGGTGTGAGCCGGAGGCGCTGTTTCCGATTTCGTAGTCGCTGATTTGTCCAGCGGCGATGAGCGAGAAGGTTTCGAGGCGGGTAGGGACGATGAGCCGATCGATGGGGATGCCAGGGTCAGCGAGGAAGTCGTAAAAACCCGGTAGGAGTCTTGATTGTCTGGTGAGGGAGAGTCCAACGGAGCCTTGTGGGTCGGTATCGACAAGCAAGGTGTTGAGACCAGCGCGTGCGAAAGCGTGGGCGAGGTTGATAGCGAGGGTGGTTTTACCCACGCCTCCTTTTTGGCTGGAGATGGCGATGCTGATCACGCGGCTAAGAGAGATTTTTTTCTTGGCCCAGATTACCGTGAGGAGTGGATAGCGAAAGTCTTTTCTTCGACCTTGGCAAAGTGCCAGATAATAGGAAAGATGAGGTTCCCGGGAGTGGGGGAAAGGCAAATACGTAGAGAATGAAGCACGCAGTCTTATTTTTGGGATTATTATTCATGGTGAGTTGTGGTGAGGAGAAGGAGGAAGGGGATTTGTCGATCAGGGAAGATCGGAAGGGCGTTGAGGAGGGGGATGTTATGAAGAATCGTTTAGGGGGCTTGCGTGGGTCGCTTTATCGGTCGCAGGAGGGATCGAAGATTCACTGGCATGGGTGGGGTATTGAGGCGATTGAGACGGCGAAGCGGGCGAAGCGTTTGATCGTGGCTGTTGTGGTAATGCCCCAACATCAGGATTACATGAGATTTCTGGGGGAGATGGAGTCCAGCAAGACCATCGTGAGAGAGATGAACGAGAATTACCTGCCGGTATTGGTGGATGCTGGGGTATTTCGTGAATGGGTGCCGCATTCGGCGAATTTGTATGCCGAGACCGACAGTCAGTTGAAGTTTCCGATGCTTGTGTGGATGACGCCGGAGGTGAATCCGGTTGCGTGGGTTTCGTTGGACAAGTCAAATGCGAATCACAGCGTAGAGAGTTTGTTTTTGAATTCGCATTCGATGGTTCTGGATATCTGGCAAGGGGATAGTGCGTATGTATCCAACAACAGCAGGCTTGATCAGGATAGCAGGAGTAAGCGGATGGAAGAGAGGCGGAAGCGGCGAGAAATGAGTGGAGAGCCGGCGGTGGCGGCGGTGCAGGGGTTGCGCCAACTAACCTCGCTGTATGATATTACGTCGAGAAGTTTTGATCAGGCTGGGGGGCTTTTTCCGGTGGGGTCGATCGAGGTGATGTCGTGTGGAGCGCGACTTGAGGGATTGCCTGCCGGTGTGAGCGAACGGGCGAAGGAGGTGATGGAGTATTTGATGGAGGATTTGATGGTGAGTCCGATGTTTGATCCGTTGGATGGCGGGGTGTTCAGCGCGAGGCTTGGGAATACGTGGAATATGCCGACGTTTTACCGGACTTGTGAGATGCAAGCGCGTGTGGTGAGTTGTCTTGTTGAGGGGTATGAAGTGACTGGAAAGGACAAGATATTAGAGTATGCGAAGGGTGTGATGAAGTTTGCGGAGGATACATACAGGACAGAGGATGGTGTGTTTGGAAACGGAGTCGTCACCATTTCAAGGGAAGAGGATTGGTTATGGCGTATGGAAGATATCCGATCCGTTCTGAGCGAAGAAGAGGCAGAGGTGTGGATTATGGCGACAGGAATGACCGAGGTTGGCAATATTCCCGTCGAGGTTGATGCGGCACGGTATATAAAGTTCAACTGTTTACGAAACACGATGGATGCGGAGGCGATTGCGGAGAAAACGGGGAAGGAGTTGGCCGAGGTGAGCGGTTTGCTGGAAAGTTCGAGGGGAAAATTGTTAGAAAAGAGAGGCAAGCGGTTTGGAAAGAACGATGGGAAGAGGGATTCGGAAGCAGCGTGCAGCTTCCGAATGGTGAGCGCGTATACTGCTTTGTACCGGGCTACCGGCGATGGTGATTATCTTGAGAAAGCGGTGAAGACGCTCACCAAGGCGCGAGAAGTGTTTGTGAGCGGGTTGAGGCTGAGGGTTTATGGTTCGGGAGAGGATGAGGAGGTTGAGAGGGCAAGGGCATTTGTTTACGGGTTGGCGATACAAGCAGCGATGGATGTGGCTGCGATTACGCATGATGAAATATGGCTTAGCTGGGCAGATGATCTCATGACCATGGTGGGTGAGAATTTCATGCGCGACGGCCGCCTTCAGGAGTGTGAGATAGAGAGCAATTTATTGGGACTTCCCATAACGGATGAAATCATGTTTTTCGAGGAATCCACGGAAGGGTTGTTTTCAATTTTGCTGGCACGAATGGATGGGTTGGAGCATCCGGTGGTGAGCGAGTTTGCAAATCTGAGATCCGGACTGCCGGTGAGTGCTGTGACCATGCCGATCATGCATACAGATGCGATCCATGGTCATTTGTTGCGTGGATATGGGGACAGAATAGCGTTTGAGGCCGGGGTTTCGGATGAGTTCAAGGGTTTGCTCAAGCGACTTTCACCCAAGCTGGTCTCCGTGGTTGCTGCGGAAAAGGTTACAAGTCATACGATAAGTGGTGTGGTCAAGATGGGGAAAGACGGGAGTATCAAGAGTATTGACAAGAATGACCGGCACTTCGATCACTGCTTGCGTAAATCAGGGAAAGCGGAATAATGGGCTGAGTTCAAAGAAAGTAGAAAAACCCAGAAATCAATGAAATATCGTTTTGCAAAGATGTTGTTAGGAATTTGCTGTATGTGGCAGGTGGCTTATGCGGATACACTTGTAATGAAAGATGGCGGAGAAATCGAAGGTCGAGTGATACGTGAGACCGAGGAGAGTTATTTGGTGGAAGTCAAAGGGGAGGGTTCATTCAAGGAGGAAAGGATCATATCGAAGAAGGATGTGAAATCGATTAAAAAAGAGGAAGCCGACTCGGTAGCATTCGGGAAGTTGAGTTTATTGATTCCGACGCCGGAGTTATTGAAGGAAGCGGATTATGATGAGCGGATCGAACAGGTTGAGGATTTTTTGAGGGAGTACCCGACAAGCGCGATGGTGGGCAAAGCGAAGAAGATCCTTGAGGAGCTAAACAATGAGGGTGATGTGATCCGAGGTGGCGGGATCAAATTCGGAGGTGCCTTGGTGAGTGGCGAAGAATATGAGGCGAACGCGTATGGGTATGATGCATTGATCGCAGAGAAATCGGTGCTGGCTGCGATTGAGCGGAGGGAGTTGCTTGGTGCGTTGCGTTTGTTTACCGTTTACGATTCCAAATTCGCAGAGGCGGATGGCAGGGGTGCCTTGGCGGTAAGGATGAAGCAGGTGCTGGCGGCTTTATCGAGAGCCGTGCAGACCAGTTTAGCCGGGTATGAAGACCGGATAGCGAAACGTGAGTCGGGGCTTGCCCAGATGGCACCGCAAGATCGTGCCGGTGCGGAGCGGGCTATTGCGGAGCAGAATGAGAAGTTGCAGAAGAGGTATGAGGGTGAGAAGGCGGCGCTCGGCACGTGGGTCACACCTGACGAGTATCACAAGGAATCGTTAGAAGAATGCAAGCGGCAGATTGAAAGCGAGATAAAGCGGATCGAAGCGAGTGAAGGGAAGGAGAGTGCGGGTGATTCCTTGGCGGCGATGTACCGAAGCGCGTGGGAAAAGATCGTGCAGGTTACGGATGAAGAGAAGAAGGCGGTATTGGATGAATTGAAGCGCGTGCGATTGCCTGAGGAATATATTGAAAAGATAAAGAAGCGCGGGGAATCTGCGCCGAAAGTGAACCTAGAAAATGCAGATGAGTCAACGGAAGTCAAAGAAGAGCAGAAAGACGGCGGAAACTGAAGTCGAGATGTCCATCGATCTGGATGGGTCGGGGGTATCGGAGGTGGAGACCGGGATACCATTTTTCGATCACATGCTGACTTTGTTTTCGAAGCACGGGTTGTTTGACCTGACTGTGCGGGTTGAGGGTGATATTGATGTGGATTTCCATCATACGATTGAGGATACGGGGATTGTTTTGGGTGATTGCATACGTGAGGCGTTGGGCAGCAAGGAGGGTATTTGCCGATATGGTTGTGCGTATCTGCCGATGGATGAGACGCTGGCGAGGGTGGTGGTTGATTTGAGCAACCGGCCTCATCTCGAGTTTCGCGCGCCTGCGGGGACGCCATCCGCGCCGAACATGCCATTTACACTGGTGGAGGAGTTTTGTCGGGCGTTGGCATCGAATTTGCGTGCGAACATCCATGTGGAGTTGTTGTATGGTCGGGATGGTCATCATGTTGCGGAGGCGATTTTCAAGGGGCTTGCACGGGCGTTGAGACAGGCGTGTGAGAAGGATGCGCGGGTGAAGGGGATACCGAGCACGAAGGAAGCATTGTGAAGACGGGGCTTGTTGATTATGGCGGGGGGAATTTGCGCAGTGTAGCGAATGCTTTGCATGCGTTGGGTGTGGAGCCGGTTGTGGTGAGCGGTCCGGAGCAGCTTGCGGAGGTGGGGCAGTTGATTTTGCCGGGGCAGGGGGAGTTTGGTGATGTGATGGGTCAGTTGGCGAGGCGCGGACTTGTGGAGCCACTGAGGAAATGGATCGGGGAGGGAAGGCCGTATTTCGGGATTTGTGTGGGGTATCAGATTTTATTCGAGGGCAGTGTGGAGGCTCCGGAGGTTGAGGGGTTGGGGATAATTCGGGGCAGGTGCGTGCGTTTTCGGGAGGAGGTGGGAAAGAAAATTCCGCAGATGGGGTGGAATTCAGCGAGGGCGGAGGATTCGGGGTCGAAGTTTTGGGAGGGTTTGGGGAAGGATCCGTATTTTTATTTCGTGCATTCCTATTTTCCGGTTGTGGAGGATGATTCGTGGAGCGTTTCACGGACGGATTATGCTGGGGAAGAGTTTGCGGCTTCCGTGGAGAAGGGGGATGTTCTGGCGTGTCAGTTTCATCCGGAGAAGAGCCAGGATGCGGGGCTGCGTTTGATCGGGAATTTTTTATCGGCGACGGGGACGAGTGTTCGGGAGGGTGGAGCGGTTCAGAGAGGATAGAGACCAATCAAACAGGAATATGTTTCATATTGTTTTAGTGGAGCCGGAGATTCCGCATAATGCGGGGGCGGCGGGTCGGCTTGCTTTGGCTACAGGGTCGAAGCTGCACTTGATCAAGCCGCTGGGATTTTCTTTGGAGGACAAGTATGTGAGACGGACGGGATTGGATTATTGGCAGGATGTGGAGCTGCATGTTTGGGAGAGCTTTGATGAGTTCATAGAGGGGATGGAGGGCAAGCGGATGTGGTTTCTATCGACGAAGGCGAGGAAGTCGCCTTGGGAGGTTGAGTTTGGGGAGGGAGATGTGTTGGTTTTCGGGAAGGAGACGAAGGGGTTGCCGGAAACGATGATTGAGAAGGGAGGAGACATGGCACTGCGAATACCGATGGTGCCAGGTAGCACGCGCAGTTTGAATTTATCGACGGCTGTTGCGATTGTTTTGTATGAGGCGATCAGGCAGCAGGGGCCGGATTGGTAGGGATGGATTTATTCTTCGGAGATTTGGGAGATCCGCATGATTTTGACGAGTACGGGGCTCATGGAAGGTTCTTTGGCGATGACGCCGTTCAGGATGATCGTTTTGCCGACCAGGTGATCGAAGGTTTTGATGTCGAAGGTTCCTTCGAATTGTTTTTTGTATAAGACGCCCCGGAGCTGGCCTTGTTTGAAAGGGCTGGAAAAGAAGAAGTAGAGACTGTTTCCGGATTTTGACAGTCCTGTCCTTTTGAGAGTGCCTTTGAGTTTGAAAGCGTGCCCTGCTTTGAGAGTTCTTGCGTATGGTGTGTCGTCGGGAAGGAAGACGCCTCCCCGCGCATCGGCTTCGGTTTTTATTCTGAGGAGTTCGGACTCGGCTTCTGTAGCGGAGTTTTCGAGTTCTTTTCTGAGTTCCAAGGAGCGTTCCGCGATCTGGTCTTTACGGTTTACAGGTGCGGGCAGGATGGTAGGGGTTGGGGAAGGCTGGACTTCCTGCTGTGTGACGAGGGGTGGAGGTTCGGAAGCTATTTTTTTCTTACGGACGACGAAGAGAACGATGCATGCGACGGTCATGGGGACGATGACGCAGAGCAGGACGTTTCTTGTGGTTTTTGAATCCGAGTGGTGTTTGCCCGATGGGCGGGGTTTTTCTGTAAGAAGACTTGGTTTTTGAGAGCCGAAGGATTGGGCTTTGGCGTTTCTCGTCATGATCACGAGGGATTCGAGCGATTGGGCTAGATTCGCATCCGGATTCAGTTTGAGCCATGCGATCCATGCGCCGAGGCCGGTGGTTTCCTTGTCGCTGATTTTTTTAGTGCCCCAGTTCATCAGTTTCCTAACAAATTCGGCGAGGGAAGCCGTGTCTGATATAGAGCGGTTCGAGCGAATCCAACGCAAGGGGGACAGTCTGAATGAGATGGCGGTATCGCTGTCCAGCGAGGAGAGATTGATTGAGGAAAGATCCGTATCGATCCACAAGCCATCTTGTCCGAGGGATTCGGAGACGTGACCGGATACTTGGATGGAGAGGCGTATGAGATCGATGACGAAGCTTGGCTCGAGAGTGTTGGAGACCAACAAATCCTGTAATGAGGTTCCCTCGCGCCACTCGTATGCGACATAGGGAATGGAATCCAGTGGGTCTATTCCCGCGTGAATGATTGGTGTTAGAGAAGGGTGAGTGATGGTTGTCATCACATTGGAGGCATCCATGAAGGCGAGGGCTTCCGATGGTTTCAATCCGTCATTGTTTTTGCCGTGAGGGAAGAAGCGAAGTACGGCGACGTGGAGGCCAGTTTGCGAATCTGTTGCGCGGAACAAGCCTCCGTGCTTGTCCTGGGTGATGATTTCCTCGATCTCGAAACGCTCCATGTCGAGGTTGATGTTAGGGATAAAAAACGAATCTCCAAGTGTTAAGGAAACGCAAAAGTTGCTTCTATCTCAGGAATGGGGATGTGTTCAGATCGCTTTGAAGAAGATGCGTTCGAAGTGATGTGGTTGGTGGTAGTCGGGATTTTCACCGGGGAGTTTGGTGGCGGAGATGAAAATTTGTTGTGGGCTATTGAGGATGAAGGTGACGTTGATTTTGGAAGCGGGGGAGAAACCGATGTGTGATTTGATAAAGTCGAGTTCGATGGCCATGGCGGTGATCCAGGATTGGTCTGTGGTATCCTGCCAGGTTTGGATGTGGTTTGAGAATGGAGGTTGTGTTTTGGTTGCCATGCGAGGGCTTGAGAATTCCGATGCCCACCAGGAGCTGTTGGGTGCCAGATTGAATTCAAGGTAATGACCGGATTGAGGGCAGGAGATGAAAAGTTCGGCGCAATCGTATTTCCAAAGTTCCGGGGTGAAGTGGTTGGGCTCGGCAGAGGGATGTGTGATGGCAGGGGCTTGCCTGGATGCGATGAACCAGAGGTATTTTGGATCGGCTGCGATGGAGAACATGGCGGGCGGTTGGAGAGGTTGGCTGAACCAGTCGGAATTGAGACCGAAGAGGGGCAGGTCGAGCTGACCCCAGGAGAGAGGTTTGGAAGATTGGAATAATATCATGGAGATGTTAAATATTTAGTGATCCAAGAGTATCAGAGTTCTTAACTATGCCGGAAATTTCAAAATTTCGTATATTTTCATGGTCTTAGCGAAGGCCGTCTGGTAGTTTATTAGCAAGTTTTTCACAATTCAAATGTCACGTTCCCGCACAGGATTTTACAATACGATCGAGTATATAGGGCCACGTCCGCAAAAGCCGAAGCGTCCGAATTTTTTCGGGGGTTGGGTGATTGTGGCGATTGCTATTGCTGCTGGGGTTTATTTTTCGAAGCCTTGGGTGGGAAGTTTGATGGCGGCGCAGAAGGGGGCTACGGGAGCGCAGAGTGAAAAGATTGTGGCGGCATTGGAGAAGTCGTCGAAGAGTGGAGATCGTTTGGCGGCGGAGGCGTTGAAGTATTCAAACCGTCAAGTTGCGTACGATCCGACGTATTACAAAATTTCATATCCCGGTGGAGACATACCACGCACGAAGGGGGTGGCGGCTGATTTGGTGGTGCGTTGTTATCGTGAGATCGGGGTTGATTTGCAGGAGTTGGTTCATGAGGACATGGAGAGTCATTTCCGGTTGTATCCGCAGTTATGGGGGGCAAGTGGATCGGATGAGAATATCGATCACCGACGTGTTCCGAACTTGCAGAGATTTTTGAGCAGGAAGGGACGTGTGATGACGCCAAGTCGAAATGGTGGAGATTATAAGACTGGGGACATTGTGGTGTGGGCGTTGTCGAATGCAGACATTCATATGGGTATTGTGGTTCCGGGTCCGAATGGCGGAGAGAGCACGCCGTGGGTTGTGCATCATCCGGTAGGTGAGGGTGTGAAGTGGGAGGATGGTTTGTTTGGATACCAAATCATCGGACACTTCAGCTACCCTGTGGAAGACGAGTGATCCCTCGCATTGAATTTCATGGGGCATCTGCCGCGAGATGTGTATTTCAATCCGTTGGATGATTGAGCCTTTGTAATCATGTCAACCTGGCGACCGATAACTGGAGTGACCATTTGGAAGCGATGGCTTCCTGTTTGGATGCATGCGCCGGTTGTGTTGTTGTTTCAGGTGATGGTGGTGGTTTTGATTTTGATTTTGGGGGTGTGTTTTTTTTATTATCTTCTGGCATCGAGATTCGACCTTGATGAGGTCGGAAAACTGCCAAGAGGGAATGTTTATTATGATCGATTGGATCAAGAGATTGAGGTTCCGAATGCCAGCACGGGGAAGCTCATAGATCGCGATGAGATTCCGGATTTTCTGGTGCAGGCATTGATGGCGAGGGAGGATGCCCGGTTTTATGATCATGGTGGGGTGGATGTGAAGGGTCTTGCACGAGCCACGCTGCGGAATATCAAGGATCGGGATTTCACGCAGGGTGCATCGACCTTATCGATGCAACTTGCGCGGAACACGTATGAGATGAGGGCGAAGTCGCTGCACCGGAAGTTTTTGGAGATCGCGCTGACGTTGCGGGTGGAGTCGAGGTATTCAAAGGATGAGATACTGACGAGTTATCTGAGCAGGATCTATTTCGGTTCCGGGGCGTATGGGATTGATGAGGCGGCGCAGACGTATTTTGGCAAGGAGGTTTCCGAGTTGCATCCGGGGGAGTGTGCGATGGTGGTGGGAATCATACGAGGACCGCATATATTTTCTCCGCTTAGAAATTTGGAAGCAGCGATGGAGCAGCGGGATCAGACGCTGGCGAGGATGGTGGATGCGGGATTTATCACGCAGGAGAGGGCGGAGGAGGTGGAGGCGCTGGAGATTGTATTGAATGAAGAGGGAGGTGGAGGTGGCAAGAATTCATACATACAAGATCTGTTAGACAAGGAGTTGGAAATGGTGATGAACAAGCAGGATGCGGTGTTGAGCGGACTTAAGATTTATACGACACTGGATAGCGGTTGGCAGAAGCGTTTGGAGACGGAGTTATCCGGCGCGGTGGGTTTGTTAGAGAGCGAAAAGGGGTGGAGTCATCCAAAGTATGTTGAGCACAGGGCGGGATCCGAGGTTGGGTATATCCAGTATGCCGCAGTGACGACCGAGACGAAAACGGGGGCGATTCTGGCGTATGTGGGCGGGAGGGACATATCGCATTCGAGGATTGACCGGACACGCATGAAGCGGGATTTGGGATCGGCGTTTGAGCCGTTTGTGGCGGCGGCGGCGGCGGAGCGTGGGAAGTTGGTTTTGCCAGGGAGGCCTGTGCAGACGGGACGGCAGATCGGGCCTGCGGAGGTGGAGAGATTGGCGAAGCGTTGCGGGATTACGGGGCCGTTTCTTGATACGGAGGATCTTTTCCGAGGTGCGGTGGCGGCGACGACGATGGAGATGTCTGTGGGACTCGCCACTTTAGGAAATTCCGGGAAGAGGACGAAGCCGTATTTGATACGAAAGGTTACCGATAGCGAGGGGAGCGTGTTGTTTGAAAGGAAGGTGGAATCCACGCAGGCGTTATCGGCTGAGGCGGCGAAAGAGGCGATAGGAGTTTTGGAGGCTACTTCCGGGACCAGGACTTTCACGGGGGCGACGGGGTCTGAGAGGGAAGCGTGGGTGATGCGGCTTGGGCCTTCGGGATCGACGGCGATTTGGATTGGATTTGATGTTCCGAAGAAGATTGCGAATGAGTCGAGACTGAACGCGCTCTTGGAGGAGTTTGTGAAGCGGTTGGGGAACTAAAAGTAATTTGTAATGCCAAACATGATCGCTGGTAGATGTGCTTTTCGCTTCACGCCAGCAACAGATGATTGGTCTTGGTGGGACAAGGGCTGTTTGTTGCCGGGATCGCATGGACCGCGTTTTCGCTTTTTAGTCTCGGAAGTAGTTTCGCCATCTTGCCTGCGTTGCGGGAGGTTGTTTCTCGGGGGCCGTATCGTTGGTTCCGCCATCCTGCCTATTTGGGAGAGTTGTTCATCGGCCTGAGTTTTTGGGTTGCTGGCTGGAATTTACAAACGGGGTTGGCTTTTTCTAGCACTTATATTGGCCACGCTTTGGCGTGCCGCTGTGGAGGAATCACACTTCATCAAAGCTATGTTTATAGGAATTACGTGGCCAAGGTTGCATGGCGGCTGGTTCCGTGGATTTGGTGAAGGTGGAGAAGATTAGAAAGGGAGTGGCAGCAGGGGAATTTATCGTGTTAGTTTCCAGCGGTGTGTGGTTACAGGCACAGAAAACCAGCCATTGGCATCTTTCCTTCCGTCCAGTGTTACTACTTTTCCGACGCTCGGATCGGCTTGAATCCATTTGCCATTGCCAAGGTATGCGAGGACATGCACACCGTCATCAGTGACTGCCAGATCTCCCGGGGTAAGTTGGCTATAGTCCATTTTTTCAATGGTTCCTGTGTTGCCTACGGGTGTTGTAAAATCCCGATAGCCCTCTCCCAAAGCCTTGGCGCTAGTATCGAACCACCATTGCTCGACAGAACTGCGTAAAGCACGGCTGTTGAAATTCTTCACACCGTAGGCAAATAGGGCATCACGCAGTGCCTTTCTAGGCAGCCCCGAGCAATCAATCCCTCGCGAACTTTCACCACCCCAAAAATACTTCGTTCCTTCGAGACGGCTCATGCGAGCCGCATAATCATTTCGTATTTTTCCAGCATCTATTTCACCAGATGGAACGATGAATGGAATGGCGAGCAAGACGGGTAGTATCAAGATGGATACTCGTGAAATCCGATGTTTCCACATGAGGATTAGCATACCCAGCCACGCGCCACTCAGGCAGGCGAGCCAAGTCAGTTTACTGAGCGTGTTGCTCACCGGATACAGTGGGACGAGAAAAACTCCAAAGATTGATAACAGCGTGGCTATGCGGAGCAAGCGTTTCATGAAAGGTTCAAGGTTCCGGTGTGGAATCGTCGCCGAGGATTTTATCGATGGTTTGGATGCGATCCCATGAGCAGCGTTTGCGTTGGTATTTTTTCCATACGACATCACGCAAGGTTCTCCAGATTTCTTCGGGAGGGTTGTCGAGGTATTCCCAGTCGGGATCGGTTTTTAGAGTTGTGGCGATACGCCATTGGCGTCCGTGGAAGCTGGCACGATAGAAACGTTTTCCATCCTCTGTCTGTTCGTTCCACTCGTGTTGTTCCATGCAAAGGATGGAAGCCATCGGATGGGTGGAGGGCAAGAGCGGAGATGTGAGAATCTGTAACTCCACTGCCGATTCTAGCAGTTATGAGTTATAAGTTATTGGTTATTAGTGAAATGTCTCTATCGATGAATTTCGTCACTGGGTGAATGGCATTGCACAAATTCCCCTGAAAGATGATGCATTGAATTCATTGCGTTGGTACGCGTAAGAATTCAAGGGTAGTCCTCCAAAAGGGCATTCACCATAGACGTAGTCACAGGTGCTGCGTTTGGTCGAGCTTTGGTGACACGGAGACCTGTTTGCGGATTTGTTAAGTATTCTCGGGGGTAACCGGTGCTTTGTTTCGATTGAGCATCTTGATTATCTTTCCTTCTTCTCTTCATGATTCTCGGGTTAGCCGAATTTGGACATGGAATTTATAGCATTGCTGAGACACGTGTCTAATTCTTGGAAGACATGAAGTTTCAATATGGAGTGTCTGTTAGGGAATTGAGCGGTGGATTTCCTGGAGTGCCATGACGGTGTAGGCGGTTACGAGGACGGGGTTGGATTCCATCCAGCGGCCGTTGTCGTTGACCCATGATCCATTTTCGCGTTGGGCGGAGAGGAGTTTGCCGGCGAGGTCTTTACGCCAGTCGGCTTTGGTTCCGTCGGCGAGGTCGAGTTTATCGATGCCGGCGGCGTGGAGGGCTTTGGCCATGGCTTGATAGTAGTAGTAGAGGCCTTCCGCGCCCATGTTGGGGTTTTCCTCCACGGTGTAGTTTTTGCCGAGCCATTCCTTGACGGCGATGACACGGGGGTCGTTGGCATCGAGTTTTGCGTAGATGAGGGAGAGCAGGCCGGCGTAGGAAATGGAGCCGTAGGAGCGGAGGGCGACTTTGCCGTCTTCGGTTTTGTCTTCACCGGCTTTGGAACTGCCGGGGGTGTAGATGAAGCCGCCTTTGTTTTTTGGATCGTCGGAGGCCCATGGTTGGTCGTTTGTCTCGGTTAGATTTTGGCTGCGGGAGAGGAAGGTGAGGGCTGCCTCCCAGTTGAGTTTGGGTTCGTTGGCGTAGTTGCCGTCTTCGATGATGGTGTCCGAGAGTGCGATGGCTTCGATGGCGAGGTAGGTGTTCGACATGTCGGTGTGGTCGTCTTTGGAGCCGTAGCCGATGCCGCCGTCGTTTTGGTTGTCGGTTTTGCCTTTTTCACCGATGTCCCATTGGCTGCCGATGAGTTTGCGGCGTGCTTTGACGATGGCGTTTTCAAATTCCGGGCGACCTGCGGAGGCGAGGGCGGTGACAGAGGTGGCGGTGTTGTAAACGGCGAGGCCGCGGTTGTAGATGCCGCCATCTTCTTTTTGTTGTTCGAGGAGCCAGTCGAAACCTTTTTTGAGATTGTCCGGCAGTTTTCCTTCGGTAGGTAATTCAAGACTGGGATCGCGGATTAAAGAGGTGAGTGCGAGGGCGGTGAAAGCGGGTGTGCCTCCATCGTCCCAGAAGCCTTTTTCGTTTTGCTGGGTGGCGAGCCAAGCGTTGCCGCGAGCGATGGATTGCTCGATCTCTTGTTTGATCGAAATGTATTCGTTTTTATTCTGCGCACTTGCGGGCAAAGCGGTGAGGCAGATTGCGATTGGGAGGAGGGCTGAGGTTTTCATATCCATACACTTACGCACGGGTCGAGCGATTCGGCAACCATCGTGTATGGATAAAAATTATCCATTAAGGGGATAGTACGGTCGGGGAATGCCCGTGATCGTGCTCCCGAGTAGCTTGGGATTTTAATTTTTGAACCACAGAATGCACGGAATACACGAAATGGATGAGAAATTATTTACTATTGAAAGGGTAGTCGATCAGCTTAGGAAGCCGCGGGCTTGGAGGTTGTTGAGGCGGTGTGCGACATCGACGAGGCCATCGATGATGACCTGGGTGTAGGAGCGACCATCGGTGGTATCGATGCCGTGGCCGGGTTCGAGGTCGCGGAGAGGTTGGAGGGCGGGGTCGTCGTGGCGGAAGGCTTCGACGAAGACGGTTTCGAGTTTTCCTGTTTTTGCGGCGGAGAGGAGGGTTGCGCCGATCCAGCCGTCATCGGTGCTGAGGCAGCCGCGGGTGGTTTTTGCGGAGGCGTGGAAAATACCCATGTGGTTGGCGGCGGCGAGCTCGGTGATGAGGCGTTGGTTTTCCTCGATGGAGAGGCCGGAGTCGCCCATGTGTGCGGAGTCGATGAGGAGTTTGAAGTAATCGCGGCCGAGTTCTTTGTTGATGGCTTTGATGAAGGCCCAGGCGCGTTGGATGTTGGTGAATGTTTTGAATTCGCCGGGGCGGAGGAATTCGATGTGCCAAGCGGAGATTTCCGAATCGAGCAGGCCGGATTCTTTGGCGGCGCGGATGTGGAGTTTTACGTTTTGTGCGATGGCGGTGTCGAGATCCATGTCCACGGGGCCGTTCATCCATTCCTCGATGGAGGTGGAGGCTACGGAGGCGGCGCCGTAGGTTTGTGCGGCGCGGAGAGAGCCCATGAGTTGGGAGATGACCGCGTCTTCGTCGGCGGGGTTCATCGGGTTAGCGCCGCCGACCATCATGATGAGGTGGGCATCGAGTTTGAGGGCTCTGAGTCCTTGCATCATTTCCGCGATGTCCGTGTCGTTGGTGCCTGGGAAAAGAGAGATTTGCACGCAGGAAGGTCGGACGGGAGAGAGGGAACAGATGCGATCCATTTCCGCGACGATGGCGATGCGGCCGTCTTTTTCGCGTTGGAAGTTGCCATTGGAATCCGGGACGAGGGCGTCGATGAATCCGAGGTGAGTGGGGACGACGCCGAGGGCGATGTTGGGTTTGAGGGTGAATGAATCGGACATGGTGGGAGTTTGTTTCCGAAATGAATGGAGTCAAGAACGCGGAAAAGCATATAAAAATGCCTGAAGCCGGCGTGTTTGGTGAGAAGGACAGCGCGAATACAAGCCGTGATGACCTTACTGATTCAGCTTGGAGTCGAAGTTTCTGCTTGGTTTGAAGCTCTATCTTTTCGTCTTGTTGGTTGGGCAGTCCTTCTATAATTGACAGATTATTGATGCTTAAAGGCGGTTATTTGCGATGTCCTTCTGTAACTTTTGTTCGTGAGATATTGCTCATCGGATGGGCGCTTTTTTGTTAGCGGTGGAAAATATTGTGTAGATGGCAAAAGATGGAGGGTATGCGTGGGCGGCGGCGAAGGATGAAATGGGTAGAGTTTGATTCAAGTGACGGAAGATTAGCTTGGAATCGATCATGGGA
>JBGSRM010000295.1:0-6056 GCA_041737575.1 Akkermansiaceae bacterium
GCTCCCAGAAAGTCGGCGCGCAGGGTCGCCAATATCCACACTTTTCCCGAACGGGAGAGAACTTCGATGAGTGTGGCAAAAGCGAGGCGCTCATCATCGCTCCAGCACGTGCCGGAAAGCAGCTCCTCCATCTGGTCAATCAGAAGAAAAAGCCTCGGCGAGGAACCCGGTGGAGGCAGCTTTCCATCCTCGCGATGCGCGGCCAAGGCAGGGAGAATTACGCGACGAACGGTGATTTCCGCATCGCGGCGCAGATCCGCAGCCAAGACCTCCCTCCAGGCAGATTCGTCGCTCCTTAAAGCGGGCAAACTCTCAGCAAGACGCACCGCAAAACCTTCCATGAGATCTTCACCCAGTTCTCCCGGGCTCAGAATAAGCGAGACCCAATGACTGATGGAGTCACCCGCTTCAAAGGCGGTAATCGCAGGAAGCACACCCGCGCGTGCAAGCGAGGATTTACCCGAACCACTCGCACCGGCGATCATCACGAACGCACTGCCCTCGCGAGCCTGGCGGCGCAACGCTTGGCAAATTTCGAGAACTTCATCCTCCCTCCCGAAAAACACAGGAGCATGCTTTGGTTGAAAGGCTTCCAGTCCCATGAAAGGACTGCCTTGAGTCCCGATGTCCCATACAGGCCCACCGGGAATATCACCGGCTATCGGATCGATGAGTTCCTGAAGGTGAATACGTAACTGACCGGAGAAGGTGGCAGGCCGGTCGAAGCGATGAAACGCACGGATGTTGGTCTTGGTTTCAGCGTCAAAGAACTCCTCCTCAATAAAGGATTCAACGCGTCCCTTTTGCAGAATATCCGCCTCCTTGTCGGCTGTGGATTTCCCCCGAAGACGCTCATCAAAAGTGGCTTCATCCTGACGGGTGTAAACAATCAGATCGGGGCGCGTGCCACCCGATTTCTCGCGGGCCTTAAGCATCAAGTCGAACTCTCGCTCGGTCCCGGAACGATATTCCGACCCATCGTCCTTCAGTATCGCCGCTCCCGTTGGCGAGCCCAATCGCGACCATAGAATGAAAATGGCAATGTCCACCCCTTGATTGGAAAGCAAAAGATCGATCCCTTTCTGGAAAGACATGTCCGGCTGAAGCGGCAGGTCTTCCCATAAAACCGGTTTGATCTCGATGCGCCCCGCATATCGTCGGCGGAGCTGCTCAATCACCTGCTTCGCACGGTCACGCTCCTCATTGACATCGCCGGGGCTGCTTATAAAAATGCGGAGAAATCTCATGGGCACTTATTTACATAGAAACGGACTCTTTAGAACTGTGATTTTCAAGCCTTAGAACTTGCCCACCCACAAACACACATCTAACCTCTCCATCATTCCACCCGACCATGAAACACTTCATCCTCCCACTCCTCCTCCTTTGTTCCTTCCTCCACGCTCAGGAAGCGGAAGAAAAAACAGAAGAAAAAAAAGCGCCCACCCTCCAAGATAACCAAAAAGAATTCCTCAATCTCCCGGAAGAAAAACGCGAGGAATTCACCAAAAACTTCGGCGAAGCCAACCGCTTCTTTCAACAAAAACGCATCTTCGAATGCCTCGAAGCCCTCGAAAAAGCCGATAAAATCTTCGATAAAAGCCCCGAAATCTTCAACCTCTACGGCTCCTGCTACGTCGAAATGCGCAACTTCGAGAAAGCCATGGAGGCCTTCAATAAGGCCTCTGAACTCTCCCCCGAGAACGCCAGCATCCGTTTCAATATCGCGGAAGTCCACTTCGTCTCCAAAGAATGGCAAAAATCCCACGACATCTTCCAGGAAGTCCTCAAGCTAACCCCGGAAGCCAACACAGCTCTCACTCGCCTCATCGAATTCAAAATTCTCCTCTGCAAATCCAAACTCGGCGAAGACGAAGAAGTCATTATCATGTCGGAAAAATACGACTTCCTAGACGACTCCCCCTACTACTACTTCGCCAAAGCAGCCCTCGCCTTCCAGAAAAAGGACGACCGCGAGGCCGAGCAATGGCTCGCCCGCGCCTACCGCATCTTCCGCGACCCCGCCATCATCGCACCCTGGCAAGATACCCTCGTCGAATTCGGTTACATCAAGAGCTTCTTCAACGACCCCACCATGGAGCCCGAGTAACGAAATCGCCACTTACCCTAAAATTTTTGTTCCCTAGCGCGCGACTCACCCCTACCCTCCCGCGCCGTGCCCAAATCTGCCATTCTCGCCCTCGAAGACGGACGCTGCTTCACCGGAATTTCCTTCGGAGCCAGCGGAACCACCACCGGTGAAATCTGCTTCAACACCTCTATGACTGGCTACCAGGAGGTCATCACAGACCCCTCTTACCGTGGCCAAATCGTCGCCATGACTTACCCCATGATCGGCAACTACGGTGTCAACCCGGAAGACAACGAATCCGCCGGCCCCCACATCCGCGCCTTCGTCATCGGCGAACTCTGCGAAATCCCCTCCAACTACCGCTCCACCCAATCCCTCGCTTCCTACCTCGCCGAACACAACATCCTCGGCATCGAAGGCATCGACACCCGCGCCCTCACCAAACACCTCCGCTCTCTCGGCGCGATGCGCGCCTGCGTCTCCACCGAACTCTCCGAAGCCAACGCCATCGCCGCCGCCAAAAACTCCGCCCCCATGGAAGGCTCAGACTTCGTCAAAGAAGTCACCACCAAAGAATCCTACATCTGGGCCGAGGAATCCCGCAAATGGACCCTGCCAAACGCATCCATCGGCGAAACCGAAACTTACGAAGAACTGCCCCCCGTCAAATACCGCGTCATCGCTATCGATTTCGGCTTGAAATACAACCAACTCCGCATGCTCCGCCAAGCAGGCTTCGAGGTCGAGGTCGTCCCCGCCACCACTTCCGCCGAACAAATCCTCGCGAAAAAACCAGACGGCCTCTTTCTAACAAACGGCCCCGGAGATCCGGCCGCACTCGACTACATCCACGCGGAGCTCAAACAACTCATCACCCAGCTCCCCACATTCGGCATCTGCCTCGGCAACCAACTCCTCGCCCACGCCTACGGCGGAAAAACCTTCAAACTCAAATTCGGCCACCGCGGCGGAAACCAACCCGTCAAAGACCTCCGCACCGGCAGAATCTCCATCACCTCACAAAACCACGGCTTCGCCGTCGATCCCGACTCCCTCCCCGCCGACATCGAAGTCACACACATCAACCTCAACGACAACACCGTCGAAGGCATGCGCCACAAAACCCTCCCCATCTTCTCCGTCCAATACCACCCCGAAGCCGCCCCCGGCCCCAACGACGCCGCCCACTTCTTCACCGACTTCGCCGATCTCATCGAAGCGAATAAGATCAACCGCGAATGAACGCGAATGAACGCGAATTAATTCTCAAAGACGAAGTTTTTGGGATCATTTCATGTGCGCTGGAAATATCTAACGGACACGGTCACGGCTTGAACGAAAAGATTTACGAAAACTCCCTCGTTGTGGAATTCGGCTACAGAGGAATTCCGTTCCTTCAACAACCGAGATATCCGGTCAGTTGGAAAAACGTGAAAGTCGGCGAATTCATCCCAGACCTAATTGCCCACGAAAAAATCATCGTTGAAACCAAAACCATCGACCGCATCACAGACACCGAGCGTGGCCAAGTTCTCAACTATCTTCGCGTTACCAAACTCCCACTCGCTCTTATCATAAACTTCAATAATCCAAAACTGGAATGGGAACGCGTAGTTCTTTCTAAAGCATCCAACAAACCCAATCTTCATTAGCGTCCATTCGCGTTCATTCGCGGTTAAAAAAATTCAAATCATGAACACAGTCATAACAGGCCTCCAATGGGGCGACGAAGGAAAAGGCAAAATCGTTGACTACCTCACCGAATCCGCAGACGTCGTCATCCGCGGCCAAGGCGGCAACAACGCCGGCCACACCGTCATCGCCAAAGGCACCAAATACGTCCTCCACCTCCTCCCCTCCGGCATCCTCTGGGACAACAAAATCAACATCATCGGCAACGGCGTCGTCGTCGATCCCATCGGCCTCTGCATCGAAATCGAACGCATCGAAGCCCAAGGCATCACCATCGACCCCGCGAAACTCCTCATCTCGGATCGCGCCCACGTCGTCCTCCCCTTCCACAAGGAACTTGATGCCGCCCGCGAAATCTCCCTCGGCGATCAGAAAATCGGCACCACCAAACGCGGCATCGGCCCCGCCTACGCCGATAAAATCAACCGCTGTGGCCTCCGCATGGCCGACCTGTTAGACCGCCCCTTCGCCGAAGCGCAAATCACCAGACGCACCCACGAGGTCAACGAAATCCTCACCAAATACGACCTCCCCACCTTCACCCCGGAACAAGTCATCGCGGAAACTTACACCGCCTTCGCACGACTCGCCCCCCACATCACCAACACCATCCCCATCCTCCACAAAGCATGGAAGGAAGGCAAAAACCTCCTCTTTGAAGGCGCACAAGGAACCCTCCTCGACATCGACTTCGGAACCTATCCCTTCGTCACCTCCTCCAACACCACCGCCGGCGGCTCCACCACCGGAACCGGCCTCCCACCCACCGCCATCCAATCCGTCATCGGCGTCTGCAAAGCCTACACAACCCGCGTCGGCTCCGGCCCCTTCCCCACCGGCGACGAAGGCCTCTCCGAATACCTCCACAACCTCGGCCGCGAATTCGGCGCCACCACCGGTCGCCCGCGCGGCTGCGGCTGGCTCGATACCGTCCTCCTCCGCTTCGCCTGCATGGTCAACGGTGTCACCGGCCTCGCCGTCACCAACGTCGATGGCCTCGACGAATACGACGAACTCAAAATCTGCACCGCCTACGAAATCGACGGCACACGCCACGAACTCCCCCCAGCCAACCGCTCCTTCTGGGATCGCGCCATACCCATCTACGAAACACTCCCCGGCTGGAAACAAGACACCACCACCTGCACCAGCTACGACCAACTCCCCCAAAACGCCCAAGCCTACCTCCAACGCCTCTCCGATCTCTGCGACGCCCCCATCGCCTTCATCGGCGTCGGCCCAGACCGCAAGCAAACCCTAAAAGCATAAAGTCCTCATTTTTCATCATTTTACACCTTGACTTGATGCAATCTGATGCCAATCTACCCCCATGAGAATCACGGTTGACATTGACGAAGCCATCTTAGCAGACCTCCTCGAAATCACCGGAGACAAAAACAAAAGCCCAGCCGTAGCCCGCGCTGTCACAGATTTTGTCCGCCGCACCCGCGCAAAGGAATTCGGTCGCCTGATCCGAGAAGGCGCTTTTGATTATTTCGGCACTTCGGACACGGAATCAAAGGACTTCTGCGACCCAATTCCTCCTCTTTACCCGGAAGAAAACTAATGGTTCTTGTTGATTCCTCCGTGTGGATTGAAAGCTTCCGCCCGAAAGGTGACATACGGGTAAGGCTTGCTGTCGAAGGTCTCTTGGGTGCCTATGAGGCTCTTTGGTGCGCACCGGTTCGTCTCGAAGTCCTCGGAGGCGCGCGCAAAGAAGAACGAAGGCGCCTCGGCAGCTTCTTTTCCGTCATCCCTTACCGCCCGTTCAAAGAGGAAGATTGGAATCGCGCGATTTCCCTAGCATGGTCGCTTCGCGGCAAAGGACTAAACCTCCCGTGGCTCGATGTCCTCATCGCTTCCATCGCCATCCACGACAACATACGCATCTATTCCATCGACAAACACTTCGAGATCATCGCCCAGCACTCCAAACTTTTCCTCTACCAACCCGGTTACGGCGGCATGTACAACGACGACAATCCCGCATGAGCCAATCATCCATCAACCACATCGCCATCATCATGGACGGGAACGGACGCTGGGCAAAAGAACGCGGCCTCCCCCGCGCCGAAGGCCACCGCGCAGGTGCCGAATCCGTCCGTGAAGTCATGGAAGCCTGCAAGGAACTCAGCGTCAAATTCCTCACCCTCTACGCCTTCTCCTCGGAAAATTGGAACCGCCCGGAATCCGAAATCGAAGCCCTCATGACCCTGCTCGAACGCTTCCTCGATGAAAAAGCCGAGGAACTTGACAAACAAAACATCCGCCT
>JBGSRM010000304.1:0-3280 GCA_041737575.1 Akkermansiaceae bacterium
ACTCCCAACCCGAGCGTCACCACAATCGGATCCAAATTATGACAACCCATGTCACCCAACGCACCACACCCATACTCAAAAAGCCCCCTCCAATCAAACGGATGAATCTTCGGACGATACTCAATATCCGGACACTGCGCCAACCACAACTCCCACTCCAAGGTCTCCGGCACAGGCTCCACCGCCTTCGCCGCCGCCCCTGAACCCTGCGGCCAGATCGGACGATCCGTCCAAACATGAATCTCCTTCACCTTCCCGATCGCTCCCGCCTCAATCCACTCCTTCAACATTCGGTTCTGCTCATACGTATGCCCCTGATTCCCCATCTGCGTAATCACACCCTTCTTCTTCGCCGCCATACGCAGCTCGTTCGCCTCCCACAACGTATTCACCAATGGCTTCTGCACACATACATGCTTGCCCAACGAAATCGCATGCATCGCCGCCGGAAAATGCGAATGATCCGGCGTCGAAACGGTCACGCCATCAATCCCCTTCTCCTTCTCCAACATCTCACGGAAATCTCGATAAACCTTCGCCTGCGGAAACTTCGCCGCCGCCTTCGCCAGCATCCTCGAATCCACATCACATATCGCAACAATCTCATTCTTCCACGACGCACTCATCATGTCTGAAAATCCCTTCCCCCCCACCCCGATACATCCAATCCCCAACTTCTTCTCCGCCGCCACCTCTCCCGCCCTCAACAACAAATTCGGCATCGCGATACCACCCGCAGTCGCGGCAGTCAGACCCTTCAGGAAATTACGCCGACTGCTTTTTTTTAAATCTCTGTTCATATTCATACTCCATTCCACATACGCCCCATCTCGGCTTTCATTTCATACATAACTCGAATATTTGCTTTTCATTGCCGACCCCTGCTTTTCCGTACATATTAAAAACGTGATAAATAGTCAGTTCTCCCCTTAACCAACAATCACCCCTATGTCCGGCTCTTACCCTCTAGCCTCTGGATTCTAAAATCTAAATAACATGCTCATCCTCGCCGCCACACGCACACCCTTCTGCAAAATCGGCACAGACCTCGCCGATCTAACAGCCGCTGACCTCGGCCGCGCCGTCACATCCGCCCTCCTCACTAAAACCGGAATCGACCCCGCCGAAATCTCGGAAGTCATCTTCGGCTGCGTCACACAACCCCTCGACTCCATCAACATCGCCCGCATCATCTCCCTCCGCGCAGGCATCCCAAACCACATTCCTGCCTCCACCGTCAACCGCAACTGCGCCTCTGGCATGGAAGCCATTACCACTGCCCACCAACGCATCGCCGCTGGCCTCGGCGACCTCTTCCTCGTCGGCGGCGTCGAAAGCATGACCCACATCCCTCTCCTCTTCCCCCACGAAGCCGCTCTCCACTTCGCCGAACTGAACCGCGCCAAGAACACCGGCCAAAAAATCTCCGCCGCCGCCGGCTTCCATCTCTCCGACTTCAAACCACGCCTCGGCCTCGATCTCGCCCTCACCGACCCCTTCACCGGCCTCACCATGGGCGACACCGCCGAAATCCTCGCCCGCGAATTTCAAATCTCCCGCGACGATCAAGACTCCTTCGCCGCCGAATCCCACTCCAAAGCCCTCGCCAACCGTCACCTCCTCGACGCCGAAATCTCACCCGTCTTCTCCAACGGAAACATCATCTCCTCGGACAACGGCATCCGCACCGATTCCACCCTCGAAAAACTTGCCGCCCTCCACCCCGTCTTCGACCGCACCACCGGCTCCGTCACCGCAGGAAACAGCTCCCAAATCACCGATGGCGCCGTCGCCCTCCTCGTCGGAACCGAACAAGCCGCACACCGCCTAGGCCTCCAACCCATCGGACGCCTCGCCGCCTACGCCTACTCCGGCTGCGACCCCTCAAACATGGGCCTCGGCCCCATCCACGCCATCGCCCAGGCCAAAAAAATCTCAGGCCTCACCCCGAACGATGCCGACATCATCGAGATCAACGAAGCCTTCGCAGCCCAAGTTCTCGCAGTCCTTAGCTCCCTCAAAAATCCTTGCTCCCACAACCTCGACCTACCCGCCATCGATATCCCCTCGGAAAAAATCAACCGCCGCGGCGGCTCCATCGCACTCGGTCACCCCGTCGGTGCCACAGGCGCCCGCCTCGTTCTAACAGCCCTCGATCAACTCCACGAAACCAACTCCCACCGCGCCCTCGCCACCCTCTGCATAGGAGGCGGCCAAGGCGCCGCCCTCTACCTCGAAAAACCATGAACATAAAACTCCAGTTTTCGAAATCGGTTGCCACCCTCGTCTTCGATCGCAAGGACTCCTCCGCCAACATCTTCGACTCCGACACCCTCGCCGAACTCTCCGCCATCCTCGACGAACTGGTCACCTACAACAACCTCACCGGACTCATCATACGGTCCGAAAAACCGGACACCTTCATCGCCGGCACCGACCTCAACGAACTATCCTCCGCCTCCGGCGAAAAACTCACCCACCTCATCGCTACCGGCCAAAACATCCTCAACCGCATCGAAGACCTCCCGCTCCCCACCGTCGCCGCCATTCACGGCACCTGCGTCGGCTCCGGCTTCGAGCTCGCCCTCGCCTGCGACTGGCGCATCGCCAGCAATTCCAACAAAACAAAAATCGGCCTCCCGGAAACCCAACTCGGAATCCTCCCCGCATGGGGTGGCACCTCCCGTCTCCCCAACCTCCTCGGCCTCCAGGACGCCCTCCCCATCATCCTCTCGGGAAAAATCCACTCCGCCAACGACGCCAAAAACAAAGGTCTCGTCGATCATCTCGTCCCGCCTCAACACCTCGAAAACTTCGCCCGCTCCCTGCTCGCCAAAGGCAAACGCCAACACACCCGCAACCCCATCACACGCAACCAGGCCGTCGCCAAACTCATCCATATCCAGGCACAAAAAGACCTCCTCAAAAAAACACGCGGCCTCCACCCCGCACCTCAGGCCGCCCTCGACCTCACCGTCGCCTCCATCGGCCGCAACCGCGCCCAATCTCAAAAAGCCGAACTCGAAACCATCCAACACCTCGCCTCCCTCCCGCAAACCTCCCAGCTCATCCGCACCTTCTTCCTCAAACAACAGGCCAAAAAACAAAATCTAACAACCGCACAACCCGCACCCATCCACCGCGCCGCCGTCATCGGTGCCGGCACCATGGGCTCCGGCATCGCCTACTGGCTCTCCTCCCACCACACACAAACCATCCTCCATGACAGCTCCCCTCAAGCCCTCGCCCTCGGCATGAAAACCATTTCCTCCCTCTACTC
>JBGSRM010000318.1:0-11638 GCA_041737575.1 Akkermansiaceae bacterium
AAGCCACCGATCCCAACCCCGGCGATACCCTCACCTACGCAAAAGTCAGCGGCCCCGCATGGCTTACCATAGCTTCCAGCGGCGCCCTCTCCGGCACCCCTCCCACCGGCAGCGCAGGTCTCAACTCCTTCACGGTCAGCGTCAGCGATGGCATTGCCGCCCCCGTTCAAGCAACACTATTGATCAATGTAAATTCCGCCCCCGTCAGTTCCCTGGTCTTCAGCGACAACTTCGAGCCAGGTGCCAACCCCTTCGGCGGAACCACACCTGACGTGACAACCTACACTTTGGCAAATACCAGCCAGCAGGCCAATACGAACCTCTGGATCCGTGCGACAAGTGGCTTTGGCTCCAACCGCAACGGACTCGTGGACGAATCGGAAAACGGCGGAGCCAACTTCACCGATACGACAGGCACCCAGGCATACGCCTTCCGTTACACCAACTCCGGTGTCACGACCGCCTTCGGCAAGATCGGAGCGCTCACCGCAGGAACTACCATTGAAGTCAGCTTCGACGTAGTCACCGATGGCTTCAACGCAGGCACCGCCTACCACGCCATGCTCGTTCTTTTCGATGCTGGCGCGGCCCGCAACGCGGTGGAATTTGCCAACAAGGGCACTTCAGCAGTGCTCGCACAGTCCAGCGGTAACGTGGTCAACAACGGCTCTTACCAAAGTTTCACCCTCAGCTACGTGGTAGGCGACAACGTCGTGGACAACAACGGCGCCGCCACCGGAGTCAGCACGCAATTCCTTCCCGCACTCCTCGGCAAGGACATCGCGCTTCGCTTCCCGGGCAAGTCATCTGCCGCCAACATCGACAACGTGCAGGTATCGATCACCCAGCCCAGCACTAACAACGCCCCCGTCTGGACCAATGCCCCGATCAATGAAATCGATGCCTACGAGGACAGCCTTTACTCTGCCACACTAGCCGACGATGCCAGCGATGCGGACAGCGATTCTCTCACCTACGTCAAAGTCAGCGGGCCCGAGTGGCTGAGCGTTTCGACCAACGGAGATATTTTCGGCACACCCACCCAAGCCGACGTTGGAACCAACAGCTTCACCTTGAGTGTCAGCGACGGGATTGATGCACCAGTCGAGGCCACCCTCAACATCACGGTCATCAACGTCAACGACGCACCGATCGTTTATGCCGGTCTCAACCAAACGATCTTGCTGGAAGGTGATGGCTTCACTCCCGGTTGGAGCTATGCCCCTTGGACAGGTGATGCGAACTCGGAGATATCCACCGAATACACATATACCGTGGCCCATAATTTCGGTGACAACCACGCCGGATCGGTAACGGTCAACGGCGTAACTTTCACCGAGAACTTCAACTCGTCGGGCCCCGGATGGAGCATTGGCGGAGCCAAGACCAACTGGCAGGGAGACGACGCCAACACCATCACCGGAATCAGCGAGGATCTAGCCGAAGAATTCATCTACAACGGTAAACCCAGAACCGTCACACTCAGCGGATTAACCGTTGGTCAGTCCTATGAAGTGAACTTCTACAGTGTGGCATGGGAAACCGGCAACCGCATCCAGACCTTCACGAACGCAGGTGTAACCACTGCCGTCATCAACCAGGATCAATACGGCAACAACAATGGCATCCGCATCACCTGCGCCTACACGGCGACGGCAACGACGCAGGTATTCACGATAACTCCCCAAGCCGCTGGCACCTTCCATCTCTACGCATTGACCAACAGGGTTGTGGAGGCCAGCACTGCCATGGCCAACCTCGGCGGCACTGTCAGTGATCCGGACAATGACACGTTTAACACAACCTGGACGATGTTCTCCGGACCGGGCGCGGTGGTATTCGGGAACGCCTTCCAACTCGATACCACAGCGACATTTGACACAGCGGGAACTTATGTCCTCCGCCTCACGGCTGATGACTCTAGCGCGCAGTCGTATGCGGAAGTGACCGTCAACGTTGCGGCTGCTACTCCAAGCAACAACCCGCCGGCCTTCCTAACCGATCCGATCATCGCAGCATCTGCCACAGAAGGAATAGCCTACACCGGCGTGACCCTCGCGGGACAAGCCTCCAACCCTCATGAAGGTGACACCATCACCTTCTCGAAAGTCAGCGGCCCCGCATGGCTGGAGGTCGCCTCGGACGGCGCACTTTCCGGCACACCGACTACAGGCAGCACCGGCCTCAACTCGTTTGTCGTCCGCGCAACCAATGGCTCCTCAGCCACCGCCGATGCCACCCTGGAAATCACCGTCACTGGCCTGCCTTTGCCATGGATTTCCACGGACATAGGCACGGGTATGTTGGCAGGCTCCACGGCATACAATTCCGGCACCTTCACCTTGGCTGGCTCAGGAGTCATCGGAGGCAGCAGTGATCGGCAGCACTTCACCTACCAGACACTCACCGGCGACGGCGAAATCATCGCCCGCATCAGCAGTCTGCAAAACACCGGAACATCATCGCGCGTCGGCGTGATGATCCGCGACAGTCTCGCGTCCAACTCCAAGGAAATCTTCATCGGCATGACAGGCAGCAACGCCTATCGCTGGGCGCGCCGCACCGCCACCGGTGGCAATACCACCACCAGCAACAGCGCCACCGGCACCGTCCCCAACACCTGGGTGCGCCTTGTCCGCAGCGGAAACACCATCACCGCCTACAAGAGCACCAACGGCACATCCTGGACCAGCGTCGGCAGCACTACCAACACCACCTTCGGCACTAACTGCTACATCGGCATCGCTGTGGGCAGCGGTAGCACCACCACTCTGAATACCTCGCAGTTCAGCAATGTCAGCGTGACACCCTGATGCTCCGGCTCCTATACGTCTCCCTTTTCGGCTTGTCGCTGGCCTCCTGCGACAAGCCGGATACATCGGATGCCCGTCATGGCGATGAAACCCGGTCTGCATCGGCCTCGCCCACGCGCCATACAATTCGCGAGGAAGAACCGGATACCCAAAAAAATCTCCAAGAACGGATCACAATTGCGGAGCGCCTCGATCCTGCCGAACGCGAAAAGGAACTCGCCGCGATTGCATGGGACGCTATCGAAACGAATCAAGAAGTAGCCCACCAAGCCTTTGAGAAATTAACTCCCGACAGCCCCGAAAAAATCCGCCTGATCCAGCACTACGCCATGCTTCTTGCCTCACAAAATATCGACGAAGCCATCGAGTGGGCACGAACGCTCGAAAGTGAAAAGGAAATAGCCGCCGCACTCAGCCAGATCGCCGTCTCCCTCGCGGAAACAGACCCACCACGCGCCGCCAACTTGTTGGTTGACTCAGAAATACCCGGCCGAGAATTCGACGTAGCCATTGTGCAAGTCATCCAACGCTGGGCCGCAAAATCCCCATCGGAAGCAGCCGATTGGGTCGCCATGTTTTCTCCAAGCGAAGCCCGCAAAGCCGGAGTGACAGTCATTGCGGAACGATGGTTGCCACAAAATGCTCCCGAAGCCTTTCGCTGGTTGGAAAATATCAAGGATCCGGAACTCCGCAAGGAAACCGCACGAGCCATGGAGGGAATCATCCTCCAACAACCCCAGGAAACCCGCGACGAATGGCTCCAACACGCCAATCCCCAAATCCTCATCGAACTCGATCAACAACGCGAACAAGCACTCAAAGACGTGGGCAACAACATCCCCCATCCTGAGAATTAATCACCACGACCGGATTCCCGCCTAATTCTAGGTTGGACGTAGCCGCTTGCGTGTTCAATCTTCTCCCCCATGCGAATCCTCCGTATCCTTTTCAAAAAGGAACTGAACACTTATTTCCTCAGCCCCTTCGGTTGGGTCGTCCTTGCCTTCGTCGTCTTCATGCAAGGCCTCACCCTCTCCGCTACGATGAAGGGCTTTCGCGATACCCCGGTGAAGGACAGTATCGTCTACGTCTCCTTCCACCACCCCCTCTTCTGGTTCTACTTCCTTTTCATCTTCCCCCTCATCACCATGCGCCTCTTCTCCGAGGAGGAACGCTCCGGCACCCTTGAAACACTCCTCACCGCACCTCTCCGCACCTGGCAGGTCGTTCTCTCTAAATACCTCGCCGCCATGACCTTCTACGTCATCCTCTGGATACCCGCATGGCTCCAGTTTAAAGCCTTCTCATGGTTCACCGATATTCCTCCCGCCTACTCCGAGGGCGCCCTCTGGGGTAGCTTCCTCATTCTCTTCCTCATGGGCGCCGCCTTCACCGCTGTTGGCTGCCTCGCCTCCGCTCTCACCTCCAGCCAGATCATTGCAGGCATCATCACCATCACCATCCTCCTCATTCATTTCATGCTCGGCTTCGTCACCGTCATCTGGAATGACGCCTTCGCAGGTGCCGGCCTCTTCCACTACATTTCATCCCAACAACACCTCCACTACTTCACCAAAGGCCTCATCGATTCACGTCCCGCCGTTTACTACCTCTCCATCGCCTCACTCGTCCTCTTCCTCACCTACCATGTCATCGACCTCCGTAGATGGCGGCCCTGAAAAATCTTCCACATCCTATCCGCATGTCCTCTTCAGAAAATCGCCCTTCTCGCCCCAACCGCCTCGGCATCGGTGTGCTTTCCGTCGCACAAATCATCCTCGCTCTCCTCGCCGTTGTTTTCCTAAACTACCTTTCTTCTCAAAATTATCACCGCGCCGACTTCTCCCGCGCCGCAGATTATTCCCTCTCCAGCTCCACAAAAAACTACCTCCAAAGCCCAGCCGTCGCCACTCGCCAACGCCCCGTCAAATGGATCATGGTCTTCCACAGAGACTCACCCATCTACGAACGCGTCCGCGCCATCGCCGAAGAATACCAACGCCTCTCCAATGGCCGCATCGAACTCGAAATCATCAACCCGCTTCGCTCCCCCGACCGTACCAACCAATTCACCGCCGCCTACAACATCACCCTCGTCCGCGATCTCATCCTCATCGACGCCCGCCCTTCCGAGGACGCATCCGTCATCACGGAAACCGCCAACGGCTCCGCCGCACTCAACCCCAATATAACCCTCGCACTCGCCGAGGAAATGCTCACCTACGCCATCGACCAAACCGGCCAACGCCGCCCTGACGCCTTTCGCGGCGAGGAAATGCTCACAGCAAGACTCGTAGAAGCCATCGAAGGAAAGCCCCGCACCTTTCTCTTCCTTGCCGACAAATCACGCATCGATGCGGAAGGTGAAAACTCCCCATGGGCCAACCTCGCATCTGCGCTCCGTTACCAAAACATCCAGCTCCAACCCGCCAACCTCGCCGGCCTCACCACCATCCCCCCACATATCAACGGCCTCGCCATCATCGCACCCAAATACGACTTCACCGAAGAAGAAATCGCCACCCTAGAAACCTACTGGAACACCCCTCAAGCCGCCCTGCTCATTCTCCTGGAAGCCGGCGAATGCCCCCCCAACCTCCGCACCTTCCTCCGCTCCAAAGGCATCACCCCGCGCCGCGACCGCATCATCACCAAAGACAACACACGCATCATCACCACCACCCGCGGAAACTTCACAGAGGGCATCTCCTTCCTCAAAGACCTCGCCGGACAATCCGCCGTCTTCGAGGGCGCATCCTCCTCCCTCGAAGTCCGCGAAAACGCCGACGACCTCGCCATGCGGAAAATCTCACCCGTCCCACTCATCCGCATCTCCAACGATTTCTGGGGCGAATCCGACTTCGGAAAAAATACCGACGAATCCAAACCCGGCGAAAACTTCGATCCCATCCGCGACCACAGCGCCCCCCTCTACATCGCCGCCGCCGTCACGCGCGGCACAGAAAACGACGACAAACTCGCCGCCGAAACCTCGCGCATGATCGTCCTCAGCAATACCGACTTCCTCCAGCAAAACCGCCAACGCGCCGAAAACATCGACTTCCTCACCTCCGCCGCAAACTGGCTCATCTCCCGCGAATCCCTCACCGGCATCAACCCCCGCACCATCGGCACCTACAAGCTCCCCCTGCTCGAAGCCCAAGTCTCCTTCATCAACCGCCTCAACCTCATCTTCGCACCCATCGCCTTCCTCCTCATCGGCGGCTTCGTCTTCTCCGCCAGACGTGCATGATTTCAAAATACGGTAAACCTAGTAATTAAAAAACCTTGCGCTCCCTACTCTTCACCATCCTGCTCCTGCTCACCACTCTCGCACTCGGCGTGGTCACACTCCTGCAGATCCGTGAAGGCAACCTCAACCTCCTCCTCGGCACACCTCCCGTCATCATCGGTGAAAAAATCTACCCCGATTTCCAACCCGAAGCCGTCACATCCATCACCATCCGCAGCGTCGATCAAACCGCTGAACTCATTCGCACCAATGATGGCTGGCAGGTTGCCTCCCCATGGAAAGACCGCATGGACGCACGCGCCGCCCTCGCCATCCTCACCTTCGCAAACACAGCTACCGCCCAAGGCTCCATCCCACGCGATGACATCGACCCCAACCTCGCCGGACTCGGCTCCTCCAACGTGGAAATCACCTACAAAGACGCCACCGGCCAACAACTCGCCTACTTCCGCCTCGGCCGCCGCACTCCATGGCAATTCCTCCCCGAAGGCGAAAACCCCCAACCCACCCCCACCACCTACCTCCTCCCCCTCGAGCGCGGACGCAAATCCCACATCTACGCCGCCACCGGCGACATCCTCCCGCTCTTCAAAGAACGCCTCAGCTACCTCCGCGACCACCGCCCCTTCTACTTCAACCCCCTCAACCTCCAAAAAATCCGCATCCGCACCTCCCAGGGCGAGCTCACCCTCGGCTGTGAAAAACCCGGCTCCCCATGGCGCATCATCAAACCCCTCGACCTTCCCACCAACCCGGAAACCATGAAAACCCTCCTCGAAGGGCTCTACGAACTCACCGCCTTCAAGGCCACCGACCGCGCCGAAACCACACTCACCCCCACCAACCCCGACTCACAAAACGACCAGATCGCCCTCACCTCCTTCGGCTCCGAAACAGAAACCGTACTCGACATCCTCCCACCCGAAACACCCGACGCCCGCGAAACACAAGCCACCGTCAGCGACCGTCCCAACACCCTCTTCACCCTCCCCCTCAAGACCGAGCCCAGCCTCATCTCCCTCTCCGATCTCCCTCTCACCGTCAAAGACCTCCGCGACCCCACCCTCACCAACCTCAACATTTCCTCCATACGCGGCATCGCCATACGCACCGCCACCACACCCGTCATCCTCATCTCCCGTGAACCTCCCGCCCCATGGCTCGCCACCATCCAGGGCGAAGAACAACCCGCCAACGAACAACGCCTCTTCGACCTCCTCAAAGCCGCCACCGAAACACGCGCCCTCTCCTTTGAAACCGATGCCGCACCCGAAGACCTCTCCCCATGGGGCCTCGACCGCCCCGTCCTCGTCCTCGTCTTCCTCGCCGCCAACAACCAGACACTCACCATACGCTTCGGCCTCGACCGCAACGGCAGCCTCTTCGCAAAACGCGATGACAACGCCACCATCATGCGCCTCGACGAATCCTTCCTCACCCAAATCGCCGTCAACCCCCACGAATGGCGCCACGCCCGCGTCTGGTCCCTCACCCGCGTCGATCTAACAGAAATCATCAGAACCGATAACATATCCAAACCCCTCACCCTCTCCTACGACTTCCATGACGACAAATGGACAGCCAAACAACAAGGCGCCGCAATCACCATAGACGTCACCTTCGTTTGGAAAATGAGGTTCATGTATCGTCTGAAAAAACAAGACACCGCAAACAACACCGACGTCACCTCAAACCTCGACCAAGCCCGCGCCAACTTCGTCCTCGACACCTTGGAAAACCTCCAGGCCACCCGCTGGCTCTCCGCCAACGATGAAGACGCCATCCGCGCCCTCGAAAAACCCGCCCTCACCTTCCAAATCACACAAAACACCGTGGACGACTTCGGCGACATAACCGGCTCCATCACCAAAACCCTCTCCCTCTCCGCAGACCCCACCACTCGCCAAATTTACGGCAAAATCTCCTCAGACCCCTCCTACTTCACCCTGCCCCCCGAAACCTTCCTCAAACTCCAAATCCCCCTCCTCGACGAGTAACCGCAACGATCACACGTCCCCACGAACGTATGGAAATCCTACCGGATCACGACCAGATTGCCAAGGGAACCCGGGACTGGCCGCACGCCCCGCCCCATCGCTTGAGCGCGGCGGGAGTCTATTTCCTCACCGCACGGGCGGCGGATCAGCGCCACCTCTTGGCGGATGACACCATGAAGGATTGGTTCGAGGAAAAACTGCTCTCCCTTGCGGAAGACGAGGGCTGGAGGATGGAGGCATGGGCGATTCTATCAAACCATTACCATTTCGTGGCGCACATCCCGGACGGCGGATCGGAGGGCGCCGCCTCCCTGCGCAAACTCGTCAGGAAGCTCCACAGCCTCACGACAAAAGAACTCAACCGCCGCGAGTGCAAACCCGGGAGGACAAGGCTCTGGATGAACTTCCGCGAGACTCATCTGACACATCAGGAAAGCTACCTGGCTCGCCTCAACTACGTGCACCGGAACGCCGTCCACCACGGACTTGTCGCCCTGGCCACAGACTGGAAATGGTGCAGCGCGCGCAGATTCGTCAAGGCAGTGAGCCCGGCGTGGGTGAAGACCGTGGCATCCTTCCGTTTCGATGAAATCGCTCGCAAGGACGGCGAGTAAGCCTCCACCATGGACTACAGACCATGGACTGCGGCAGCCCTGCTGCCGCTTTCGGCCACGCAGCCCTGCTGCGAGGCGGACGGCATTGGAATCTTGCGGCGCGCTACCTGCCGAACCTCCGCCGTGACAGCAGGCTGTCTCACGGAAAGCGGCAGCAGGGCTGCCGCAGTCCAAGGGGGTATGCCGCGAGACCATGGACTGCTTCAGCCCTGCTGCGCGCCGGGCGAAATATGAATCTTTCGGCTCGTTACTGCCCGGCCTCCAAAAACTTGGCGCTTACAAATTGCGGTTGTTATCATCTCAACAGCCGCTACTCTCCTGTTCTCGACTCTGAAAACGGCTTCCTCAAGACCGTCACAGATCGATCACATCATCCAACGCCTCGGTAGCTCAGTTGGTAGAGCAGAAGACTCTTAATCTTTTGGTCCTTGGTTCGAATCCAAGCCGGGGTATCTCTTTTTAGATCGGGAGTATCAGATTGCATCAACGCCCTTAACGCCCTCTCGAATGAAAGCCATTGTCTTATTGATATGTTTATTCATCTCACAAGGATTTGCTTGTGAGGAGGTTCCGCACGGAATCATTCAGTTGAATCGCATCATGAAGGATAGACCGGCAAGCGCGTCGATCATCAATGGTGATGGGAATTTGATTTCTGTGAATGTGAATGCCGAACCATGGCTCAACATATCAAAAATGTTTGTTTCGGAGGATTCTGAAAATCATACGGTCTGGGATAATTCCGAGCTTTCAAAAACCGGACCGGAAGGTCTCCAGTATTTGGCCGAACATTCCCTGAGAACGGATACCCAGCCAGCACGAATATTGGTCAGGGCGGAAAAGATGGATCATCATGGAAATTTGGTGCCGACCACATTTGAAGATATCTGGACTGCCGTCATCTTCGAATTGCTAAACATTGAAAATGGCGAGGAGTTCACAAAAGTTTACAAAGATGTCTTGTTTAAAAAAATGGAGAAAAAGGAGTGGGTTTACCGTAACACGGTTCTTGAATACAAAGCTCTCCGTAAACTGCGGAAATTCTATACGGAGCATTGGAAGCCTTGGGCGGAAAAAAATAAAATCGAAACCGACCCACATAATTGGGGAGTGTCAGAGGATATCAAATATAAGGACTGGTTCAAAGGCGTGCGGAAAAACAACATGTATAGGTATTGGGATGACTATTACGATGAATCCCTCGTTCCCTACTGGAACTCGAAGCCCGAATTGCAGAAGTCAGACAAAAACAAGTGACGTCTGTCATGGTTGATTTCAAAGAGGCGGATTTGGCCTCACTTTGAAGTGAAACACACACCAGTAATAACACTTTTTTGTGTTCTTTGCGTTCCTTTGCGGCCATCCATTTCAGTATTCAGCTTTATCCGTTTGGCATAAACCCGTTATTCCCCTATCCCTTCCCCCATGAAACGCAGGAATTTTTTGAGCAGTGTGTCCTTGGCCGGATTGGGTGTGATGGCTGGGGATCGCGCTTGGGCGGCGGAGGAAGAGGCGGGGAGGGAGATAGCGGTGTTCACAAAGTTTCTGGAGAAGATGCCTTTTGATTCGTTGGCGGAGAGGATCGCCGCCTTGGGGGTGGCGGGCTTGGAGGCACCTTTGCGCAAGGGAGGGCACATCGAGCCGGAGCAGATGGCGGAGAAGTTGCCGGGGTTTGTGGAGGCCTTGGCGAAGAAGGATTTGAAGGTGGTGGTGATGGCTTCCAGCATCGATAAAGTGGACAAGGCCGGCCTGGCGGAGAAGCAGTTGCGCGCGGCGGCGGCGGCGGGCATTACGAAATATCGCCTGGCACATTTGTTTTATGATCTCAAAAAACCGATCAAACCACAGCTTGCGGAACTCACCGCCCAGCTCAAAGACCTCGCCGCACTCAACAAGGAAATCGGAATCCAAGGACTCTACCAGAACCACCGTGGCCCCAACTTCGTCGGCGGCCCCATCTGGGACATGGTCGGCATCCTCGATGAGATCGCCACACCGGAACTGGGACTCGCCTTCGACTTCGCACACGCCACCGTCGAGGGCTCGAATGCCTGGCAGATGAATTTCCGCCGCGCCCTGCCTCACATCGGCGCGGTGTTCATAAAAGACTACAAGCTGGAGGGAAAAACCTGGAAGGCATGTCCGCTGGGCGAAGGCGCGGTCAATCCCTCGGTCGGTAAACTGATTTCACAAATGTTGCCGAAGAATGTCCCGATCTCGATCCACATCGAATACGCAAATGGAGAGGAAATGATAATCGAGGCGATGCGCAACGATCTGGCAACGCTGCGCGGGTGGCTATGACATCATTACTGTAATGGTTCTCTTAATAAATCCCCAATGAAGCGAGGCACTGGAAGCATCAAACGAGCATCGGCTGGGCGTTGTATCTTTGCTGAGGTCACGTTGGAAGTTGAGCCACATGAGCGGAGCACCTTTTTGGTTGACCTAGAAGAGAACACTGAGGGTTGGGATAAGACTTATCTTTCCACTATTCAGGCAGCTGTCACTTTCGCCAAGGAAAAGACCCTCCGCATCCTTGGGCGCGAAGATTTATTTAATGTGTCGGTTACGTTACGGCGGCTTGTTGTTACGCACGCAGACACCACTTCCACCGCAGTATTCTACGCAACCTTGCTGGCGATCCAGGACGCACTTGACATTGAAATCCCTGATGTGGAAGCCGACTGGCGCAATCGAGAGCTGAGAATCAAATTCTGAAAGCACGTATTCATTACCGCTGGCATGGAGTCACCCCGCATTGCAATCAGACACTAAATCAGCCGATCATATCCGGAATGCCTGCCAATAAAAAACCATATCATCCGACCTTCCACTAGGGTTCCAAGCACCCGGTAATCGTTGTCCACTCGGGCGGACCAGTATTGCCCCACTTTTTTGAAATGCAGGGATGGATGCTTGGGATCAAGCGTCCACAGGCGAAAACGCTTGCGTGCCTGA
>JBGSRM010000008.1:0-5267 GCA_041737575.1 Akkermansiaceae bacterium
TGTAGCGGCCGGAATTCATTGGAAGGAATCCTGAAAAGACTCCTTCCAAAGTTCAAATGCGTGACACTATTTTCTCGCCGCAATCGCTTAACCTAAAATAGAATCCGCTGATCGGAATTCAATTTAACCGGACACCCGTGAGAGTCAACATGGTCAACGATAACGGCTTCCAATTTATTCCTCGTAAGCAATTCATGGAGTGAGGAATATCCAGTAGAATAATAAATCTGGTAGTTTTGTGGGCTTCCGATGCAGAGAATGTTGATATCACGTGTGATTTTGTTCTGCTTGAAATATTTTTCCACTACGGATTCAGCAGACTCACTCAATTTCTGCCAGTATTCTTCGCTTTCGAGCTCTTTGTAGATTGAGTATTTTGGGTGGTCTTCGGTCACAATAAACGGAATAGTCGGAGATTCATAAAAACCATCCCTAACTGGGAAAGTAAAAAGGTAGAATACACAGGCGGCTACATTCAAACTTAGTAAAACCCCTGTGACCAAGCCGACGAAAAATCGTGAAAGTTTCATTTTCATGTGTATGTCGGAGTGTATGCAGCCGGGCTCAGTTCAATCCAGAGCAGAGTCAATTACATAGTCTCTGGGTTGATTTTTTGTTGAGTGGATTTCCATCAGTAGGAGGGGGCAAGATGATTTCAGGGATGGTTATCGGGATTCTGATGCGGATGGGATTGAGGAGGAAGGTTTGGGCATTATCTGGTTTAAATTTCCTATCTTTGGGCTGATGTCATGGGGAGCGCGCGGTTGGGTTGGGCAGGGCGTGAGATATGGACGCTTGGGACAAGCGTCCCTGCCTTTTAGTGTCCCTGCCTTTTGGAGTGGGTGGAAGCATTGCCGTTGACGTGGGGGGTGGGAATTTGGAAGGTGGTTCATGTTTATTGATCACATACGGATTCTTGCGAAGGCAGGGGATGGTGGAGATGGTGTAGTTTCTTGGAAGAGGGAAAAGTATGTTCCTCGGGGTGGGCCGGATGGTGGGGATGGGGGGGATGGAGGGGATGTGATTTTGATTGTGGATAATTCGACGGATACGTTGCGGCAGTATCATTATGATCCGAAGTTGATCGCGGAGTCTGGGAAGCCGGGGGGAGGGAATCGCAGGACGGGTAAGAGCGGGAAGGACAAGATCGGCAAGGTGCCGCCGGGGACGGTGGTGTATCGGACGAATGCGGCGACGGTGAATGAGGCGGTGGATTATGAGCGGAGTGATGAGGGGATTGATCTGGAGCCGATTGCGGATTTGGTGGAGGATGGGCAGAGTATTATTCTGTGTGAGGGTGGAGTGGGTGGAGAGGGGAATTTCCATTTCCGGACGGCGACGAATCAGGTGCCGACGGAGCATACGTTGGGGACGCCGGGGCATCAGGGGGTTTATTATTTGGAGCTGAGGCGGATTGCGGATGCGGGGTTGGTTGGTTTTCCGAATGCGGGGAAATCGACTTTGTTAGGGAAGTTGTCCCATGCGAAGCCGAAGGTGGGGTCGTATCCGTTCACGACGTTGCAGCCGATGGTGGGGGTGGTGGAGTTTGGAGGGTTCCGGCGTTGTACGGTGGCAGATATTCCGGGGTTGATCGAGGGGGCGCATGAGAACCGTGGGTTGGGTCATGAGTTTTTGAGGCATATCACGCGGTGCCGGTTGTTGTTGTTTGTTTTGGATATGGCGGGGAGTGAAGGGCGCGATCCGATCGGCGATTTGGAAATTTTGCGGAAGGAGATCAAGGAGTATGATGAGGATCTGGCGAAGTTTCCGTGGAAGGTGGTGGCGAACAAGATGGACATCGAGGGTGCGGAGGAGAATCTGAAGGTTTTCAAGGCGAGGTTTCCAAAGGTGGAGGTGGTTGCGATTTCCGCGGAGACTGGGGAAGGGCTTGATGATTTGAAGGTGATGCTGGATAGTGAGATTTCCGTGCGAGCCAAGAGATGAATGAGATTCCGGTATTTGTGTATGGGACATTGAGGGGTGGTGGATCGAACCATCACCGGATGGGAGACAGTATTTATTTGGGGAAGGGTCGTGTGGCCGGGGTGATCTATTGGATCGATTGGAATCCGAGTTTGGTATATCCGGCTTTGCTTTGTGGAGGGAGCGGGTGGGTGCAGGGGGAGTTGTTTCTGGTGAGTGAGGATTGTTTGGAGGAGTTGGATGCGTTCGAGGGGGTGGTGCCGAGTGAGGATGATGATTACCGGAGGGTGGAGGTGGAGGTTTTGATGGAGGATGGGACGGAGAAGACGGCGTGGGTGTGGGAGTGGCAGGGGGAGTTGGGAGGTGCCGAGATTTTGGAGGATGGTGATTGGTTGAACCATGAACCGGATCCGAGGTGATGGGTGAGGTGATCGCGCCGGAGGTTTTGTTAGGTGCGTATTCGCAGGGGATTTTTCCGATGGCGGATGATGGTGGGATTGTGTGGGTTAGACCACGGATGCGGGGGTTGATTCCGTTGGATGAGCGGTTTCATGTTTCGCGCGGGTTGAAGAAGGCGATGCGGAAGGGGTTGTTTGAGGTGAGGTTTGACACGGCGTTTCGGGAGGTGGTTTTGGGTTGTGCGGAGCGTGAGGAGACGTGGATTGATGAGGTGATTTTGGAGAGTTATTGTGCTTTGCATGAGTTGGGTCATGCGCATTCGGTGGAGTGCTGGGATGGGGAGGGGTTGCAGGGTGGGTTGTATGGGGTTTCGCTGGGGAGAGTGTTTTTCGGGGAGAGTATGTTTTCGAGAAAGACGGATGCGTCGAAGATTGCGATGGTGGGTTTGGTGGAGAGGTTGAGGGAGAAGGGGTTTTTGTTGTTGGATACGCAATGGATGACCGAGCATTTGAGGACGTTCGGGGGGTATGAGGTGCCGCAGGAGGAGTATATGGGGATGTTGGAACGTTGTTTGGCGGCGGGAAGCTGATGTCGAACAAGCCTAGGGGAACAAGTCAGACGAGACGAAATTTTAACCGCGAATGAACGCTAATTTTGGGAAATACTGACCATGTTTAACCACGAAAGGCACAAAACACACGAAAGGAAGAGGTATTATGAGGGATTCGGGGTTTGTGGGGACGGCGAATTTTTGGTTCGCTGCTTTTTTAGCTAGGTCGCCGTGGGGGGAGATTTGGAAGCTGGGGCTTGATTCTTTAAGATTTCCTAAATAGTTTTCTCAACGCAATTACCGATGAGTGTTGGGAAGAAGAAAACGGGAACTAGGAATGCGGGGAACCGCAGGCGTGAGCGGCAGGCGGCCTTTGAGGGGTGGACTGCGATGAACCGTCGTGCCCATGAGCAGGCGGATCGGAGGTTGGGGAAGAACAAGAAGGTGCCGCGACAAGGGGGGAAGTCGGTGTGGGCGACGATCGCGATGGAGGATATGCCGGACGAGGGGGTGATTCGGTTGGGTTTTGTGAGGTTGTTGTTTCGGAGTTTGTTGGGGATGATTTTGCTGCCGTTGGCGTGGGTGACATCGTGGACATTTTTGCTGACATTTTCCCATGCGACGATGAGGGAGGGGTTTTGGCATAGCGCGCCGTTTTGGTATTTTGCGATCGGGGTGGTGCTGATGGTGGGGTGGTTTTGTTCGAGGTTGGCGTGGCCGTTGTTTTTGTATTTGTATGTGTTGGGGCATGAGTTGACGCACGCGTTGTTTGTGAAGTGTTTCGGGGGGAAGGTTTATGATATCGAGTGGGGGACGGAGGGGGGGTATGTGACGACGGACAAGTCGAACTGGGTGATTGCGTTGTCGCCGTATTTTGTTCCGTTCTGGAGTGTGGTGGGGGTGGCTTTGTATATATTGGTTGGTTTGTTTCATGATATTTCCGAGGTGGGAAATTGTGTGTTTTATGGATTGGTGGGGGCGACGTGGGCGTTTCATTTGGCGTGGACGTTGTGGATGATTCCACGGGATCAACCTGATTTGACGGAGACGGGGACGATGTTGTCGTTGGTTTTGATTTATTTCGGGAACTTGTTGGTTCTGGTGGGGCTGTTGTGTTTTGCGTCGCCGAATCCGTTGGAGAGGTTCAGTGAGTTCGGGAATTTGTGGTTTTTGACGGCGGTGAGTTGGGCGGATGAGGCGTTGCGGTGGGTGGGTGAGGTGGTGGTGAGGATGATGGAAAACGTTTAGGTTCCGGGGTTGTTTTTTCGGGGTGGAGGGGTGAGGATTTTCGAGTGATTTATTTTGATGCGAATGCGACGACGGCGTTGATGCCGGAGGTGCTGGAGGCGATGATGCCATGGTTGGTGGAGAATCATGCGAATCCATCCGGGAGTTATCGGATGGCCAGGATGGCGCGGAAGGCGATTGATGAGGCGCGGGTGCAGGTTGCGGATTTGATTTCGGCGCAGCCTGAGGAGATTGTTTTCACGGGTTCGGGGACGGAGAGTGTGAATACCGCGTTGTATTCGTTAGATGCGCTGACGGGGGATGGGAGGGCGTTGGTTTCGGCGATCGAGCATAGTGCGGTTTTGCGGTTTTTGGAGGGTAGGAAGCGTGAGGTTAGGTATGTGGGGGTGGATGGTGGTGGGAGGGTGGGTTTGGAGGATTTTGAGAAGGGGTGTGAGGGGGCTGGTTATGTATCGGTGATGTGGGTGAACAATGAGACGGGTGTGATCCAGTCGCTGGGTGAGTTGTTAGAAATCGCGCGAAACAGGGGGTTGCCGTTTCATACGGATGCGATTCAGGCGGTTGGGAAGACGGTGGTTTCTGTTAGAGAGTTCGCGGTGGATATGCTTTCGATTTCGGCGCACAAATTTCACGGGCCTAAGGGAGTGGGTGCGTTGTATGTGAGGAGTGGGTTTGATTTTTCGGCGTTGTTGAGAGGAGGAGGGCAGGAGAAGGGGCGGAGGAGCGGGACCGAGAATACGGCGGGGATTGTAGGTATGGGTAAGGCGGCGGAGCTGGCGAAGAAGGCTGTGGATGAGGGTGTTGGGGCGGAACTCGGGAGGATGCGGGATGTTTTTGAGGAGAGGGTGATGTCGGGTTTGTCCGGATGTGTTAGAAATGGAGACCTGGAGAACCGGCTGCCGAATACTTCGCATTTATCGTTTGAGAGATGTGATGCGGGGGGGCTTCTTATTTTGTTAGATCAATCAGGTGTGGCGTGTTCGGCGGGTTCCGCGTGCATGACAGGGAAGCAAAAACCATCGCACGTGCAGCTTGCGATGGGGATTTCAGAGGAGCAGGCGAAGACAAGTCTGAGGTTCAGTTTTTCACGAATGAATACAATGGAAGAGGCGATGGAGGGGGCTGAGAGAGTGATTAGGGCGGTGAA
>JBGSRM010000046.1:0-11962 GCA_041737575.1 Akkermansiaceae bacterium
CTCCGCCCTCCACTTCTCCGAAGCCGATTTCGGCGAGCACGCCATCGCCATCAACGCCCGCCACCAAGCCTCCCTAGCCCTCGCACGCAACCACCTCACCACAGCCCTCAACCTTCTAACAGAACACGCCACCAGCCCCGAACTGGCCGCCATCGACCTCCGCGAAGCCCTCGATGCCCTCGGCGAAATCCCCGGAAAACTCGACACGGAAGACATCCTCTCCACCATCTTCTCCTCCTTCTGCATCGGCAAATAATCCAACCACTTCTCCATCCCTAGCCCCGCCGCATCCTCTCAATAGCCGCTTCCTGTATTGGATCCTCCGGCCCAACCGCAAACCGCAGGACTTTCAGAAAACACCGCGTGATCGGCACCACAACCCATCGCGGCATCACACGCAAACCGATCATCTTCTGCTGATGCACGGGCAACGTGAGATACGCTGCTTGAAACAACATTCGATAGAACAAACCAGCCATCCACGGCAAAGGCGGACGACGCAACCATTCAAGCACTTCACGCGTGTCCTCGCTCACAGTGAGTTGCCCATCAAACTTTCGTATATCCTCCAAAAGCTCGGCTTCATCACTCGGCGCATCGTCCAATCCCAAAGGCTCCACCGAACGCGCCCACAAGCGAATGTAAGCATCCGCCCCACCGGGAATCGACACCGAGGAATAAGTCTGATGACAGCGCAAAAACGACTCCATGAAAGCGATATGCACCCACAGCAGTAACTCAGGATCCGAAGCATCATAGTCCCGTTCATTTCCACTCGCATCCCGATACTTGCCGCGCACTTTGCCATGCATCCCGCGCACACGCCCCGCCTCCCGTAGAATCGATTCCCGCGATGCATACGTCGTCACCGTCAGCCATTGAATTGTCCCCGCAAGCCGCCCCAACGGATCACTCTTATACCGCGAATGATTACGAACCCCCGCAAGACTCCCCGGATGAAGCGCCTGCATCAGCAAAGCCCGCACCCCGCCCACCAGCGTCGCCATGTCCCCATGCACCACCCACGGCGCATCCTCCGGAACAAAAAATCCCGGCCCCGCTCCCTCCGCCACCGTCCCCAGCCACGGCGGCACTCCACTCGGATCTCCACACAACAAAACCCGGAAACGCTTCCCGATAACATCCTGAATCCGACGAATCATATCATTCAAACACGCCACGCGTGCGCTTCCAAAGTCTCCCGATCAATAAATTCCGATACCGAAGCATGAGTCGCCTCCAAAACCACCGCAGGCGCAAACCCGGCCTCCAATGCCTCCAACCACCGCCCCATGCACAAACACCAACGATCTCCCGCCTTCAACCCCGGAAAATCAAACTCCAAACGCGGCGTTATCAAATTATTTCCCATCGACCTGCTATAAACCAGAAAGTCCTCCGTCATTACCGCACATACCGTATGCATCCCCGTATCCTCTTTCGACGTATGGCAACACCCGTCCCGAAAAAATCCGGTCTTCGGTTCCATCGAGCATGCCTCCAACACTCCTCCCAAAACATTTTTCGCCATGCCCTACTCACGACCCGTTTCCCTTCCGGTCAACCGAAAAAACACAACCACATAAACCAAATGGTCGGGCTAGCGGGATTCGAACCCACGGCCTCTTGCCCCCCAGGCAAGCGCGCTACCAGACTGCGCCATAGCCCGTTTTGAAACGGACGCCAAAAGAAGCAGCCGATTCGCCAGTTGGCAAGCACCGAAAACCATGGAATGAATTTCCCCGTGAAAAAAATCAAAACAGCCATCGTCGGCGCCAGCGGATACACAGGAATGGAACTCCTACGCATCCTCCTCAACCATCCCGCCGTCGAACTCGTCGCCGTCACTTCCCGCACCGAGGCTGGTAAACGCATCGACGAAGTCTTCCCTCGCTTCGCAAAAGCATCTTCCGCCAACCTCCTGTTCTCACAACCCGACCCCGATCAAATCGCCTCCACCGGCGCGGAGATCGCCTTCCTCGCACTCCCCCACGGCATCGCCGCGGAAATCGCTCGCGCCTTGCTGGAACGCCACATCAAAGTCATTGACCTCAGCGCCGACTTCCGCCTCCACTCCGCCGAAGTCTATGAAGAGTTCTACGGCCATCCCCACCCCGCACCCGATCTGCTGCAAAACGCCGTCTATGGCCTTCCCGAAATCCGCCCCGCTGAAATCCACAACGCCAAACTCATCGCCTCACCCGGCTGCTACCCCACCAGCATCATCCTCCCACTCATCCCCTTGCTCAAAGCCAAACTAATCGACCCCTCCACAATCGTCGCCAACTCCATGAGCGGCGTCAGCGGCGCAGGCCGCAAAGCCGACCTCTCCCTGCTCTTCTGCGAATGCAACGAAAGCGTCCGCGCCTACGGAGTCCCGAAACACCGCCACCTCTCGGAGATCGAGCAGGAACTCTCCCTCGCCGCAGGCGAAACCGTAACCATCTCCTTCATCCCCCACCTCGTCCCCGTCAACTCCGGCATCGCCACCACAACCACCGCCAAACTCATCCCCAACACCACCACCGATCAAATCACCACCGCCCTCGAAAACGCCTACGCCGACCAACCCTTCGTACGTCTTTTAGGTCGCGGCAAACCCGCAGACACCAAAATGGTCACCCGCACCAACTTCATCGATATCGGCTTCGACATCGACCCGCGCACCAACCGCCTCATCCTCATGTCCGCCGAAGACAACCTCGGCAAAGGCGCCGGCGGACAAGCCATCCAATCCTTCAACATCATCAACGACCTCGACCCCCGCACAGGCCTCGATTCATGGTAACCCCATAAAAAACATCCAAACCAAAAATGAGCGTGCCCACCTCACCCCCGCCCTCTAGTTTCCCGCCCTCCAAGGGCAGGTGTCAGAGTGGTCGAATGAGCACGCTTGGAAAGCGTGTGTGGGGTCAAACTCACCGAGGGTTCGAATCCCTCCCTGTCCGCCATTCAAGCCTCAATAATTTGAGTAGCTTCCACACCCCTTCCATCTCGGAATGCCATTACAGCAAGGGAGGGATGAGAACCCCTTGAGCAAAGCGAAATCTTAGGGTTCGAACGCCAAGCGAGCACTAGCGAGCAAATCATCCTCCCAGAATCCGGAGGAGGATTCTGCATTCCGCAGAGACTTGGGTTTGAACGCGACCGTCGCCAATGGCGACATCTGAAAAAAATAGCGCTCGGGGGCGGTATTCGTGGGAGCATGAAAATTCCCGGCTTGGTAAGCATTTTCAACCTAATCCTCCTGATGGCCTTGGCTCTCCCATGGCTCTCTGCCCAGCCTGCTCCGAAACCCAACATCATCGTCGTCTTGTCCGATGACATGGGTTACTCGGACATCGGCTGCTACGGCGGTGAGATCGACACACCGAATCTGGATCGGCTCGCTACCAACGGTCTTCGCTACACCCGGTTCTACAACACCAGCCGCTGCTGCCCCACCCGTGCCTCCCTCCTAACAGGTCTTTACGCCCATCAGGCGGGCATCGGAGAAATGACCAGTGATGGCGGCCAGCGTGGCTACCGGGGCGACCTGTCGCGCAACGCCGTGACCATCGCCGAGGCACTCAAACCGGCGGGCTATCGGAACTACATGGCAGGCAAGTGGCACGTGACCACGCAGCTCAAGCCGGATGGCGACAAAACGAACTGGCCTTTGCAACGCGGCTTTGACCGCTTCTACGGCACCATCATCGGTGCTGGCAGTTTCTTCGACCCTTGGACCCTCACCCGCGGCAACGAGGCGATCACTCCCGACAACGACAAGGAGTATCAGCCGGAGCAATACTACTACACAGATGCGATCAGTGATTACGCGTCGCGCTATATACGTGAGCACGCAGCGGACCATAAGGATCAGCCTTTCTTCCTATATGTCTCCTACACCGCCGCCCACTGGCCGATGCACGCCCTCGATCGGGACATCGCGAAATACAAGGGGCGTTATGATGCCGGATACGAGGCGATCCGCGAGGCGCGCTACAAAAGGATGAAAGAACTCGGCGTCATCGGAGACTGGAAACTGAGCCCCGTGGCAACGAAATGGAAAAGTGTGAACGAGTCCACCAGAGCGTGGGAGTTGCGGTGCATGGAGGTATATGCAGCAATGGTCGATTCGATGGATCAGGGCATCGGGAGAATCGTCGATAGCCTGAAGGCCACCGGTCAGCTCGAGAACACGCTGATCCTGTATCTGCAGGACAACGGCGGATGCGCTGAGGCAAATGGACGCAAGGCTCCCAAAAGACCGCTTCCCAGTGACATCGTCCCGATGGGTAAAGATGAGCTTCAGACCAAGATGACCCCCGATAGGACCCGCGAAGGCCGACCGGTGCGCACCGGTCCTGGGGAAATGCCCGGCCCGGCAGACACCTACATTGCCTACGGCCGCGACTGGGCGAATGTCTCCAATACCCCGTTCCGCGAATACAAGAGCAGCAATCACGAAGGCGGGATCTCCACCCCGCTGATCGCCCACTGGCCCAAGGGGATCGCAAGCCGCAACGAACTGCGCGATGAGCCAGGGCACCTGATCGACATCATGGCCACCTGCATTGAACTGTCCGGCGCGGAGTATCCCGCGCACTTCGCTGATCACGATATCATACCAAAGGAGGGACGCAGCCTCGTTGGTGGCTTCGCCGCCGACCGAGGAGAAGAACGGAGCCTGCTTTTCGAGCACTTTGGCAGAGCCGCGATCCGTAAAGGACCGTGGAAGCTGGTGCGCGCCGGAGAGACGCAGCCTTGGGAACTCTACGCGATCGAGGAGGACCGAGGCGAAAGCAACAATCTCAGTCAAAAGCATCCGGAGAAAACTCGCGAACTGCGCGTATTGTGGGAGAAGGAAGCCGAGCGCACCTACATCTATCCGAAGCCTGGATCGAAAAAGAAACACTGACACCTCACACTTCCTTCCTCCCACCGAAAGCCATCGAAATTTTCCTGTCCGCGACCGATATCTAACAGACTCACAACAGAATCAACCATTCGATTCCCATGAGCCGCCTTTGCCTGCTCTCATTGCCGTTTTTCATACTCGGTGTTTTTCCGGTTGCCGCTGCGACCACTCCGTTGAAAATTCCCATCCCAAGCCAAATATCATTTTCGTGCTAGCCTTGACATGGGCTACGAGGACTCAGCCACTTCGGCAAGTGGGGACTGGGGCGTGAGGGAACCCACCCGCTGAAGGTTGGCTTCGATGAAGCCGTGTGGAGCAAAAACTATGGGGTGAGACAGAATCCGTGGCACTCTACGATATTCTGGCCGACCCAGGACAGGAATGAATATCGCTGACCAGCACCCGCAAGAAGTCCAGCGCATTCTCAAGGATCTCTCGGTCTGGCGGGAGAGTATCAAAACCAGCTTTACCGGAAAGGATTAAGATCGCTGAGCAGGATACACCGCGATAGGGTTGTGAGCCTTGAAAACTCGTATGCGAGATGGCTCAAGTGGCGGTGAAATATTCCAAGTAACTCGCGAGCTTTCGCAAGCAGCCACTCATACATACCCCAACCAAGGCCCCAGCCACTTCTCCACCTCATCCACACTCATCCCCTTCCGCCTCGCATAATCCTCAATCTGATCTTTCTGCAAATCAGACAGCGCGAAGTAATGACTCTCCGGATGTGAAAAATAAATCCCGCTCACCGCAGCTCCCGGATGCATCGCACAGCTTTCTGTTAGATAAACTCCCGTCGCTTCCGTAGCACCCAACAGATCAAACAGAATCGGTTTCTCCGTATGATCCGGTTGCGCCGGATAACCCGGTGCCGGACGAATACCCTGATAGTTTTCGTGAATCAACGCATCCTTCGTCAGTTCACCCTCAGCCTCATATCCCCACTCAATCCGTGCCCTATGGTGCAGCATTTCCGCACACGCCTCCGCCAATCGATCCGCTATCGCCTTCACCATGATCGACCCATAAGGATCATGTGCGAGCTCAAGCTCTTTCGCATACTCATCCGCCCCGTGGATCCCCACAACAAAGCCTCCTAGAAAATCTTTTTTACCAACCGCCACCCAATCCGCCAACGCCACATTCGGCTTCCCGGATGTCTTCTTCAACTGCTGACGCAAAGTATGGAATCTCGTCCGCTCCGACCCATCCTCATTCCAAACCACGATGTCATCCCCATCCGCATTCGCCGGAAAAAATCCATAAATTCCACGTGCTTGCAGACGTTTCTCCGCCACCAGTTTTTCAAGATACTCCAATGCCTCCGCGTAAAGTTTCTTCGCCTCAGCCGCTCCCCCCTCATTCTTCGTCTTCAATTCCTTCTTCTCCCTGTCCCACACACCACGCAATTCCCACGCATGGAAAAACGGTGTCCAATCGATATATTCCACAAGCTCACCGATCTCCGGCTCCAAAGTTTTCGTCCCGATAAACGAAGGCACCGGCGGGCTATACGAATCCCAATCATACTTCGGCCCCGCCGCACGGGCATCTTCCAAACTGATCGTTTCCTTCTTCGGCCCACTCAGGAAATTTTCACGAGCCTTCTGCTGCTTCTCACGCAGTTCTCTGACAAATTCATCGCGACCGTCCTTCGACAAAAGCGAGGTCGTCACAGGCACCGAACGCGAAGCGTCTAACACATGTACCACCGGCCCGGAATAATGCTCGGCAATCTTGATCGCGGTATGCGCTGCGGATGTCGTCGCACCACCGATCAACAACGGAACCGTAAAGCCACGACGCTCCATCTCCTTAGCCACATGCACCATCTCGTCCAGCGATGGCGTGATCAAACCCGAAAGCCCGATCACATCCGCCCCGAGCTCGATCGCCTTGTCCAAAATTTTATCACAAGCCACCATCACCCCCATGTCAGTCACCTCAAAGCCGTTGCACGATAGCACAACACCCACAATATTCTTACCAATGTCATGCACATCCCCCTTCACCGTCGCGATAAGGAAACGTCCGGCGGAATTGCCACGCTCCGCTACTTTCAACGCCTCATCATAAGACATCCCAGGGTTCTTCGCCTGGATCGCCTCAATATCCCCTGCAAGATTCTCCGCCTTCTCCGCCTCCATATAGGGGAAAAGCCAGGCTACCGCCTTCTTCATCACCCGCGCCGATTTCACCACCTGCGGCAAAAACATTTTACCCGCTCCGAACAAATCCCCCACCACTCCCATACCATCCATCAACGGCCCCTCGATCACTTTCAAAGGCCTGCCATACTTCACCCGCGCCTCTTCCGTATCCTCATCAATAAATCGATCAATCCCCTTCAAAAGCGCATGTTCCAACCGCTTCTCCACACTATCTTCACGCCACGAAAGATCCTCCTCCACCTTTTTCCCACCAACCCCTTTGTAACTCTCCGCCAAATCTAACAAACGCTCGGTCGAGTCATCCCTCCGGTTCAGCAACACATTCTCCACACATTCCAAAAGATCCTTCGGAATCTCATCATAAACCTCCAACATCCCCGCATTCACAATCCCCATATCCATCCCCGCCTTGGTCGCGTGATAAAGAAACGCGGAATGCATTGCCTCCCGCACCTTGTTGTTCCCCCGGAACGAAAACGAAATATTGGAAACCCCACCCGATACCTTCGCGCCCGGAAGGTTCTCCTTGATCCAACGCGTCGCATGGATGAAGTCCAACGCATAATTGTTATGCTCCTCAATCCCCGTCGCAACCGTCAGAATGTTCGGATCGAAAATGATGTCATTCGGATTAAAACCAACCTCATCCACCAGAATCCGGTATGCCCTCTCACAGATGCGGATCTTCTCATCATAAGTCGCCGCCTGCCCCTTCTCATCAAACGCCATCACCACCACCGCCGCACCATACTTCATGATGTGCCTGGCATTCTTCTTAAAAACCTCCTCACCCTCCTTCAGAGAAATCGAGTTCACGATCCCCTTCCCCTGAAGATGCTTCAAACCCTCCTCCAAAATCTCCCACTTCGATGAATCCACCATGATCGGCACCCGCGCCACATCCGGCTCACCTTGCAGCAGATCGAGATACTTCGCCATCATCGCCTTCCCATCGATCAAGCCGTCATCAAAACAAATATCGATCACATTCGCACCATTCGCCACCTGTTGCCGCGCTACTTCCACCGCCGCCTCCAGATCATTCGCACGCACCAATTTCGCAAACTGCGGCGACCCCGCCACATTCGTCCGTTCCCCGATCATCAGGAAACCTTTTCCCTCATCGTGATTATAAGCCTCCGTCCCGGAGAGCCTCAGTGCTGGTTTGATTTGATTCATAATGGAAAAAGAAATTTTACCGCCAAGTCGCCAAGAACGCCAAGGCTTGGGCAGTGTTAGCTTTCGAAAAATGGATTTGCGATTCGTTGGACATGAAATTCTTAACTTGGCGTTCTTGGCGCCTTGGCGGTTCAATAATCATTTCGACACCCTCCTCGGCGCCACACCCCTCACCCCCTCCGCAATCGCCCTCACATGCTCCGGCGTGTTCCCACAACACCCACCCGCAAAATTTATCAACCCGCTCACCGCGAAATCCCTCATGAAATCCTTCATGTGCGGCGGCTCCAAATCAAACCCCGTCGGCGCCAACGGATTCGGCAAACCCGCATTCGGATACGCCGAAACAAATGTCCCCGCCACCTCCGACAACTCCTCCAAAAACGGCCTCATCAAATCCGGTCCCAACGAACAATTCAAACCAATCGCCAACGGCTTCACATGCGCGAACGCATTCCACAACGCCTCCACCTTCTGCGCCGAAATCATCGTCTCTCCCCCCAACCCCACCGCCGCCGAAATAATCACCGGCAGATGAATCCCTTGCTCATCAAAAACATCCTGCACCGCCACCGCCGCCGCCTTCGCGTTAAGCGAATCAAAAATCGTCTCAATCATCAAAATATCACACCCACCCTCAATCAACCCACGCACCTGCATCCGATACGCCTCCAACACCTGATCAAACGTCACAACCCGAAACGATGCATCCTCCGCATCCGGCGAATTGCTCAACGAAACCGTCAACGGCCCGATCGCCCCCGCCACATACCGCTTCACTCCCGTATCCGTCCCGATGTCATCCGCCATCTTCCGCGCAAGCTGCGAACCCTTCACATTCATCTCCCACGCAAGCTCGTTCAAAAAATCATCCTCCAATATCTTCTGGAAAAACTCCGGATCCTTCCGCCCACCCTTCTCCCTCGGATCCTCCACGAAAAACTCACTCTGCGCGATACCCGTCGCCGAAAAGGTGTTCGTCTCACAAATATCCGATCCCGCCTCATAAAACCTCTTGTGAATATCCGCAATCACCTGCGGCTGCGTGATCGAAAGAATATCCCCGTTGTTCAGCAAATCCTTCTCATTCCCCGCAAACCTCTCCCCCCTCGCCGCCACCTCATCCAACCCATACGTCCGTATCGTCGTCCCCATCGCACCATCCAATACCATGATCCTCTGTCCCAACTCCTTTTCGATTTCCGCCGTATGATCCGCCTGTGCCATGCCCGAACACTAATTCATCCAGCCCACGCTTCAAGATACAAATCATCAAATCACGATATGAAGATGGGAAAAATTACTCCAACGAATCCCTCACATTCGTCCGAAAGATGCTTCCGTCTGAGCCTTGTATTTATATAATCCACGCATACACCTAACCAAAACCTTCTACACTCCCGCAAATGTCCGCTTCCATCCAACTTCTCAACCAAGACCGCATCCCCGCCCATGGCTTCTTCGCCATCCCCGGTCGCCTCGATTTCCACCATCTCCTCTTCCTCGAAAAATCCTTCCAAGGACGGAAAATCACCTACCTCATCGAGGAAAACGACCACCACGATCCCGCTCTCCGCTCACACATGGAAAAATCCGGCAACGGCACCATGTTCACCATCACCGATAAAAACCCCGCCGGAGCCGGAAAGGAATTCCAAAACTTCCTCAAAGACAACGGAATCCTCCTCTTCGTCCCTGGCCGCTCCGCCACCCGCCCCGGCACCGCCATACACATCCCCTCCTCACACCTCAAAATCCTTACCGCCTTCAACCTCCACACACTCCCCATCGCTATCGATTGCCCCCGCGAATCCTCCCTCGCCATCGAAAAAATCAGCTCCCTACCCCACGCCGTCATCAACCCCGCACCCCTCATCCCTGCGGAAAAACTCTCCCTCCCCTCCTTCCAACAAGCCATCCTCGAAGCCTTCCAACAAGCCTACTGCACACGTTCCATCCTGAAATCCTCCCTCGCCACCGCTCTCCTCCACGGCCTCAAAAACAACCAAAACGACAAACTCCTCGACGGTGCCGACGACTCCGAACTCCCCTTCTCCAAAATCCTCCCCGTTGTCATCGCCCTCTCCAAATTCATCAAAGCCGAAACCGATAAACCGCGCGTCGCCATCGTCCTCCCTCCCGGAAAAGGCGGCCTCATCGCCAACCTCGCCGTCCTCTTCGCCGGAAAAATCCCCGTAAACCTCAACTTCACCGCATCCCACGACGCCATCCGCTCCTCCATCCGCCAAGCCGATGTCGATCGCTTCATCACCGCAGACCCCTTCGTCCGCCGCGTCTCCTCCTTCCCCTGGCCTCCCAATCGCGACCTCATCTTCATCGAACGCACCATCCCCGAAATCAAAAAAGAAATCGTCAAATGGGGAGTCATCTCAAAAATCCTCCCCGCATCCATCCTCGCGTCCATCCTCGGCCTGAATAAACGCCGCGAAAACGACGAAGCCATCCTCCTCTTCACCTCCGGCTCCTCCGGCGAACCAAAAGGCGTCCCCCTCTCCCATCGCAACGTCCTCGCCAACGTCACCCAATTCGCCACCCGCCTCAGCCTCGGCAGAAACTCATCCCTCCTCGGCTGCCTCCCCCTCTTCCACTCCTTCGGCTGCACCGTCACCCTCTGGTATCCCATCATCGAAGGCCTCAACATCATCACCTACCCCTCACCCCTCGAAACCAAACGCCTCGCCGAACTCATCTCCCTCCACCAGGTCAAACTCCTCCTCGCCACACCCACCTTCCTGCGCGGCTACATGAAACGCATCGACCCCGCCCAACTCAAATCCCTCCAACTCGTCGTCACCGGTGCCGAAAAACTCCCTCAAAACCTCGCCGACGCCTTCGAGGAAAAATTCGACATCCGCCCCCTCGAAGGCTACGGCCTCACCGAAACCTCACCCGCTACCAACGTCAACCTTCCCAACCCTACCCCCGCAGCCAACTCCCACTCCATCCCCTCCTCCCTCCCCGGCTCCGTCGGCCAACTCCTCCCCGGACTCGCCGTGAAACTCATCGACCCCGCCAACGACCAACCCATCCCCATCGACAAACCCGGCATCATCATCCTCAAAGGCCCCAACATCTTCCCCGGCTACCTCAACGACTCCAAACGCTCCAAAGAAGTCCTCACCGATGACGGCTGGTTCAAAACCGGCGACGTCGGCTACATGGACGCCGATGGCTTCCTCCACATCCAAGGCCGCATCTCCCGCTTCTCCAAAATCGCCGGCGAAATGGTCCCCCACGAAACCCTCGAAGCCGCCATCAACAAAGTCCTCAACCTCGACCAGGAATCCGAACGCAAAATCGCCGTCGTCGGCGTCCCGGACGACAAAAAAGGCGAAGCCATCGTCCTCCTCTCCACCATCGCCGGCCCCGCTCTCGAACAGGAATGCATCGACCTCCGCTACAAACTCCTCGACGAAGGCCTCACCTCCCTCTGGTGCCCCAAACTCATCATCCCCGTCGATGAAATCCCCCTCCTCGCCTCCGGCAAACTCGACATCAAATCCTGCCAACAACTCGCCTCACAAGCCACCCAGTAGCTGCGGCGTCCCGCCGCAGGCCGTGAAAGCTGCGTCCCGCAGCTTCAATCAACAATCTTCATTCATAATTCATAATTCCCCATGCGACCGCCCATCATCGCCACCCTCCTCCTCGCCGCATTCACCATCTTCCTCATCCTCCGCACCCCAAAGAC
>JBGSRM010000207.1:0-16889 GCA_041737575.1 Akkermansiaceae bacterium
ACATTCGTTGACCACCGGTGGCGTTGTTGTGGTATTAACTGGAAAGACCCTCCCGCCCATGCCCAATCGACCAGACATCGAGCAAACCTTTGTGCAATTGTTGGTAGGCCATCAGGCCGCCCTCAACGCGTATGTGTATTCGATGTTGCCGGGCAGTCCCGATGCCGATGACGTCGTGCAGGAAGTCAATGCCTTGGTCTGGAAAAAGCGCGGTGAATTTGAAATCGGCACCAATTTCAAACAGTGGATCTTCTCCATCGCGAAGTTCAAGGTGATGGCGCTATGGCGTGATCACAAACGCCAGAAGGTATGGGCGATGCCGGAGGAAACGCTGACGAAGCTGATGGAAGACGCCACCCACATTTGCGATAACGAAGGGGACATCCGCCAGGAAGCGCTGCGTGAGTGCATCCAACAGCTATCCGAAAAGGAACGCGGCCTGATTCTCAGCCGCTACATGCAAGGAAACAGTCTTCAGGAAGTGGCCGACACCGTGGGCAGGAAGGCGGACAATCTCAAAGGAACCATGCACCGGATTCGTTTGAGCCTGCGTGCCTGTGTAAGCGGCAAAATCAGCGTATGGAGGGCGACCACGTGAACGAAGAAAATGCCCGACAAGAATCCTTCGACCTGCCAGCTCTCTGGGCTGGCTTGCAGGATTTGGAAGACGGCAGCATCGCCCCGGACAGCCGCGAGGCACTGATGGACCTGCTCAATGAGTCACCTGCCGCCCGCATGGCGTATTTTGAATATTTCCATCAGGCAGCCGTGCTGGAAATGGAAGCGGCGAAGATGAGCGAGGAGGAGCAACTTGCCAAAATCATGACCCCCATGCGGGTTCAATCATGGTGGATCCCGCGTGTCTGGGCAGCCGCTGCGGTGCTCATGCTCGCCGCCGTGTTGGGCTTCCTCATGGTTTCCAAATATCTTGGGGAAAATAAAACACAGATCGTGGATTCTCGCGAGCAGGATGAACTAGAACATATGTTCGCGGTTGCCTCCATAGGATCGGAATGGGAAATCAACAAAATTCCACAAATCGGAGCGACCGAGTCCGTGGAAGTCAAAGCCGGGGACTCGATCCGTGTGTTATCCGGAACGGTGAAGCTCGAATTCACTTCCGGCTCTCAAATAATCATTCAGGATGCTTCCTCGGTCATCTTTTCCGAACTGCGAAAACCACTTGTCGAGCAGGGCTTGTTATGGATCGACACCGGCGCGACTGACGATGCCTTTGAAGTTTCCACCTCGGAACTGATCGTGCGTGACATCGGCACCCGCTTTGGTGTGCGGGTTGGTGAAGACAATCGCTCGGAGATCCACCTGCATGAGGGCGGTGTCAATGTGCATTCCCGGGAGTCAGGAATACAACTCGCCACTCTGGCGGCTGATGGGAAAGGGCAGGCCGTCTCAGCAGACGGTAATTTAAAAGAACTGCCGCTCGAAGAAGATCCGTTCCCAAGCATGCACAAGCTGTTGTCCGGCCGGTCGGCTTACACCACAGCGATTCTTTCCCAGAATCCGATCAGCTATGTGAAATTCTACGGCGGTGTTGAGGGAAGGTACGACAACGAAATCCGTGATCGTCGCACGGCGAAATCTGGTCCTGCTGTTGCCCTTTATCCATCCAGCGTGAACGAGGACTCACGCTTCAAAGGATTCGGCTCTGACAATCAATCGCTCTATCTCCCCGCAAACGAGCGCAGCAATTGGTCAACCAGCGTGGTGGCGTTTCTCGATGGATCCGCCGGCATTTCATCTCAGGCAGGAAGCGCGACATTTTGGATCAAACGAAAGGATGAAGCCGAACAAAACCAAGTGCTATGGATGACAGGAAAAATCAATCCCGAGAAAAACACATTCACCGGAGACCTAATTCACACCTTCATCACACCCACGGGTCAGATCGGTTTTTCCTTCAATGATGGAAATCGCACGCTTGTCCTGAAATCCGATCAAACGATCTCCAGTGGCACTTGGCATCATATTGGAATCACATGGAACCCGAACTCCGCCGGGATTTATATTGATGGCCAGCAATCAGCCTACCGTGACGACATGCCAAACAGGGAGGAATGGGTTTCAGTCGGAAACTTCGTTCGCTTCGGGAAACCGAACCCGGAGCAGATCCGCAATGGAGTCGGCAGTTTTCATGGTTGGTTCGATGAGTTCGCCTTATGGAACCGCCCGCTAACTCCCGAAGGGGTGGCTCAACAATACAAAGCCGCGATCGGTGAGGAGAGCGAGTGAACTCAAGCCGGGGAACAGAAAACATCCCGCAACTTTGATCAGAGCGCCAAGTTGGACTCGTGCCACTTTCGACGGCGGGAAATTCCAACCCAACGACCCTCATCCGCTGGATTCTTTCGGTGACGAAATGAAATAAAGTCGCAAAAAAAGGATATATACACAAAAAACAGCCGTCATCCCTACGGACCGAAGAACGCATTCCAACGCTTGCGTCCCCGCGCTTCCCAGTGTATCGACCCTTCTTCAGCCCGCAACGGGCACATCCCCATCTCTCATGATCAAATGGATTCTTCAGAAAATCGTCGGTAGCAAGAACCAGCGCGAGCTGCGCCGTATTGCCCCGACAGTCGCACGCATCAACGAAATCGAGGAAGCGCTTCAGCGCGAGCCCGAGGACAAGCTGCGCGAATTGACCGCCAAATGGCAGAAGCATCTCGCACGTTACCATGAGCTTGGCGCGCCGCCAAAGCCCGTTATTGCCACGATGGGCGAGGAAGACCTCAAAACCACCGCAGCCTCGATCCAGGAACGCTTTGACACGCTTCGCGGCGAGTTCCCCTCCCTTCCCTCCTCCGTAAAACCGGATCCCGAATCGATTGAGCAAGCGAAACTCGCCTTCCACGAAATAGAGCCCGGCTTCCAACGAGCCCGCGCGAAATACCTCGAAGAAATCCTCCCCGATGCCTACGCCGTGGTGAAAAACGCAGCCCGTCGCATGTGCGGCCAACAGATCATGGTCAGCGATCACCCCATCGAATGGCAAATGGTTCACTTCGATGTCCAGCTTGTCGGCGGCATCTCCCTCCACCGTGGTATGATCGCGGAAATGCAAACTGGCGAAGGAAAAACCCTCGTCGCCACCCTGCCCGTTTATCTCAACGCTCTCACCGGCCTTGGCGTACACGTCGTCACCGTCAACGACTACCTCGCCCGCCGCGACTCCGATTGGATGGGTGCCCTTTTCCGTTTCCTCGGACTCACCGTTGGCTGCATTCAAAACCAGATGCCGCCTTGGGAACGCCGCGAACAATACACTTCCGACATCACCTACGGAACGAACGCCGAATTCGGCTTCGACTACCTGCGCGACAACGGAATGGCAACCTCCCGCGAAGACCAGGTGCAACACGGCCACTACTTCGCCATCATCGATGAAGTCGATTCCATCCTCATCGATGAAGCGCGCACCCCGCTCATCATCTCCGGCCCCACAGCCCGGGACTCCCATCAGTTCGACAAATACAAACCCCTCGTCGAAACCCTCGTCAAAAAGCAAACCGTCCTCTGCAATGATCTCGCCGCCGAGGCAAAAGCCCTGCTCGAAGCGGGCGATCACGATGCCGCCGGACGCCTCCTTTTTAAAATTAAACTCGGCCAACCCCGCAACCGCCAGTTGATGCGCTTCATGGAGGAGCCGGAAAACCGCCGCCTCATCGAGAAAACCGAACTCGCCTTCTATCAGGACGCTCAGAAGAAAGAACTGTTCGTGCTCAAAGAAGAGCTGTTTTTTACCATCGACGAAAAAGGAAACGACTCCGACCTCATGGAACTCGGTCGTCAATTCCTCTCCCCAGGAGACCCGGAATCCTTCACACTTCCCGACCTCGGCTCCCTCTTCGCTGACATCGATCTCAACCCCGCTCTCAGTGCCGAAGAAAAAATCGCAGCCAAAGAAGAAGCCCAGCAACGCATGGACGCTCAGGCAGAGAAAATTCACAACATTTCCCAACTTCTCAAAGCCTACTGCGTTTACGAAAAAGACATCCAATACGTCGTCAAAAACGGTAAAGTCGTGATCGTGGATGAAAACACCGGACGCGAAATGCCCGGTCGCCGCTGGTCGGACGGCCTCCACCAGGCTGTCGAAGCCAAAGAAGGCGTCGCCATCGAACGCGAAACACAAACCTTCGCCACCATCACCATTCAAAACTACTTCCGCCTCTACGAAAAACTCGCAGGCATGACCGGAACCGCCGAGACCGAAGCCGCCGAATTCCACGACATCTACCGCCTCGACGTTCTTCCCATTCCCACCAACCAACCCAACCAACGCGTTGATGAAAACGACCAGGTTTTCAAAACACGTCGCGAAAAATTCAATGCCGTCGTGGCCAAAATCCAAGAGGCCCACGAAAAAGGCCAACCCGTCCTCTGCGGAACCGCCTCCGTCGAAGCTTCCCAGACACTCTCGCGTCTGCTCCAGCGCTCCAAAATACCTCACTCCGTTCTCAACGCCAAATTCCACGAACAGGAAGCCGAAATCATCTCCCAGGCCGGCCAACGCGGTGCCGTCACCGTCTCCACCAACATGGCAGGCCGCGGAACCGACATCAAACTTGGCCAAGGCGTCCCCCAAGTAGGCGGACTCTTCGTTATCGGCACCGAACGCTACGAATCCCGCCGCGTCGATCGCCAGCTTCGCGGACGATGCGCCCGCCAAGGCGACCCCGGACGTTCCCAGTTCTTCATCTCCTTCGAGGATGACCTCATGCGCAACTTCGCAGCCGCCGACCGCATGACCTCCATGATGGAACGCTTCGGCATGAAAGACGGCGAAGCCCTCGAACACTCATGGCTCAACCGCTCCGTGGAAACCGCACAAAAACGCGTCGAACAACGCAACTACACCTGGCGGAAACGGGTTCTCGACTTCGACGACGTCATGAACAAACAACGCGAAGTTGTTTACGGTTACCGCAACGAAGTCCTTACCACCGAGGCTCCGCGCGACCTCGTTTATGAAATCATCGAGGAAGCCATCCCCGCCAAGGTCAGCCAATACCTCGAAGACCGCGACCACGAGTCACCCGACTTCAGCGAACTCCTCGGCTGGGTCAACGCCAATCTCCCCATCAGCATCAAATCCGAAGACCTCAACATCAACCACAGCCCCTCGGAAATCGCCGCCTGCCTCGTCGATAAAGTCAAAGAGACCTACGAAATCAAAATCCGCAACCTGCCCTACGAAGTTCTCGATCAGGAAGAACGCCGCATGGTTCTCGTCGCCATCGACAAACAATGGCAGGCCCACCTCTACAACATGGATGCCCTCCGCGAAGGCGTCAGCCTCCGTGCCCAAGGCCAGAAAGACCCGCTCGTCGAATACAAAAACGAAGCATACACCCTCTTCGTTACCCTGATGGACTCCATCAAACAGGAAGCCCTCGGCAACCTCTTCCGCTCCGCGCAAAACCTTGAGGAATTCCTGCGCCAACTCCACAGCCGCCCCAGCCAGCTACACAGCAACGAACAGGAAATTTCCCGTCAAAACATCGCCTCCAGCGGCAGCGGAGAAAACCTCGACCCATCACAACTCGCCACCCCGGGCAGCTCCGAACTCAAACTCAACCTGCCAAAACGCAAACCCTCCTTCGCCATCGAAACCACAGGCCGCAACGCTCCCTGCCCCTGCGGATCAGGCAAGAAATTTAAACAGTGCTGCGGAAAAGCAACGTAAGGAGCTTTTCCTATTTATCAAATCGGTTTCCGGAGCAAGAAACCGCACCCCTCACGGACGCAGCGGAGCGAAGTCAATGCTGCGGTAAGTGAGCGGCAGTGAACTGACCTTTTCGTAAACCGGTTTCCGGTGGTGAGGACAGCGGCCCTCACAGAACCAACTTCGACTTTATCCTCCTCCTCTTGATCCGTAAAATCAAGCAATCTCCCACGTGTAAGGAGAGCTGGAAATCAGCTCATTGCCCTTTGCGGTCACATGAACCATATCCTCAATGCGGCAGCCTCCGATACCTTTATAATAAAGCCCCGGCTCCACCGTCACCGTCATCCCTTTTTTAAACTTGAAGGTAGCAGTAGCCCGCATGAAAGGAGTCTCATGCACCTCCAGCCCGATGCCATGCCCAAAGCCATGGAAAAATCCTTTGGGCTCTGCTGAGTCACGCACCGTTTCGTAGCCTTCTTTATCGAAGAACGCTTGCACCGCATTGTGCACCTTCCCCCCGGAAACCCCCGGCTTGATCATATCGATTCCCAACTGATGCGCCGCCTTCACCGTTCTTACCAATCTCTTCTGCGCGTCACTCGCCTTGCCCTTTAAAAATGTCCGCGTCATATCACCCCAATAGCCATCCGATGGACGCCTCGGAAAAATATCCACCACAATCAACTCGTTGGGCTTGATCGGGCCGGAACCGGCATTGTGGCAATCACACGCTTGGTCACCCCCCGCAGCAATCGTATGCTGGGCAATCGCCCCCTTCTCCAACGCAGCGATGCTGATCAACTCATGCAGACGCTCCGAAGTCAAAATCCGACCCTGATGAATCAGTTTCTCCCCTTTGATTTTGGACTCTTTCAAAGCCTTGCGAACCGCAGCGAATCCCGCCGCACTTGCCTCATTCCCCTTGCGCAAAGACTCGACTTCCTCCGCCGTCTTGCAAATCCGCTCCGGAAACAAATCACCATCCTTCGCAGGAGCAATCCCCAAACCCGCATCTCTCAACGTAAAACCCAAACCCACCGGAAACCGCGAACCTACCGTAAACTCCTTGATCCCATACTCAGCCGCCAGATGGAGAACCAACTGCTCGTCGTCCGGTTTCTGATCGCCCGCCAGCTTGAAACGCCGCGCCGCACCCACCTGCAAGTCCGACAACAAAAGCACCTCATCGAACGCGGATTCCGACTTCATCCGCCCATATTCCATGCTATGCGAGATGCCAATCTTCTTCCCCTTATGAGAAAAAGCCAAATACGGATCAAACGCGCTAAAGCGGCTGAAATACAACATGTCAGGATCACTTGCATCCGCATGAAACAGCAAATCGGCAGGTAAGGTTGAGGCTGCTTTTTGGGACGAATTTTTATTCTTTGTAGCGGACATGGTTGTATTTCTCTTGATGGCAATTGAATGCCTTTTTCTTTCGGGCGAATTGAAGCTACCAACTACACACCTTCAAAGAAAAATCATTCGCCGTATGAAAATGACCCACAGCTAGCCTTTTCATAGAAAGGAAAAAACCTTGCATCCCCACCAATTCCCCGCTTCATTCCGCCACCTAGGACGGCTCGGCGATCAACGCTGAACCCATCCCTCACCAATATGAGCACAAAAACAGAAGCTAAAATCATCGACGTCAAGGCCTTCCAAGCCCACGAATCCGACACCGGCAGCGCACCTTACCAAGTCGCCCTGCTCACCAAACGAATCACCGATCTCACCGGTCACCTCAACACACACACCAAGGATTTCTCCTCACGCCGCGGCCTACTCAAGCTAGTCTCGCAGCGCCGCAAACTCCTCGATTACATCAAGGCCAAAAGCGAAGAGAAATACCAAGAGATCATCGCTAGCCTCGGCCTCCGCCGCTAAAACAAACCATTTCGCGAAATCAGCCACCGGACACTTCCGGTGGCTGAATCGCAAAAAGGGCTGCTCGTGCTTCACGGCATCCCTCGGGGTTCACCCGGAAAAACTGATAGCCCGCGTCGCACACGGCGGCTCGGCTTAGACGTAAGAAAAAAGAAAAAATAGAATATGAACATCCATAGTAAAACGATCGAAGTCGGAACAAACCCGATGACGATTGAAACCGGCAAACTTGCCAAACTCGCTGACGGTGCCGTCACCGTCCGCTGCGGCGATACCATCATCCTGGTCACCGCCGTTTCCGCCACCAAAGTCAAACCCGGCCAAACCTGGTTCCCCCTATCCGTAGAGTATAAGGAGAAAGCCTCTGCTGCCGGTGTCTTCCCCGGTGGTTACTTCAAACGCGAAGGCCGACCCACCGAAAAGGAAATCCTCACCTGCCGCATGACCGACCGCCCTTTGCGGCCGCTCTTCCCGAAAGGTTATTTCTACGACACACAGATCATCGCCATCCTCCTTTCTGCGGACGGTGAAAACGACGCCGACATCCTCTCGATGAACGGTGCCTCCGCCGCCCTCTGCCTTTCCGATATCCCGTTCGCGGGCCCAATCGGTGCCGTGCGCGTCGGTCGCGTCGATGGCCAATTCGTCATCAACCCAACCCACGAAGAGCGTGAAAACAGCGACCTCGATCTCGTTTACGTCGGTAACAAAGTCGACGTCATCATGATCGAAGGCCAAGCTGACGAACTCCCCGAAGATGAGTTCATCAAAGCCCTTCACTTCGCTCAAGAAGCCGTCACCAAGATCGTCCACGCTCAAGAAGAACTGGTCAAACTTGCCGGTAAAGAAAAGCGCGGCTTTGACGCCGTCCTCGCCAAGGAAAACCTCCTCGAAATCGCCTACGAAATCGCCGGCGACCGCATCGAAGGTGCCATCTACGCACCGACCAAAACCGAGCGCGCCAAGAAAGTTGGTCAACTCCGCGATGAAGTCGAAGCCGCCATCAAACAGCGCGCCCCTGAAGCCACCGACTTCGACGTCGAGCAGGCCTTCGAATACCTTCAGAAGAAAGCATTCCGCATTTCCATCATGGAAAAAGGCGTTCGTGCAGACGGCCGCAGCATCGGTGATCTCCGCCCCCTCTACGGCGAAGTCGGCACCCTGCCACGCGTTCACGGCTCCGCCATTTTCTCCCGTGGAGAAACCCAGGCACTCGCCATCACCACCTTGGCTCCTGCCGATGAAAAGCAACACTTCGACAACTACTCCGGCGGCGAAGACAGCAAGCGTTTCATCCTTCACTACAACTTCCCTCCCTTCTCCGTCGGTGAAACCGGCCGCATGGGTGGCATCAACCGCCGCGAAATCGGTCACGGTTCACTCGCCGAGCGCTCCATCGAGCCCGTCATCCCGGACGAAGCCGACTTCCCTTACGCCATGCGCGTATCATCGGAAGTCACCGAGTCCAACGGCTCCACCTCCATGGCTTCGGTTTGCGCCGGCACCATGGCTCTGCTCGACGCCGGTGTCCCTCTCATCCGTCCCGTCGGCGGCATCTCCGTGGGTCTCGTCACCGAAACCAACCCGGATGAATCCATGAAGTCCTACAAAATGCTGTTGGACATCATCGGCTCCGAAGACTTCTACGGCGACATGGACTTCAAACTCTGTGGCACCAGCGAAGGCGTCACCGGCTACCAGCTCGACCTCAAGCTACCAGGTCTCCCGATCGCCATGCTTGAAGAAGCCATCAAAATCGCCAAAGACGGTCGCACCAAAGTGCTCGCCAAAATGGCCGAGTCCATCAGCACTCCCGGTGAACTCAGCCCACACGCACCCCGCATCGTTTCCGTCAAGATCCCAGCGGATCGCATCGGCGAACTCATCGGCCCAGGCGGGAAAAACATCAAAGCCATCCAGGCCGAGTCCGGCGCAGACATCAACATCGAAGACGACGGCACCGTCCACATCTACGCCTCCAAACAAGCCGGTCTCGACCGCGCCAAGGAGATGATCGACCGCATGTTCGCCGAAATCGAAGTCGGCCAGACATACACCGGAAAAGTCGTCTCCATCACCACCTTTGGTGCGTTCATGGAAGTGCTGCCCGGAAAAGACGGACTCATCCACGTCTCCGAACTTGCCGAAGGTCGCGTCGAGAAAGTCGAGGACATTCTCAAAAAAGGCGACACCGTCACCGCCAAATGCCTTGGCGTTGACGAAAAAGGCCGTGTGAAAATGTCCCGCCGCGCATGGCTCCGTGACCAGAAAGTCGCCGACGCCGATAGCAACGCCGGAGAAACCGTCACTCCTCTCGTCGCAGAGTAAACGGATCCTCCATCACAAAATCAGAAACCGGCGTTTCCCATGGGAGACGCCGGTTTTTTGTTTCCTGAAAACGCCAATTCTTGATTCTGTGAGCTTTCCTGCTTGATTTATGTGAATAACTCGCACTAATTTCGTAATCCAAAAGGAAATATAACAACTTATATCCGTGAAATCCGAGCCACTACCCAACGTCGAAAATTTCTTGCGCGAAAAACTCAAGAACGAGCCCTCCAATTGGGAAACTCGGCGCAGGCTCGCACACGCACTCTACGACAAAGGTGATTTCGAGGAAGCTGCCAACGTTGTTTGGGAAGCCGATCAAATACCCAGCACCGATCTCGAACTAGCCTTCGCAGCCCGCGTCCTCGCGAAAGCACAGCCACGGAAAGCCATCCGCCTTCTCACCGCTGTCCTGGAGCAAAATCGCGGAAAAGCCGTGCAAAACATGGGTATGGCCAACGCCTTGCTCCATCACGGCATGGTCTTGCAAGCCGCCCGCTTCTACGGCGCCGCTTTGGAAGTCGATCCCACCCTCGCCAACCCTGACCTTGAGCACTTTGTCCTTTGGACCGATGACGAATGCGCCGTTTGGGGAGATTTCAAGGATCGTCGTCCGAGACTCGGCGAACTACCATGGATGGTGCGCGATCCGAAAGAAGCGCTCAGACTCACCTCCCGCATCAATCTCCACACCACACCCATCCATGTGCCCAGCCTCGCCGCTGTCGCAGGAGAGGAAATACGTCAACAACTCTACCAGCAAGAGGCCAAACGGAACGCAAAAATCACACCGCCTCCTGCGGTCACCATACCCGTAGATCGCGTCCATCCGAAGGATCGTGTTTTCGATGAAACCTACGGAGCCCAAGTAACCAAAGAGGAAAATCCACCTGCTAGTGTTCCGGAATCATCCCCTCAAAAAGCACGGGTGCTGAAAGTAGGCGCACCGGTTTCCATACAACCCCAAGCCGCACCCGTGGCTCCGCCCGCAGCCCTTACCCCCACCGTGGTTCCCACCAGACACATGGCAACTGCCATGCCGCCTGCCGCCATACCCACGACTTCCTCTGCTCCCCCCGCCATCCCAGTACCGAAGACCCTACCACCCCAGCAGCCAGCCTTCAAACCTCCCGTCCTACCCCCGAGACCCACCGTCTCTTTGCCCGCAAAAACAGCCGCGCCTGCTCCCACTCGTCGCCTCATCACCCCCGCACTCCAGCCCAAAGGCAGTCCAACCGTTCCTCTGAAACCTAAGCCGAACGGCAGTAATTGAAGGCATCCCCATCCCACCTGAAGCCCCAGCGAGCCAGAAAACATATCAATACTTCAATTCGAGTTTCTTCAACTTCGGCTCAACCACATACTGGCAATACGGATTGCGACTCTTGTTCTCGAAATAATATCCCTGATGGTATTTCTCCGCAGGATAGAATTTTCCGGCCTTCGTAATTTCCGTCACAATCGGCCTCTCAAAATTCTCCTGCGCCGCTGTTAGAGAAACCTCCGCGATCTTCTTCTGATCCTCGTTTTCATAAAAGATAACAGACCGGTATTGGGTCCCCACATCATTCCCTTGGCGGTTGAGCTGTGTCGGATCATGCAAATCCCAGAACCACGCAAGCACACGCTCATAGCTGATTTTCTCAGGATCAAAAACGACACGCACCACCTCCGCGTGCCCCGTATCCCCCCGGCAAATATCTTCGTAAGTCGGATCCGGCGTCACCCCACCCATATACCCGGACGTCGCCGCGTAAATCCCCTCCACCTGATTGTAAGCCGCCTCCACACACCAGAAACAACCTGCACCGAGTGACGCCATCTCCGCCCCAACCGGCATCTCGGGAACTACCGCTGACTCATCATTTTCATTTTCTAACATGATAACCCAACCTATCCCCGCTTGCCCACGAGTCCAGCAAAGCTTCATAGAAGAAATGTTGTCGCACGGCATCAAACAAGCTAGGAACCTGCTTGAAATGAAGTATCCGACCCGTTTCCAACAAAAAACTCTCTGGAGTGCGATAACCGGTGTGGCCATGCTGATCCTTGGCATTCTTTTCGTGGGACTCATCTGGCTCCTCGGTCAAATTTTTGGATTTCTTCAACCCGTCCTCGTGCCGCTCATCGTCGCCGGCATCATCGCCTACCTGCTCGAACCCATCGCCCGCCTTTTTGAAAAAAGAGGCCTCAACCGTCTATGGGCGGTCATCCTCATTTACCTCGGCATTCTCGGTGCCATCACCTTGCTAACCGTTGCCGTCCTGCCCGCTATCGAAGGCGGAAAAAAATTCATGCGGAAGGTTCTTTCTGATCCTATAAAAACCGAAAACACAGGTGCTGTCGCGACCGAGGTAACCGAAGTCGCCACCCCGGAACCTCCTGCTGTCGATACTGATGGAGAGCCGGTGGAAAAAGAGGATCTCATCTACAAACCAGAATCAGAACCTGACCTCACAGATGAACTCGCGCGTTCCATTTACAAATTAAAAACCGATCACAAGGACGGCATCATCGGATGGCTATTGACAGAAGTCACGGATGGCGGTGAGCCCATCGCCTACGCAAGAGGCGCCGAAATTCCCGAATCCCTTGATTTCTTCTGGAGAACCCGCGGCGGCAGAACCCTCTACGATTACAAAGACGAACTCATCGATCTGGCTAAAAGCTGGCTCTATGCAGGCTCTTCCAAACTCCTCGGCTTCCTCGGCTTCATCCTCGGCATGATCATGGTTCCGGTCTATCTGTTCTTTTTCCTCAAACACTCCGCCTCCATACGCGAGCACTGGCATGAATACGTTCCCCTGCGCGCCTCCCGCTTCAAAACAGAACTCGTCTCCACCCTCCAGGAAATCAACGGCTACCTCATCTCCTTCTTCCGTGGCCAGGTCGTCGTCGGTGTCATAGATGGCTTCCTTGTCGGCATCGCCCTCTTCTTCTTCGATCTCCCATACGCCCTCCTCATCGGCGTATTCATGGCGATTCTAGGCATCATCCCCTATATAGGAAACATCATCTGTCTCATACCCGCCTGCATCATCGCCTACCTCCATGCACAAAGCTCCCCCGTCCCCTTCGACCTTGAGCCATGGCCCTACGTCGGCTTCGTCGTCCTCATCTTTGCAGGCGTCCAACAAATCAACTCCCTCGTCACCGCACCCAAAATCGTTGGCGACTCCGTGGGACTCCATCCCCTCACCGTCATCTTCTCCATGCTCTTCTGGTCACTCGTCCTCGGCGGTTTCGTCGGTGCCCTGCTCGCCGTCCCGCTCACCGCCGCCGTAAAAGTCGTTTTCAGCCGTTATTTCTGGGAAAAAACCATGAACGAGCCTTCTGTCGATACCCTACCCACCTGAACTAGAAGCTCCCTCCCCGCATCCGCAGATTTTTCGGTGGATTGGAGAAAGACAAGCCCAAAAGAAAGTGCTAGGTATTTATCAATGTCTGAGGAAATCGAAGAAGAACCCACGGAAGAGGACAAAATATTGGTGCAGGCTTACGCTCAGACACGCAAAAGCCTCATCGCCCGCCTCGACAACTGGGAAGACCAACGCACATGGGATGAGTTCTACCAAACATACTGGAAACTCATCTACTCCGTCGCCGTAAAAGCAGGCCTGCGCCCCGAGGAAGCCTTCGATTGCGTCCAGGAAACCATCCTCTCCATCGCCAAACAAAGTAAGAAAAATCTCTACGATCCCGCACAAGGCTCCTTCAAAACATGGCTCATGAACATGACCCGTTGGCGCATCAATGATCAGTTCCGCAAACGCAAAAAAGACACCGCCATGACCGTCGCCGAATGGGACGATGACCGCAAAACCGCCGTCATCGACCGCGTCGAAGACCCCAACGGCGACGTCTTGGAACGCCTCTGGGACGTCGAATGGAAAAAAGGCGTCGCAGATGCCGCGCTTTCCCGCGTGAAAGCTCAGGTTTCCCCCAAACAATACCAGATTTTCGACTACTACGTCATCCGCCAATGGGACGCAGGCAAAGTCCAGAAAAAACTCAGCGTAAGCATGGCTCAAGTCTATTTGGCAAAACACCGGGTCGGTGCTGTATTGAAAAAGGAGCTGGCCAAGCTCCAAGACGAAACCCAGTAGTTCATGGCCACACCCCAGCGCAGCCACCCACACATTCCCGATCACGAAATCCTCCGTAAAATCGGTGGTGGTGCCTATGGGGAAGTTTGGATGGCTCGCGCCGTCACCGGTGCCCTTCGCGCCGTCAAAGTCGTCTGGAGGGAGGACTTTTCCGATGCCCGCACCTTCGAGCGAGAATTCGACGGCATCCTCAAATTCGAGCCCGTCTCCCGCGACCACCCCGCCCTCATCAACATCCTCCATGTCGGCCGCAGCCCCGATTCCACCTCCTTCTACTACTACGTCATGGAACTGGCCGATGATGTCATCTCCGGCCAGGACATCAACCCCATCGAATACGAGGCACACACCCTCCGCGCCGATGGCCACGCCGGCGTCCGCCTCGAAACCGGCCTCTGCATCGATGTCGGCATCCGCCTTGCCGAAGCCCTCGAACACCTCCACTCCCGCGACCTCTCCCACCGCGATGTCAAACCCTCCAACGTCATCTTCATCAACCGCAAAGCCAAACTTGCCGACATCGGCCTCGTTGCCGCACACGGCCAGCGCACCTTCGTCGGCACCGAAGGCTTCGTCCCACCGGAAGGCCCCGGCTCCCCGGAAGCCGACGTCTATTCCCTCGGAAAAGTCCTCTACGAAATCGCCACCGGCAAAGACCGCCTCGAATTCCCGGAACTTCCCGATGACCTCCCCACCGGCATCGAACGCCGCCGCTGGCTCGATCTCAACCGCATCATCTGCGATGTCTGCGAACCCAGAATCAACAAACGTAAAATCCGCACCGCCGCCGGTCTCGCCGCCGCCCTGAAAACCATTCAAAAAGGCAAACGCCGCCGCAACAACAGCCTCTCCATCTGGGCCACCATCGCCATGCTACTCGGCTTCGCCACATGGGCATCATGGGAGTCCCTGAAAGACAGCAACTGGTTCTCATGGGACGAAATTACTCAAAACAATCCCAAAACGGAAGAAGGCCTCATCCGCGTCGTCACCGCCCCGGAAGGCGCGGAAGTCTTCAAAAAAGATGGCACGCTCGTCGGCATCACACCCACTTCCATCGGCACTCTCCGCGCCGAAGTAGGCAGCAAAGTCACCTACACCATACGCAAAAACGGCTACCGCTCCCTGACCACCACCGCCACCGTCACCCCGGAATCCGTCAACACTCCCATGCTCATCTTCCGGGAACTTCAAATCTTCTCCCCCCCCGTTCCCGGCGAAAAATGGGAAGACCACCTCGGCCTCACCTACCTCCCCGCCGATGACAAACACCTCAGCTCCCGCTACGTTTCCTCCAAAACCTGGAAAAAATTCCTCACCGCGACAAAACGCGCCAAAACAGCATCCGAATACCTCAACGTCTCGGAACTCGGCAAAACCAACGAAATCGTCCTCGGCCACGCAGCGGAAATCACCGCTTTCATCGACTGGCACCGCACAAACGGCATCCAGGACGGCTACCTCACCGAGGACAACGAAGTCACCGCCCAAATCGATGCCTCATTCAAAAACACGGAGATGAGCGAGAGCTCCATCCGCAACAACCTCAAACCCTTCCGCATCCAGGTCGGCGAATACAAATACGGCGCCATCCAACTCACCACCAACCCCCCTGGCGCCGAAGTTTACATGAACGACATCGGCGTCGGCTCCACCGAAACCACCCTGCTCATATCCAAGGTCAAACCCGGCACCGTCGAGCTCGTCATCGTCCTCGAAGGCTACAAACCCCTCACCCTCCCGGCCAAAGTCAAAGCCGGTGAAAACCTGCCCCTCACCGCTGTTCTGAAAAGAAACCACGGAGTCGTCTTCGGAAAACCATGGCAAAACGGCCTCGGCATGAAATTCGAGTCGGTAAACGAAAATCTCATGGCCTCCGCCTTCGAGACACGTGTCCAGGATTTTGAAGCGTTCCTCATCGATACCTCACGCGAACGCCCGCGCACCCCGGACTTCGATCAAGGCCCCAAACACCCCATCGTCCACGTCTCCCGCGAAGACGCCATCGCCTTCTGCGATTGGCTCACCGAGAAAGAACGCGTCGAAGAACGCATCTCCCCATCCCACCAATACCGCCTCCCCACCGACCTCGAATGGAGCTTCATGGCCGGCCTGCCCGATGAAGCCGGCGACGGCCCCATCCAACGCGATGCCAACAAGCCAAACCTCTACCCCTGGGGAACCGACTGGCCGCCACCCATCGCCTACGGCAACTACTCCGACACCACCGCAGCCGGCATGCCCGGCATCACACCCGAACGCATCATCAGCGGCTTCGATGATGGCTTCGCACGCACCGCTCCCGTCGGCTCCTTCGGAAAAAACGGATTCGGCCTCCACGACCTCAGCGGCAACGTCCAGGAATGGGTCGCCGATGATATTACAGAAGCCTCCTACGGCAACCTCGGCGTCCTTCGCGGCGGCAGTTGGAACACCTACCTCAATGAAAACCTCCTCACCGGCTGGAGAAACCCCGTCCCTCCCAACGCCTCCAGCGCCTTCTACGGCTTCCGCGTCGTCCTCTTCAGAACCGATCCCTCACAGGATGCCTCACAGGATGCCCCCACCACCGACTTCATCTCGGAAGACGAATGATATTTCCCTAAAAGTCTAACAACTACTATGGTCACCATAAACATCAACTACCAAGGCGGCCTCCGCTGCACCGCCACCCATCTCCCTTCCGGAAACCAACTCACCACGGACGCCCCCCTCGACAACAACGGCAAAGGCGAATCCTTCTCCCCCACCGATCTCGTAGCCACCGCCCTCGGCGCCTGCATGGCCACCGTCATGGGCATCATCGCCCAGCGAAAAAACATCCCCATGGAAGGCCTCGACATCCAGGTCCGCAAACACATGTCCCAGGACACCCC
>JBGSRM010000217.1:0-11439 GCA_041737575.1 Akkermansiaceae bacterium
GCTTAATCAGAAGATACCAGAGCCAATTCGATTCCCGGAGTTAGTCCAAAGACACCATTAAGGGTAGATTTCCAATAACGATCCGTGGATTCATCATGCCAAAGATCATGTTCTTGCCCGCCCTTGACTGATTTGGATGGCAAGTCCTCAGAACTTAGCAGGAGACCCAAATTTTCTGCCCACGGCGCGAGACAGGCTTTCTGACGGGCGAGATTGGGCGGCCAAGGTGCCGTGCCATTTCCTGATAGGCTTGTTCGGAGGTGAGCGAGCGCCGCTGAGACAAGATCCAATCCATCTTCTCCTTGCTGAGAAGCGGGGCAACTTGGCTATTCGCTTTGGCGTTCATCGAGCATAAGTTAGCGAATCGTATATAATTCTAATTCAAAAGTCTGAAGGCATTTCTCCTCCTTGCGACCATAAAGTTATGCTCAATACATCAGAATACACAATCTTCCTCCGTGGTCTCCGTGGAAAAAATTCTTCATCTAGCTATCACAACGACCTCCGTTCCCCGATCCCCGACCTTTGACTTCCACAGAAACATTAAGTCCCATAGACTGTAATCCATCAAATGCACACCCTCTCCCGCTCACCCATCTCCGACAAAGAATACGTCCCCCCGCATTACTTCCGCCGCCTTGAACACAACGAAATCTGCCAAGGCGATAGACCCCTGGAGATCGACCTAGGATGCGGCGACGGAACATTCCTGGTCGATCTCGCAAAACACCATCCCGTGCGCGACTTCATCGGCGTAGAACGCCTACTAGGTCGCTGCAAAAAGGTTGCCAAAAAAATCACAAGAGCCGAGCTAAACAACGCCAAAATCCTCCGCCTCGATTCCAAATACGTAGTCGAGTGGCTCCTGCCCGAGGCATCCATCTCACGCATCCACCTCCTCTGCCCCGACCCATGGCCGAAACTAAAACATCACCGTCGCCGCCTCGTCCAAGTGCCATTCTTACATGCCGTCAAATCCGCCCTCGAACCCAACGGCGAATTCCTCTTCATGACCGATCACGAGGAATACTTCGACTACGCCTGCGAGCAAATCCAAGCCTTCGGCCAATTCGAAATACTCCCATGGACCGACGAAAGCTTCTTCTACCCCAAAACCGATTTCCAAATCCAATGGGAAGCCGAAGGAAAATCCATGCACCGCATCCGCTGCCGGAAAACAGCAGAGTAAAAACGCCGAGCAAAACATATTCTAACAGCTTCAGGAATACTCCTCATGTTTCATCAACCAGAGCTTTGCGTCCCTCTGCGACCTCAGCGCCTTCCTGCCCCTCGTAGCTTTACGCGAAGTAGGTGGCGAAGTGGGGTGCGTTGAAAATCTAACAGAATTCTCATACATCATCATCGCCTCCCCCTAAGCCGCGTCTCACTCCCATCCACAAATCCACGGATCACCAGTTCCCCATCTCGCAACGTCACCGTCAGCCCACCCGTCACCTTCTGATCGATCACCTTCATCTTCCTCTTCTGCAACATCCCCGTCCTCTGCGCACGCATCGCATCCATCTCTCCTCCCGGCAACCTCGGAACAATCACCGCCTGTGCATCCACCGCCTTCAGAAACGGGTCCACCAAACTCAAATCCGTTTCATGACACCCCGCCACAATCAAATCCGCCTTCACATCCACTCCATTCTCCACCAGCCACATCTCACTCAATCTCCCCGCGTCACCCAACCACAAAATCCTCCATCCCCTCCAGTGCAGCATCATCACCAGCGCGCGGTCATCCGCCTCGGAGCCCAGCTCCACATCATGCGGTGAAATCAAAACCTCCACCCTCACCCCATCTCCCACCTCGAAGAAACTCCCCGTCCCCGGAAAAACAACATTCAAATCCCCGCCCCGGGCACCATGCCAACCCGCCGCCAAAGGCCCTTGCTTCCGCCCCATCCCAACCATCGCCTGCCTCAACGGAAACATCTCACGAAACGTTTTCACAGACCCCACGTGCTTCGAGTCCGCATGGGTGAAAATCACGGAATCCGGAATCATCCCCAAATTTCTAACAGAAAAACCGACCTCGCCCTCAATCCCGCTCTCCCCCCCGCAATCGATCATCAACGCCGGCCTCCCCGGCATCGCAAAACACGCCCCATCTGCCCCATATTCCAAATCATAAATCACCAAAACCTCCTCCTTCACCGAAGTCGTGCGCGCATACGCCCCCGGTATCTCCGCAAACCAACCCGCCGTCCCGGAACACAGCTCCGCCACCTTCGCATTCCCCCGGTTCAGCAAACTCGAAACAGAAGGTAGCACCGGATCCACCACTGCGGAAACCAAAGCCACTCCCAGCAAAACATAAACCAACGGCACCAAAGCCACCGTCGCAAAAACCGAAATCGGAGTTACAATACCGAAATGAAACATACCCAGCGGCGTTGACCCCAAAGTCGCCGCCAGCGAGACCGACAAGCCCTCAGCCAGCTTCCTCCTAAAACCCGACCACACACGATCCCGCACCCCGGTCTCACTCTTCGGCAAAAAAGAATCCTCCTGCGCAATACACTCGAACCACCTCCGCGCCAACCCGCTCCACATCCCGATCGCCGCCACCACACCATACGAAAGCTGCACCCCCGGCAGCCACAAAATCGCCGGATTCCATAAAATCGAACCCACCAAAACCACCCCCAGCGAATTCAACAAATCCGTCCTCCTTCTCAACAAAAACGCCATCAAAAACACCGCCCCCATCCAGGCAGAACGCATCGCCGCAGGCCCGCTGCCAGCCAGCCACACATAACCAAACATCATCGCGATAAGAATCGGCACCGCCCACCTCCGGGGGCATCTCACCAACTTCAAAAACACCCAGAGCAAACCCCCAACCATCGCCACATGCAACCCGCTCACCGTGAAAACATGCAACGTCCCGCTATCACGAAACCTCGCGATCAGCTCCAACGAATCCGGCGACCTCTCACCTAAAACCACCGCCCGTATCACCACCGCCGCCGTCCCATTCTCATCCAGCCCCCGCACGATACTTTCACGAAAACCCTTCCTCACACGCGCCAACCTCTCCGCGACCGGCCCCGTCCACTTCCTCTCACGCATCTCGCTCGCACGAAAAATCCCCACCACCCCCTCCGCACGCTGCATCACATCCTCCCGCAACGCCCCCGGATTGCGCGGCCCCTCCAGCGGACCAAACACCCCCATCGCCTGCAGTTCCGTCCCCGCCACCGGCCCCTCCCCAGCACCGATCCATAAAACCTTCACCCCGGGAAATCCCGTCCCGTGCAATCTCGCAGCCGCACTCCAATACCCGCCTTCACCTCCCTTCGCATCTTCTAACAACCGCCCCTCCACCATACCCGATTCCCGCTTCATCACCCATGCCTGCCCCGCCTCATAGCGCTCCTCATGCCACCAAAAACTCAACATCCCCAACCACACCAACCCCACACCCAAAAAACCCGCCCGCCAACTCACCAACCACCCCACACTCGCCCCGAAAACCAACCCCACCACCCATCCCAAACCCGCACCCCAACTCTCACACAACAGCGCCACCACCATCGCCACAGCCACACAAAAAAGCGGCCTCTTCCCCCAGATCCTTCCACATACCGCTCCGCCTTCCGTCTTCATCAGGCAAGGCCCCACTCATGCAGCTTCGTCCGCGCGTTCGCAGAATGTCTCGTCTCTGGAAACTGCTCCATCACCTGCTCCATGATCAAAACCGCCGCCCCCCGATCATCCGTGTCCTCATCATACAGCTCCGCCAAACGGAACATCAAATACGCCGCATCATTCACCTCCCACTCCTGCCCCTGAATCGCGTCCCGCAAAGTCGAAATCGCCGCCGTCGGATCCTCTAAATTCACACGCTGTATCTTGGCAATTTCGATCCACGGCATCCGATTGTAAGGATCCCGCTTCGCACCCTCCTTGAACGCCTCGATCGCCGCATCCCACTCACCCTGCGCCACCAAAACACGCGCGTCATGCAAGGGATCCGCCTCCACCTCCTGCCCACTGTCATAAACCGCATGAGTCAGCTTATGCGCGAAAATCGGAAGCAACTTCGTCACAAAAACAATCCCCACCAACGCCGCGCTCAAAAACGATAGCAAAATCCCGCTGAAAATACGCTCTCCCTCAATCCCCGCATACTTCGACTTCAACTCCCCCAAGCCCTCCATACCATCCCCCGTCCCCTCGACCTGCTCGATCTGCTCGATCTGCTTCTGCAAATCCCTCATCTCCGTCCCTGCCCGATAAAACAAAACCCAACTACCTAATACCAAAAAACAAAGCACGGCACTCCAGATCAAACTCTTCATGAAACTCCAATTTGAATATCTCGCTCTTCAGGAAAAGAAAAATCATCCGCCAACATGCTCATTGCAATACTCCTCCCCATCCGCCGCCATACGGAAATCCAATTCCGGATTGCTCACCTCCGTCCGCCCGCAACTCGCACAACGGTGAAACGCCTCATCCGGCCCCTTCACACCTTTCTCAAACTTCTTCCGCCGCCCGCTCGCCTCCATCACCTGCACCGTCCCCCGCAACGCCGGAATCCCCGCCCACATCAAATAATTTCCAAATCCCAACAACAAAAAACCCACATAATAAGGCTGCGAAATCAACCCCGCGCACATAATCACCGCGATCAAAATCGCCAGCCACCGCACCTGCACCGGTAAAATGAAAAACATCAGAAACTCAACCCGTGGAAACAACGTCGCGAACGCGAAAAACGCCGCCGTATAAACAAAAAATCCACTCCCATCCATCGGACTCGGATACAAAAAATTCGCCAACAACAAACCCGCGAAACCCGTGTAATGAAACATCGTCGTCCGGAACTCCCCCCACGCACCCTCCAACGCATCGCTCATCATGAACGCGATCATCACCATGAAAAATAAAAACAACGCACTCAGCGCGCTCAGCCCTCCCGAACCACTGCTCGCAAACAAAAATGTCACCACACGCCACACCTCCCCCGCAAATATCTTCTCCCGATCAAACTCCAACATCGCACCGATCCCCTCATTGATGAACTGCGACAGAAACACCATCACATGAAACAACGCATAATACCTCAACAACCCGGGAAACGACAACCATCCCAGCTTCTTCTCATATCTGTCCAAAAAACGCATCCCCCACACCCTTCGCCATGCTCGCCCGATTGACAAGCATCTCTCTCCGCACCATTCTCACCCCGTGTCCGAAGAAGTCCTCCACTCACCCCTAGAATCCGCCCACCTCGCCCTCGGCGCACGCCTCATCCCCTTCGGCGGATGGTCCATGCCCGTCCAATACTCCTCCATCCTCACCGAGCACGCCGCTGTTAGAAACTCCGCCGGCATCTTCGACATCTCACACATGGGCCAGGTATTCGTCTCAGGTGATAACCACACCGCATGGCTCGATACCCTCCTCACCAACAACCTCGCCAAACTCTCCCCCGGCCAAGGCCATTACACCATCATGCTCAACGAAAGCGGCGGCGTCATCGACGACCTCATCGCCTACCGCATCTCCCCCTCGGAAACCCTCCTCATCGTCAACGCCTCCATGATCGCCGAAGACGTCGCATGGCTCGAAAAACACCTCACCCCGGGCATCACCCTCCGCAACGAATCCCCACAATGGGCCGGCCTCGCCATCCAGGGTCCCCAATCCCAAGACCTCTTCTCAAAACTATTCCCCAACCAAACCCTCCCACCCCGCAACGGCATCGCCACCCTCCCCACCGGAGAAATCATCTGCCGTACCGGATACACCGGTGAAGACGGCTTCGAATTCTTCTGCCCCGCCGAACAAGGCATCCCCTACTTCCAATCCTTCATCACCGCCGGTGCCACCCCCTGCGGCCTCGGCGCGCGCGACACCCTCCGCCTCGAAATGTGCTACCCCCTCAACGGCAACGACCTCTCACCCAAAAACTCCCCCATCGAGGCCGGCCTCGGCTTCTTCTGCGACCTCGAAAAAACCACCTTCACCGGACGCGAAACCCTCCTCTCCCAAAAAACTAACGGCCCTGAATTCAAACTCACCGCCATCGAACTCATCGGCAAATGCCCACCACCGCGCCCCCACTACCCCGTCCTCAACGAAAACGGTGAAACCATCGCCGAACTCAGCAGCGGCGTCCTCTCCCCAACCCTCAACATCGGCATCGCCATGGCTTACCTCCCCGCCATCTACTCGAAAATCGGCACTAATCTCCTCATCGACATACGCGGCCGACATTTCCCAGCCATCACCGTCAAAAAACCCTTCCTAAAACCCTCAAAACCATCCAAATAAACACCACCATGAGCGCATCCGAGATCCCAGCAGAACTTCTCTTCCAATCATCCCACGAATGGGCACGCATCGATGGCGACATCGCCACCGTCGGCATCTCCGATCACGCCCAAGCCGAACTCACCGATGTCGTCTTTGTCGAACTCCCACCCCTCGGAAAAACCGTCGATGCCGGTGACCCCACCGCCGTCGTAGAATCCGTAAAAGCCGCCTCTGACATCTACTCACCCCTCTCCGGCGAAGTCATCGAAGTCAACCCGGCCGTCGAAGCAGACCCCTCGCTCGTCAACACTGCCCCCTACGGCAATGGCTGGATCTTCAAAATCAAAATCTCCAAACCCGACCAAACCACCAGCCTCCTCACCCCTGCCGCCTACGGAGCACTCATCGCATAAGTTCCCTCTAAAAAATTCGTAAGATTCGTAAGACCTGTCCTTCGTAGCCTTCTCGGCCTTCGTAGCTTTACGCGAAGTAGGATCCGTGGTTCCCCAAAAAAAATTCGTGAGATTCGTGAGATTCGTGAAATTCGTGGTTCAAAAAATTCCGTCCTCATCGCGTAACCCCGCGCTGCGAATTCTCAACAAACTTGATCAAATGCTCCACATGAGCATTTGACGCCGCCGACATCGCCTTCAGCGAACTCAAACCATTCGCCAAATTCTGATCCTTCTTCAGAAACAAGCGCTTGTACGCCGTCTTCAAATCCCGCACATCCTCCTCCGAAAAACCGCGCCGCTGCAAGCCCACCAAATTCAACCCACGCGTCGAAGCCGGATTCCCATCCACAATCATATAAGGCGGCACGTCCTGAATCACCTTCGATAAACCCCCAAGAATCGAATGCTCCCCCACCCGGCAAAACTGATGCACCGCCGCGAAACCCGATACAATCACATGATCCTCCACAGTCACATGCCCCGCCAAACTCCCGTTGTTCGATAAAATAATCCGATCCCCCAACTGGCAATCATGCGCCACATGCGAGTAACACAAAAATAAATTGTGCGAGCCAATCCGCGTCGGCACCTCCTCATGCGTCCCCCGGTGAATCGTACAATTCTCTCGAAACACATTGAAATCACCCACCTCCAAACCCGTCGGCTCCCCAATATATTTTAAATCCTGCGTCTTCCCTCCCACCGCCGCAAAAGCAAAAAACTCATTCCCACGCCCAAACCGCGAAGTCCCATCAATCACCACATGACTGTGCAACACACAATCATCACCCAAAGTCACATTCGGCCCCACAATACAATACGGCCCCACCCTCACATTTTTCCCCAGCTCGGCCTTCGGCGATATAATTGCAGTCGGGTGTATCATTGGCTCAGTTTCAATTCAGAAATCCACCCCTGACCAGCCATTTCTACAAACCCTCATTCATCCCCCACCACACCCGTTACTTCCCAGCTATCACTCACCTTCGGATCCACGGCCTCCACCCTCACCTCATCCACCGTTTGCTCAGGCAATCCCCCTCCTACTTCCACCCCACGTCCCACGAAACTGAATAACACCAAAGAAAAAATCACACTCGTCGTCGCCCCCGCCACACCAAACAACCACCACCTCTGCCCCCCCGCATGCGCCGCCGTCTGCACCTCCTCAAAGCCCACCTCCACATCCACCACCTCCGGCAACACCTCATCCGCCAACGTCTCCCTGACCATCCGATCCAAATCCTCCCCACGACTCCGGAACGGCGACGCCACCGGCAACGCCCATCCCGCATAATCATCCTCACTCGACGACAAAACCATATCCTCCGCCCTCACATACACCCGCTCCACCTCCACCCGCGCCAGCACCTTCCTCACCACCTCATCATCCACAAAATCCTCACCCCTCCCATACCGGCTCACCTCCCGCTGTCCATCTCTGGGCAGCGGAACCATCTGAATCCTTTCTAACGCTCCCGACATCATGGGGTAACTATACGTAATATCAATAAACCCATAAAGTTAATTTTTCTTAAATTTCATGAACCCCAAAACATAGCAGGGTTGCAATCTTTTCATCTCTAAGCCACTTTCACTTCGACCAATGCCCCCAGAGAACGAAAACCATCAAAATTTAAATATACGCTGCCCCTCCTGCCGGCAGCGCTTCTCCGTTTCTGATGAACTCATGAATCGCATGGTCGAATGCGGTGGCTGCACAACCCGCTTCCGCATCAACGACGACGTCATCGTCCAATCCAAAAAATTCTACCCCGGCGAAAAAAGGAAAACCCCGCTCTCCCGCGTCTCCCGCGTTCCCCTTTCTTCCACCCTCCCTCCCATCAATATTGAAACCGCACACTATCAGGACTCCTACCACCCGGAACTCGCGGAACCCATCTCCGCCCAACGACTCATCGCCGGCGCCTTCGGTGTCTTACTCATCCTCGGAAGCGCCCTCGTCCTCCTCCTCACCTCCAGCGGGGATAAATTCAACGCCATACCCTTCACCAGCAAGCTCGTCATAACGGCCTTCATCGCCCTCGTCGGAATCGCCCTCATCATCTACGCCAACCCTCGTACCAAAATCAAGGCCACCATCATCAGCCTCCTCCTCGGCGCCGGCCTCCTCTCCATACCCTTCGTCACTAAAAACGAAATCCCCAAAATCTCCGCGCCCCCCAAAGAAGACTCAACCCCGCAACAACCCCTCTTCCCGGAAGATACACCCAACGCCATCGATGAACTGAGAATACGCTTCGGCACCGAACCCCTCGAAAAAGAACAACAACGCCTCGCCCAACAAAGCAACCCCGGCGGCGCCTACGGCGTCTACATCACAAACCTCATGGGCCGCAACAAACTCATCGCTCGTGACTACCTCATCCGCGAAACCGGCGCCGATGTCACATCCCATCCCTACCCCCGTGGCAACAACAACTACCTCATGATCCTCAACGGTGTCACCAAATCCATCCAGGAAGTCGCCGCCATCGCAGGTAAACTCGGTAGCACCGATGAAATCCACCCCACGCTCGGTGTCGTCGTCATCACCGTCAATAACCAACAATTCGTCCCCGGTGTCGCCGAAAAACTCAACGACAAATCCAGCCCCGCCTTCTACGACCTCAACCTCCTCGAACTCCAATGCATCGACCTCGACCGCATCCGCAACGCCGTCGAACGCCTCGTCGATGCCGAACCTACTGTATATCGCGACGACATCTCCAACCACCTCATCGAGCTCATGAAAAAACCCGGCGTCAACTTCCACGACGTCCTCAGCCGCGCCCTCATCCGCTGGGCCGATAATACCGAGGCCGCCTCAGCCGCCGCCCTCACCGCACTCAAAACCTACTACACCTCCCAAAATCTCACCCCGCCCGATAGCCTCGTCCAACTGGTCGTCAGGGCGAAACACGATAATGCAATCCCCGTCATCGCCGCCATATGGTTGAAAAGCCCCGTCACCAACGAAAACCACCTCGCCGCCTTTGGACAAGCCGCTGAGCCCACCGTAATCAAACATTTGGATTCCGAGGATGCTCCCATCCGCCATTCCGCCCTCAAAATCCTCGGGAAAGTTGGAACCGCCTCAAGCCTCCCCCTTCTCCGCAATCTCCTCGACCATCAGGACCCCGAAACCCGCGTCCTCTCCGAGCGAGCCATCCAACAAATTGAAACCCGCTGACACCCCTCACCGATTCTCCCTTGCACCCCGCCTCCCAAAACGCTTCCTTCCTCAAAGAATTTTTTAAAACAGACCAAACACCCACACCATGTCAGAATACGCACGCGGCCTAGAAGGAGTCATCGCCAACGAATCGTCACTCAGCAACGTCATTGGAAACATCGGCGAACTCAGCTACCTCGGCTACCATATCGATGACCTCGTGCAAAACTGCTCCTACGAGGAAGTCATCCACCTCCTCCACCACGGCCACCTCCCCAACCGCACCGAACTCGCCGCCTTCGAAAAAGAACTCCGCACCCAGCGCGCCCTCCCTCCCCAAGTCACAGACTTCTTAAAACACGCCCCAAAAGACGCCTACCCCATGGACGTCCTCCGCACCGCCGTCTCCATGCTCGGCATCTACGACAAACGCGCCACCATTGGCGAGCCGGATCACGCCGCCAACGCCGCCATCTCCATCTCCATCTGCGCCCAAACCGCCACCGTCGTCGCCGCCTTCCACCGCTTCCGCAACAACCTCGAACTCCCCCCCATCCGCGAAGACCTCAGCGAAGCACAACACTTCCTCTACCTCATCAACGGCGAAGTCCCCAGCGATACCGCCGCCAAAATCCTCGACGTCGCCCTCATCCTTCACGCCGACCACGGCATGAACGCCTCCACCTTCTCCGCACGCGTCACCGTCGCCACACTCTCCGACATGTACTCCGCCATCACCTCCGCCATCGGAACTCTCAAAGGCCCCCTCCACGGCGGCGCCAACGAAGGCGTCATCCACATGCTCGAGGACATCGGCGAACTCGATAACGTCGATGCCTTCGTCGAAGGAAAACTCGAACGTAAGGAAAAAATCATGGGCATCGGCCACCGTGTTTACAAAGTCCTCGACCCACGCGCCCCCCACCTCCGCAGACTCGCCATCCAGCTCACCGAGGAACTCGGCGAACCCAAATGGATCAAAATGTCTGAACGCATCGCACAAATCATGCGCGAACGCAAAGGCCTCGAAGCCAACGTCGACTTCTACTCCGCCACCGTTTACTACTCCCTCGGCATCCCCACCGACCTCTTCACCCCCATCTTCGCCATCGCCCGCACCTCCGGCTGGACCGCCCAAGTCCTCGAACAACTTCGCGACAACCGCCTCTACCGCCCGCTCACCCTCTACACCGGCCCCAAAACCCTCAGCCCGGTCCCGCCCATCGAATCCAGATAGGCTCCCATCACACCCGTGAAAACCCCTCTCATCCCACTCATCGCCCTGGGTCTCGTTTCCTGCATACCCAAAGCGGAAATCATCGAGGAATCACAACCTCAGGGAAACTCCTCCCCAAAGCCACCCGTCCAAACACCCCCTCCCACCCTCCCAAAAATCAACACCCCCAACGACGGCCTCCGCATCAACGAAGAAGAAATCTTCACCCTCCCCTCCGACGACCAACTCCGCTCCTCCACCAAACCCAAAAAAGACACCGACTCCCCCATCATCATCCGCCCCCCCTCCGAATAGCC
>JBGSRM010000156.1:0-11885 GCA_041737575.1 Akkermansiaceae bacterium
CCACAGACTGAATTAGTATATGTCCGAACATTTTCCTCCTTGGGCTTCATGCGAATCGATAATCAAGGGGATGCCCCGCCTTAATTCACGAACGGTTGCGTCGGGAGAGAGCATAATCACCACTTCCGGCTGAGCGGGAGCCGCGAACCGGAGTTTTCCTTCTCCACAACAAGTGAAGCGGAAGACCTTTCTGCCCCTGCGGATTCGGAGTTCGTTTTTGTTGGGGCAATACTCCCCTTGCCCTTTGGCGGCGGTGCGGAAATTTCGAGTCAACATGTTCGGGAAAACCGCTGGGTTTCCTGTGCTCACCGAACCATTTTCATTGCTTGGCTGAGTCATTTGCATTTGTTTGGTCTTAGATCTCTTTTTTGGGTTCCTAATTCACGTCAACAAAGTGACAACTCGTTTCTATTTCTTTCTCACATAGACGTTGTAGCCGCAGTGGTAGTTGGGGGGGATTACCGTGACCTCGGCTTCGCCTTCTTTGGGGATGACGGGGGCGAAGTTGCCGGTTTCGATGATGAGGAAGTCGTGGCCATCGTAGGTGCGGATTTCCATTTTGCAGGCTTCGCCGGTGTTGACTCCGAAAATGGTGTCGCCGGACCAAAAGTATTGGCCTTTGTGTTTGCCGCCATAAAACCCGCTGGATACGACCGTGCCGTCCGCGCGGAGTTCTGTTCTGTCTTTGATGTCGGTCGGGACGACATTGCCGTTGCGTTTTTTAATCCAGCTTTGGATGACGGTGTCGATTTCCCCGGGATTTTTGGGATTGGGCCAGACAGCCCATAACCACTCGCCGACGTATTTTTTGTCGTTTTGGAATTTTCCGTTGAAAACGAACATGTCGGAATCCTTGCCGCTGACGTAGGACTTCAGCGTGATCTTGGGGAGCCGTTTCATGAATTCCTTCCCTTCCTCGGAGAACGCGAGCGATTGGCCGATCGATTTGCGTTTCGCAGTGGAGCCATCGGGAATGATATAGATGCCGGTATCGGTGCTGACGAGGTGTTTGGGTTGCTCCGCCAAGAGGGATTTGAGTTGTTCCAATCCGTAGGCCTTGATCTCCGGGCTGGCTTGCTCCATCGCCTTGTTGATCATGCCGGTTGTGGACATGGAAACCGGGTAGGATGTGGCGGTGGAAATCGCCTTCATCATCGGGGGGAAAACGATCTGGTAGCTTTCCGGGTCTGTGAGGAAAGGCATGCTGGCGCGGATGGCGGAACCATCGCCTTTTGCGATCAACTCCACGAGCACATCCCGGAAGGTGCGCAAGCGGGGGAGGTCGGCATGTTGCAGAAGTGTCACCGCCCAGCCTTTGGTGAAAGCGGATTCTTCGGGATTGCGGATGATTTTATCGACTTCGGCCATGATCTCGGGGGTGGCACGGCGTTTGGTCTCTTCGTTGCTGGGTCGCCATGTTCCCAAAAGTTCATGCACGGCCATGATGCCGACGTGTCGCAATCGCGCGTCTTTCGATTGCAGGAGTTCGAGAATGAGGTGGTCTTTTTGGTATTTGAGCACGGCACCCAAGGCATCGAATCGATGGCTGATTTCCGGGTGGTGAAGGTAGGTGCGCAAGGTTTCGTCGGTGACCTGGTCGTTATAGACCTGTCCGTAAATGCTCCAGCCGCCGTTCTTCTGGAGGTTTTCCTCGTAAATCTGATCATCGCCCCACGGGCCTCCGGGGACGGGATATGGCGAGTTGAAATCATCATCGGCGGCGACGGAGCCGGCGGGGCGCACGGGCAGTTGGTAGGACTTGGCGTATTTGCTGAGGGGTGCGCCGAAAAGGTGGAGGTGCTTGCGCGGCGCTGTGTAATTCAGCGCATTGAATGTGCCCCATGCGATGGCTTTTTCCCCGGAGGCTTGGTCGTAGTTGCCCTCTTCGCCGCCCGCGATGCCCATGGCACCGTTGTGCCGCCGTGAGAGCTCGAGCGACCACCGTCTTGCGTCCAAATAATCACGGTGTTGTTTCGGGCGTTTTTCGGCCAACAAGTTGACGCCTGCGGACTTCCAGATTTCGCCGATGCCGCCGCCGGTGTGGCCTGTGTTGTAACTATGGGTGCCATAATAGGCTTTGATTGCGCTGGTGTGGGCGGCTTTTGCATAGATCGATTTTTCTCCGTCGGGTGTGAGGCGGGCGGCGGCGGTCATCGCGAGCGCCAGGCCGCCGGTCTTACCGTTGCAGTCGGAGAATCCGGGTTTGGGCACGTAATCACCGTAGGGCACGCTGCCTTTGCCGGAGTAATCGAAGAAATGGGAGAGGGCGCTTTGGAAGGTTTTCTCATCGACATTCACGCCGCATGTTTTTGCGAGCATGAGGAAGGTGACGCAGTGGACGCCGGCGGCATTGAGGTGACCACCGGATTGATAATTGAACGAGGCGGCCCTGCCGGACCAGCCGCCGTTGTAGATTCTGTCACGCAGGTGATCCGCGCCTTTTTGGATGATGGGAAGCACCGAGGCATCTCCGGTTCTGAGATAGTATTCACAAATGCCCATTCCCTCGATTCCGACGGACCAGTTGTGCGCCCAGGTTGGCTGCCTCTCCTTCATCCAGCCACGCACCACTTCGAGGTCTTTTTCCTCTCCGGTGGAAAGCAGGAAAAGCACGGAACCCCATTCGGTTTTGCCCTGTTTGGCGATGAGATCGGCGAGGTTGCGGACGATCTTGTCGGACTTGGGGCAGTCCAGCGGCCAGGTCTCGCTGTAGCGGCCGAGGACGGGGATATTCACGGTGACGATGCCCTTTCCATTGATCTGCAGGTTGATTATGCCATCAGTGGCCTCGGCTTCCGTGATGAGATCACCGAGAACCAGACGCGGGTCGCGCTTGGTTTCGGTGAGTTTCACGCCGTTGATGCTCTCGATGATGTCGCCTTGCTTGAGGTTGCCGGCTTTTTCGGCGGGCGAGCCCACTTCGACGTTTTGGATTTTCATCACCGGGCCTTTTTCGAGCATGATGCCGATGCCGACGGGACCGAAATTCCTGATCAGCCAGGGTCTATTTTTCTCGAACGGGGCGGGTTTGAAGGTGTAGTCGGGTTTGCCGTTGCCGTTGAGTGCGATTTGATTGACGGGGATGTTGGAAGGCGGTGCGGGGGTGGCTGGTGCGGGGATGGTTGATTCGGCAGGCTTGGGAGTTGTGGCCGGTGTGGCTTTTGAATTTTTAAGAAAATCAATATCAGCTGCGGAGAGCATTTGCTGTTTGAAGGTGATCCGTTTGCCTTCGCGATCCACTGTCACCTCGCCGGTGTCGGTATTGTATAAGATCAATTCCCCCTCGAAGGTGCTCTTTCCATCGGCGCTCGTCCATGTGCGGGCGTGAATGCCGAGAGCGGTGAACGAGAGGATGGTGAGGATGTGAAAAAAGGTTTTCATGGACAGGACTCGATTCTTCATGATGGGATGGCTGCGGGAACGCCTCCATTCCCCATGCGTCCGCATTTGACCGATGAGTCAATACACACGCATAGGTGGAAACCATTCCTGCACGAGCAAACAACCATCGCCAACAGAAATTGGCAACCAATGAATCTCCGTAAACCTATCCTGAAATCACCAAGTAAAATCGGGATGTGCTGCCGCCCCCAAGAAGTAGGGCCGCTACCATTTTAAAGGTAATCGTGAATATCGCTCTAGTATCGTCAATCAGATCTGTTCACGCAAAACGGTGCCACCCCGCACCGCAAAAAATCAGAGTCCATAAAAATTCGCGTTCATTCGCGTCCATTCGTGGTAAAAATTTTTCAGCATTTCAGCATTTCAGATTTTCAGCTTTTACCCCCCATGACCCTCCCCCAACGCATCGCCCACCTCCTCTCCCAAAAACCCACCCTCACCCCATGGGTCGGCGACTTCACCGAATCATCTCTCCTCCAACTCATTGATTCCGAAATCGGCGATCACCGCCGCCTCCACACATGGATCGAAGGCTCCCGCGTCATCCCCCGCGCCCCCATCCTCCACATCCTCAGCGGCAACACCCAACACGCCGCCTTCCAATCCCTCTTCCGCGCCTTCCTCATCGGCTGCCCGAAAAACCTCGTAAAACTACCCTCCACACCCCTCCCGGAATTCGAAGCCTGGGCCACCAACATCCCCAATACCGAACTCTCCCGCGACCTCCCGGAAACCTGGCGCAACCCCGAACTCGCCATCCTCTACGGCAATACCGAGACCCTCCACTTCTTCCACAACTGGCTCACCCCCGGCACCCGCATCATCCCCCATGGCCCCAAAATCTCCGCCGCCTTCATCTTCTCTAACCAACCCGACGACATCACACCCCACCTCGCCCAAGACATCCTCGCCCACGCCCAACGCGGCTGCCTCTCCCTACAAATGATCTACTACCAAGGCGATGACATCGAAACCTTCTGCCAAAACCTCGCCACCTCCATGCGCGACCACCTCGTCAAAAACCCTTCCCCAGAACTCACCCCCTCCGAAGCCGGCAACATCCTCAACACCCGTGAACTCACCCGCTTCCGCATCGCCAACGGCGAGTCCTTGAAAATCTGGCACAGCCAGAACACCCCCGACTACACCGTCATCCTGGACCCCACCGACCCCCACCTCCGCCCCACCTCCCCCGGCGGCCTCGTCCGCGTCACCCCCATGCCCCCCAAAATCACCCCCGAAACCCTCGGCCCGGAAATCCAACACCTCTCCACCGCCATCTGCCACCCCATCTCCCACGTCCACCTTCTCGAACCCATCCAACCCCCCCGCATCTGCCCCCCCGGCCAAGCCCAACACCCCCCCATCACCTGGCACCCCGACGGCGAATCCCCCCTAACCCCCCTCCTGAAATGGCGCGACCTTCACGACCATGAACATCCCCTCCCAATCTAACAATTCTATCCCCACCCGCAAATCACTAACAACACCTATTATGATAACGCCACTATTCCGATTGAGGCCGTGACGAACTAGAAAAAGATCGAGTATCCAAATTTAGATTTCTTTGTCTCACTTGATGATGGTAAGAAAGTTTTGTTGAGAGGATATGAATTCGGTCTTGGCGTGTTTCGCTTCATTCGTTCGATACAGTCCCCACTCATAAAGGAGTTATTCTCGGTGCCTCGTAATCTTTGGATTCCAGCAAACTTGGTAATAACAACTTAATTTTTTCTCAATTCATGCAGACAGAAAACCAGCCCATTCCAAGTCCTCCGATTATCGAAGCGGTTGTGGATATTGATTGTGATTTGCCGCCTAACCTTAATCTGGATACTTTACGCGTGGCTGCGGAGACTGCGTTGCTCAAAAAATATCCAAAATTTAAGCAGCAACTGATCCAAGAGCATATTCTCACAAAAGAGGGCAATGCGCCGCCAGAGATGCGGGTGAATCAAGTACAAGGTGCAATGCAGTTTCTGTCTGAAGATGAAAAGCAGCTCGTTCAATTCCGCCCCAATGGATTTTCCTTCAACCGCCTGTCGCCCTACGGCAGCTTTGACGATTACCTGCCGGAAATAGAGGCAGGATGGCAGATCTTCTGTCAACTCGCAAAACCCGTCATCGTGCGCAAGATCGGCATACGCATGATCAATCGCATTTTGTTGCCACTAGATGGGGGAAAATTGAATTTTAGTGATTATCTGACCGTTTTCTCAAGATTGCCGGAGACGGGTTCACCCCTAGGATTTCTGGGCTTCCTTGAACAGCAAATGGCTCTTGATAATCACTCAGGAAACCAAGTTAACATCGTCAAGACGACAGAATTACCCCAAGGGGACAAGCTCCCTCTCATTCTAGATATCGATGTTTTCTATCCCTGTGAAATATCTCCAAACGAGTGGAAAACTGTCCGCGATCGTTTAGATTCATTAAGAAGCTTGAAAAACCGAATTTTCCGTAACACCTTAACGCCGCAATGCCTGAACCTCTTCTCTCCGCAGGACTGATCGCCGGTTACGCAACCGTTGCTATCTTATCTCGTCCACGTTCTGCTGTTTCCGCTGCTGCGGAATCCGTGAGGCACAATGCCTTGACGGTTGTAGAGCAAGTTCAGCGTTCGGTCGCACTTTACGGACCCAAAGCCTCGCTGATTTCTGCCCTTACGGTGTTAGGCCAAGAATGCCGCGAAGCCAACTGGGACGGCTACGGCGCAAATCCTGTAAATCCGGTCGCTTTACGCCGCGCTGAGGAACTAATCGCATCGTTACCGGATAACATCTCTCTTCCGGAATGCTCCATCGAGCCAGATGGCTGTATCTCTCTCGATTGGATGCCGACAGCATATCGAACCTTATCGTTGAGCGTAACAGCAAGCGACAGGCTACCCTATGCGTGGGTTGACGGAACCGATCGTGGCCATGCCGTGGGCAGGCTTCGAGATGGTCAGTTACCACCTCGCCTCATAGAAGAAATTCACAGATTCACTAACCATGAGCCTTCCGTCCGGGCTGCCTGAACTTGTCGCAGATGGCGAGGATCTAGCGCGGTTCCTAACCTCTTCTAGCCACTATAATGTGACGGCTCCTAAGCCGGCTGCGTTCATGCCCAATCCCAAAAATGGTGAAACCTCCGTATTTCGTCACGGTGCGAATCCATTCGAGGAATTGAAGTCAATAGCCCAAGCAGAAGTCGGTGCAGAGCGCCGTATTCACGGAGCCGCTATCGTAAAGGCTAGCGTCATCCGTGAAGCGGAATTGGAAGTCATCGCAAAAGAACCGCCTTTGCGCCATGCAGATATTACGAATTGGCCATGGTCAAAAGACGATCCGGAATACGGTAAAGCCCAGCAAAAAGCACTCGCAGCACTCATCGCACAAAAAGTAAGTTCACTGCTGAAATTTTAAGCGTAAATCTAACGCTCAAGCACCGCCACTGCCATCTCCTTATCAACCGATGGAAAGCATTCAAGAAATTCACTCAACGTGTAGTCGGACTCCAAATAGTCGAACAACGTTTTCACTGGAACACGTGTTCCTCTGAAAACAGGAGTTCCCCCAAGAATGTTCGGATCAATATTTACCAGCTCGTTAGCTTTCATAGAACAACTGAAATTCGACGATTATTAATATAAACCGCCGACACACCTCCGGCAAACAAAGTTTTTCAGCAGTTACATACGAACCATCACAACAAGGGCCCCCACATTCCCAAAAAAACAACTGCCAATTCCCAGCCTCCGCGGCTAAAAAAATTTCAGCATTTCAGCATTTCCGATTTTCAGCTTTTACCCAAATGGAACCCCCCATCATCACCACCGGAACCATCCTCCAACAAAAAGCCGACATCCTCTATTCCGTAGAACTCATCAACGGCAAAACCATCCTAGCCCACCTCTCCAAACCCCTAACCGACCAAAAAACAACCTTCCCCCCCAACACCCAAGTCCTCCTGGAAATGACCCCCTACGACTTCGACCAAGGCCGAATCATCGGCACCGTTTAACTGATCTTTAGAACGAATGATGAACCCTCATGACCAGATGTTGCAGTGCCCCGACTGTTCCAAACCGCTGATCAATATCGGCAGCTCTGTCGAACGCATCCACCCGGTGGCCCGGTTCATCAAAAACTACTACTGGCGCATCCAGATTGTCTCTGTTGCCGCGATCCTACTTGCCTTCGTAGGCATGGCTTTAATCTGGCCGCGCAGCGGAATTGCCTATGTCGCTGAACCCTTCTTGCTGCTGCCTACCATAACGATGTTCATTCTCATCCGTCGCTTCAGTCTCTATCGCGTCACAAATTGCCCCTACTGCGGTTTCCATCACGAGCGCAAGCTCGGGCGCAGCATGTCCGTTTGAGATGAATATGTGATCAAGGCGCGGATCTCTGATCAGAACGGCTTGTAAATACCCAAATACGCCGATCCCACAGCGGCCGCCAAAGTCAGGATGAAAACCACACTCGGTGGCAAAACCTTCCTCCGCGCCAAGGCCGGAGCGATTCCAATAAACACCCAAATCCCCAGCTTCACCATCCACCAAAATTGACCCATCGGCGGCTTCTTCAACATCGCAAAACCTGCCACCAAAATAATGATCAGTGCTACCCCATGTAGCATCTTCGCCGATGACTTACCCGAACCCGCCATCAAAGTTGCTCCCAACGAAGCGAACAAAGCAAACACCCCAGCCAAATGCACAATCTTTAATGTAATGTAATCCATAGCGGAACACACACTCTCTCCCCCGCTCCTCCAATTACAACTCAAAACTCCCAGCTCACATTTATTAGCGACATTTCCCACACCCTATGCTAACAGATCTTTTCTAACAACTCTCCCAAACCATCCCCCCACTATGTCCACCATCACCAAACGTAAACTGGTAATGAAAATTACCGATGAACTAGGCTCCTCCGAGACCCCGTTCACCCAACGCGAAGTCCACACCGTCGTCCAGGCCTTCATCGATGCCATCAGCGATTCCCTCTCCCGCGGCGACTCCGTCTCCCTCCGGAAATTTGGCAACTTCGAAGTCCGTGAACTCGCCGCCAAAATCGGTCGCAACCCCAAAGCCCCCGACGTCGAAGTCCCCATCCCCGCCCGAGCCTCCGTAAAATTCAAACCCGGCAACGAACTCAAAGAAAAAGTAGCCACCACCCTCCACCTCATCCGCGAGAAAAACCGCGCATCCCCATCATAAGAAGGTCAGACTTATCAATTTTCCTGAAAAAACCTCCCCAAAATCAAGTATTCTATAAATCCATGTACAAAATATCCCAAAAACTCGCCGCACTCTGCAGCGCATCCCTGTTAGCCGCCGCGTCCACACACGCCGCCGATCCTCCGAAACCCGATGGCAAACCTGCCGATATGACAAAACCCGTCAAGGTCTTCATCATTATGGGCCAGTCCAACACCCTGGAAATGGGCAATGTCTCCGCCATCGATAAAGCCACCAACCTCGAAAAAGACGGCTCCCTCCAGCGCGCGGTAAAAGAGGAAAATCTTTACCCCTTCCTCGTCGATGCCGAAGGCAAGTGGACCATTCGCCAGGACGTCCGCAACGTCTCCGTCATGCAAAAAGGCGATAACGCGAATGTCTATCGCAACGATTGGCTCACCATCAGTGGTAACAAAATCGGTATCGAAATCGGTATCGGCCACCACCTCGGCAATGCCATTGAGGAGCCGGTCATGGTTCTGAAAAGCTCCATCGGCAACCGCGGCCTCGGCTGGGACCTGCTTCCTCCCGGCAGCGAGCGTTATCTGTTTGAATTCACCGACAAGGCCGGTGTCAAAACCACCAAGGTGGTGGCAGGCTACAAGGACAAGCCAGACATGTGGGATGCCGATCCCGCCAAGGGACTAGCTACCGAGCCACCGGCCGAGTGGCTCGACAAAAACGGAAAACCCATCAACTGGTACGCCGGCAAACAATACGACGACGATGTCGCCAACGCCAAAAAAGTCCTCTCGGAACTCGCCACATACTACCCCGAAGCAACCAAATTTGAAGTCGCCGGATTCCTCTGGTGGCAGGGCGACAAAGACCGCTACAGCGCAGCACACGCAGCAAACTACGAGAAAAATCTCGTGAACCTCATCAAAGCTCTTCGCAAGGATTTTGACGCACCGAATGCACCCTTCGTCATCGCCACACTCGGCCAAACCAGCAAGGAAGCCGAAGCAGGCAACGACAAGCTGATCCTAGACGCCATGCTAGCCGTCGATGGCGAATCCGGCAAATACCCCGAATTCAAAGGCAAGGTCGCCACCGTTTACACCCACCCACACAGCATGGGCGGAGCTTCAAATGGCCACTACAACAACAACGCCAAAACCTACATGAACGTAGGCCTCGCCATGGGTGAAACCATGGTCAAAATCCTCCAAGCCAAATAATTCAAGGCAAGAACATCCTACCCAATCCGTGCGTGGCGCAATCCCGCACGGATTTTTTGTCCCCAGAAAGGAACCGCGATTTCCAATCGCGACCTCGCAAGCGAACATCAGAAACCTACACAACTAGCATCCAACCTCCACAAATCATCCATCTAAATTTTTCAGTTTCAACATCACGCTTTGAGAGTAACTTTCCGTCGTGCCAATCATCGATATTACAGACAATGCGCAGCGGCATTTAGCCGAACTCCTTCGCAACAAAAACGCATCCCCCACCGCAGGTTTACGCCTCGCCGTGCAAAAGGGCGGATGCGCGGGCTGGCAATACGAAATGAAAGTCGCCCTCCCGGAACCAGGCGATGAAGTAGTGGAGCAGGCCGGAGTCCGCGTCATCGTTGCCGCAGACAGCCTCGATAAACTACGCGGCTGCGAAATTGATTACACGGATGACCTAACTGATGCCGGCTTCAAAGTGAACAATCCCAAAGCACGCCGCTCCTGTGGCTGCGGCACCTCCTTTGAGCCCCTGGATGAGCCAGAGGGAAGCGGTGAAGATGACGGCGAAGTTTGTGGCGTAGGAGGCGCACAGTAAACGTGGCAGATCGGCGCCGGAGAAGAAATAAAGACGAGGCACCACCACGCCGTCCCGCTTTCTTTTGGTGGTTACTCGCCAACGTCATCGCCGCCTGCTTCGCCATAGTGAGCTGGATCTTCTGCCTCCATGTCTTCGGCAATCCTGAAATCCCTCGCAACTACCAGATCCTAAAAAAACTAGGACGCCTGCCTGAGTTGAAACGCTACACAGTCCTCGACGTCCCGAACGGCGACGCCCTCCAAGCCAGCCAACTCTACTCCCGTTACTTCGGCATGAGCGAAGAAAAGCGCACCAATCTCAACTCTCTCCTGTTACGCAACTACATGCGGAACTTCGAGCGCAGCCTCCTGCTCAATTACGTCCAAGGCGAATACCAGGTCACTGACGTCCGCAAACTCACCCAAAATGATTTCATCCATCCCGGATTCGCCATCCGCGCCCAAGCACTCGTCCGCCCCGATGACTTCACCGAAGCCGCCGTCTTCCCCGTCGTCATCGAGTACATATTCCCCACCCAACAAACCGACGCCGCCGACCACTTCGAGCTAAACGATATCCTGGAAGTGGAAAAAAACCCCAATTGCGCCGCCGTAATCCATGTCTCAAAAACCATCGTCGATGAAGAGCCCGCCCTACAAATCACCGCAATCCCCATCGCCTACGGCCCCTACCGCATCGGCGATGACGTATCCTTCAAAATCGAGCCCCCCAAAGAATTAAACCCCACAAGCAGCCTCCCCATCTGGAAATAAACCATGGAGAAGGGACTTCCGGCCCCTTAATTCTCCACATTGCCCCAAAGGGGCAAACGGTGATAGCGCAGGGTGCCGTAAGGCACCCTGGGACAAAATCCCTCATTGATCGCGCCCTGAATGGGTGCACGGATCTGTGTATACATGCTCCACTCTCTCTTAAAAACATCACCACCTACGACAAACCTAGTATCTGTTAGAGATACACCTTCTTCCCATCATTTTGCGATGAAGCATAAATCGCCCGAATCAGCTCAACGGCCTTACGCGCTTCAGACGCATCCGTTTTGCATGCACGGCCTTCTTCGATCGCTTGCACCACTTCCTCGAAATTCCGCTGATGCTGATAAAAATTAATCGCCTTGGGGTCGTTCGCACCAAGACCAGCTTCCTGGCCTTTCATCAGTGTCTTGCGGATTTCAGCGTCTTCAGGTTTTTCATTCATGAAGTCCCATACCTCAAAGGACTCGTCGGCGAGGAAAACAGAACCTTCTGTTCCGGATAGTTGCACGCGAGCTGGATGCCCGTCCTTCGACCATGTGCAAGTGGAACACTCAATCACGCCCAGCGCACCGTTCTCGAACTCAACTGTCGCGACAATGCTGTCTTCCACCTCGATGCGCTCGTGAGCTTGGCAAGCAGTCACGGCTGTAACCGCTTTCGCAGGCCCGGCCAAATAAAGCAACGCATCGACCGTATGCACTGATTGGTTCATCAACGCCCCGCCA
>JBGSRM010000261.1:0-22360 GCA_041737575.1 Akkermansiaceae bacterium
ATTGGCTGTAGAGATAACCGGTGACTCGTAAGCGCGGTTGATGAATTGTATTGGAGTATTTAACACTCGTTTATTTGTAGCGACCAAAACGTGCTTGGCATGGAAGTGGACACTGCTATGGTGTTTGTATGATTTTTAGTAATTTTCCTTTCTCTAGATCGATCATCCTATTTTTATCAATGCCCTTGCTACTGGTAGCAGAAGAAGAGCCGCGCACGTGGACGGATAACAAGGGAAACAAGATCGAGGCCACGATGCTTTCGGCTGATAATGAAAAGGTGAGTGTGCTGCTGAACGGGAAAGTTGTGGATATTCCGCTATGGCGTTTGAGTGAGGAAGATCAGAATTATGCGAGGGGCTGGGTGGAGGATGGTGGTGACGATGATGATGAAGAAGAAGAGGATGAGCAAGATCCGGCGGGTGAAGTTAACAAGCCGGGCCCAGCAGCAGGGGCAGCGACCTTTGATGGCAAGGAGTTGATCACAGGTGGCAAGGTGAATCTTTATGAGTATGAATATACGGAGGAATACATCAAGGAGATCACCAAGAAATACAAGGCGGAGGATAAGGGTTATCGCATCGCGATAGCCACACCGGCGGATTTCGATCCGAGCAAACCGCAGAAGGTGATCATTGTCATGGGTGCGACGAACAATGCGAAGCAAGCGGCTGATGGGAACACGGCCGCAGTGGGATTTTATGCGAAGTGGGCGGTGTCGAAGGGCTGGGTATGCGTGGGTTATGACAGCAGTATCGGTTTGGCAGCGACGCACGACGGCGCGAATCGACTGGCATTGGACAAGCTGGCGCAGGCATGGCCGGGATTTCGTGGTTGGGTGATTGCGACTGGCGGAAACTCAGGTGGTGCGAAGGGGGCGTTGCGGGAGATTTGTTTGATCAAGCAGAAGGGGCTTCCGGCGCGCGGCGTGTTCATGGGAGGTTGCAACCATGCGGGAAACCTGGCGGCTGGCAGGGATATATATAAACTGGGAAAAGGAGATATCCGCGACATCCGTTTTTACTCAAGCTACTACGAAGGGCCTGCGGATGCGGACGCGATCATCGGTGGCGTGATCGGCACCATCAAGGGCGAGGGCGGTGTGATCATCCGCGATGTGCGTTTCAAGGATAGTTTTGAGGAAAGGAAAAATCAGTTTCAGGCCGCGCTGGCATGGTTTGAACAGGCCACGCCGTGATTCGTTTTTGAATGCCGATTCAATCGGCTTTACAAGCGGGCGGGGTGAATCATTGAATGCCTTCGTTATGCCTTTGAACATCAAACCCAAATCCGAATGTGCCTTTGATCAAATTTCCCTTGGAGAAGTGATGCTCCGACTCGATCCGGGTGAGGGTAGGATAAGGACGGCGCGGCAGTTCGCGGCATGGGAGGGTGGCGGGGAATACAATACCTCGCGCGGATTGAGGAAGTGTTTTGGTTACAAGACAGCGGTGGTGACGGCGTTTGTGGATAATGAGGTGGGTCACTTGATCGAGGATTTCATCATGCAAGGTGGAGTGGCTACGGATTTCATCCAGTGGCGGGAGGACGATGGCATCGGTCGCTCGGTGCGGAATGGATTGAATTTCACGGAGCGTGGATTCGGGATTCGCGGTGCAGTGGGCAATCCGGATCGTGGCAATACGGCGGCATCGCAGATCAAAGCTGGCGATGTGGATTGGGATCACATTTTCGGGAAATTGGGTGTGCGTTGGTTTCACACGGGTGGGATTTATGCGGCGCTATCCGAGAGCACGGCGGAAGTCACGGTCGAGGCGGTGAAGGCGGCGAACAAGTATGGGACGATTGTTTCCTATGATTTGAACTACCGCCCATCGCTTTGGAAAACCATTGGTGGTCTTGCAAAGGCGCGTGAGGTGAACCGCGAGATTGCGAAGTATGTGGATGTGATGATTGGCAATGAAGAGGATTTCACGGCGTCGCTGGGCTTCGAGGTAGAGGGTGTGGATCACAATTTATCCAGTATCGAATTGGATGCGTTCAAAGCGATGATTGAGAGGGCGGTTAAGGAATTTCCGAACTTCAAGGTGGCGGCGACTACGTTGCGTGGTGTGAAGACGGCGACGATCAATGATTGGTCGGCGATTTTGTGGCATGAAGGGAAATTCCATGAGTCCCGCAAGTATGATGATCTGGAAATTCTGGATCGTGTGGGTGGTGGTGATTCCTTCGCATCCGGTTTGCAGTTTGGTTTTCTTGAGTTCAATGACGCGCAGAAGGCGGTGGAATATGGGGCGGCTCATGGTGCGCTTGCTTCCACGACTCCGGGCGATACTTCGATGGCGACGCGGAAGGAAGTGGAGAAGCAGATTTCCGGTGGTGGGGCGAGGGTGGTGCGGTGAAATTTCAAATCTCAAATTTCAAATCTCAAGGATTTGTCTTGGAATTATACTTATTCGTGTGTCTATTCATGTATACACGAATCAAATGAAAACGATCACTTTGGATGATGCGGCATATGAGCGGCTGAAAGCTTGGAAGAAGGGTTCGAGGGAGTCGTTTTCTAGTGTTGTGAAACGGGTGATCCCGGAGCCTGGGACATTGGGGGCGTTTTTGAGTCATGTGCAGGTGGTGGGGAACGGGGATCAAGATAAGGATGAACTGATGGAAGAGGCGATCCGTGAGCGTTCGGCAAGCAAGGAGGATCCGTGGATCTGATAGCGGACACGACTTTTTTGGTTGGTCTTTGGAGGAACCAAGCGTGGGCGGTGAATTATGCGGCGCGTAATTCGACGAAAAGCATCGGTATTCCATGGGTTGTGCTTGGAGAATTTTGGCATGGGGCACACCGGGCAGGACATGATCGTGAGCGAGTCAGTGCTTTTTTAGGAATCGGGATACCTCTCATGGATGCCAGTTATGTCATCGATATCTATTCGAGAATTTGCACACAGCTTCAGGTTTCCGGGAAGTATCGTGATATCGGACAGAATGATCTATGGATCGCAGCGGTTGCGATTTGCGAGAATCGACCTTTGGTGACCCGGAATGAGAGGCATTTTAAATTGGTAGAGGGTTTGAAGTTGGAGATTCTGAACGGGGAGTGATCCTTGCTAGACTCCGATGGCTGGATGGGTAAGTGTAGGGGCGTGTCTGAGATGGAAGAGAAAAGCGGTGAGAGCCTGAGTGTGGGGTCGGGTGCTAGTCCGGTTGCGAGTGCTCCGGTTGCGAGTGCTCCGGTTGCAAGTGCTTCAGTTGCGAGTGCTCCAGTTGCCAGTGTGGTGAGCGTGGACTCAGGTTCTAGTCCAAGCCCTACTTTTAGTCAGGATCTCAGTGTGTTGATGAAGGTTAGGTTGAATTTCTTTGTGCTGGTGACGACGTTTTTCGGTTATCTGCTGGCGCGGAAGGGGATGGCAATGGAGTGGGGGATTTTGTTTCATACGTTGCTGGGGACGGCGGCGGCGGCGTTCGGATCGGCGGCGTTCAACCAGTTGATGGAGATAGATTTGGATTTGCTGATGAAGCGGACGGCGGATCGTCCGTTGCCGTCGAGGCGGATGAATCCGATCACGGCGTTTGCGGTGGGGTGGATTTTATCGGCGATAGGCATCATTCATCTGGCGGTGATGGTCGGACATTGGACGGCGTATCTGACAGCGGCGACGATTGCGATCTATGTGTTTGTTTATACTCCGTTGAAGCGGAAGAGCACGATGAATACGCTGGTGGGGGCGATTCCGGGGGCGATTCCGCCGATGATTGGCTGGGTGGGAGGGGGAGGAAGTATTTTTGATGCTCAGGTTTGGTTTTTGTTCGGCGTGTTGTTTCTATGGCAGTTGCCGCATTTTGTGGCGATCAACTGGTTGTTCCGTTTGGAGTATGAGGAGGCTGGTTACAAGATGTGGTCGAACGGGGATGTGAGCGGGAAGCGGAGCGGGCTGTTGTGTGCGCTGTTCTCGTTGGTGCTTGCGATGTTTTCCCTGCTGCCGGCGTTGTGGGGATTTGCGAATCTGGCGTGGTTGATCGGGGGGCCGTTGTTTGGTTTTGCGTTGTTGGCGCTGGCGGTGCGGTTCATTGCCGATGGGGAGCGTGACACCTGCCGGAAATTGTTTTTCGCGACTTTGATTTATCTGCCGGTTGCGTTGACCCTGCTTTTGATTTCATGGAGACGATAGCGTCACGATTGATCGCGGCGAGCAGGTTGCTTGCAGATGAGTTGCGGTTTTTGGTTTTTTCCGGGCCGGTGAGTCACAGTTATTTGACCATTAATTACGCGCGGGAGGGTTATGAGGGGTATTTGAAAAAATTCGGGGATTCCAGGAAGCGTGTGCTGTTTCTGGGCATGAATCCCGGGCCTTATGGGATGGCGCAAACGGGGGTTCCGTTTGGCGAGGTGGCGATGGTCAGGGATTGGATGGGTTTGAATCCCAAGATTGGCAGGCCAGCGAATGAACATGCGAAGCGACGAATCAGCGGTATGGATTGTGGGAAGTCCGAGGTCAGCGGGCGCAGGTTATGGGGGTTGTTCTCGCAGGAATTTCCGAAGGCGGAGGATTTTTTCGCGGGACATCTGGTGATGAATTTCTGTCCGCTGATATGGATGAAAGATACGGGTGCGAATCTGACGCCGGACAAGATTCGTGCCGGGGAGATGGAGGCTGTGGATGCCGCGTGTCAGAGACATTTGCAAACGATCATTGGGATTTTGGAGCCGGTTTTTTTAATCGGTGTGGGAGGGTATGCGGAGAAGCAGATGATGGAGGCGGGGGAGAAGGTCGGGGTGGCGGCGAAGGTGGGTAAAATCCTGCATCCTTCGCCAGCGTCGCCTGCTGCGAATCGTGGCTGGGCTGAGGTGGCGCGGAGGCAGCTTGAGGAGTTGGGAGTCTGGTGATTTTTTTATTGAAAGTGTCTGTGTGCGACAGAACGTAGTGGGGATATGCATGAGTCGTTGAAAATCGAAGAAACCAATCGCCGCAGCTTTCTCAAAGCTGGTTCGTTAGCCACCGTTGCGGCACTCGCGCCCGGAATTGCGTCCGCGCAGGGGGGAGAGAAAGTGATCAAGGTTGCTTTGATCGGTTGCGGAGGCAGGGGAACAGGTGCGGCGAGGCAGTCACTGACCGTTCCGGGAACCAAGTTGGTGGCACTTGCAGACGCTTTTGAAAACAATCTCAACATCGCCTACGAGACATTGAAGAAGATGTTCGGTGATCGGGTGGATGTTCCCGATGATCTGCGCGTTCATGGTTTTGATGCGTATAAAAAAGCGATCGATGCGGCGGATCTCGTGTTGCTTTGTTCGACTCCTGGTTTCCGTCCGGCGCATTTCGAGTATGCTGTTGCGCAAGGTAAACATGTTTTCATGGAGAAGCCTGTTGCGGTGGATGGCCCGGGAATTCGCAAGGTGATAGAGGCGGCGAAGGTGGCGGATGCAAAGAATCTGAAAGTTGTTTGCGGTCTTCAGCGCCGTTATCAAAACAATTATCTTGCGACCCTGGAGCAGGTTCAGGGAGGGGCGATTGGTAAAATTCTCAATGCACAGGTTTATTGGTCAGGTGGCGGCGTTTGGACGCGCGAGCGCAAGGAGGGCATGACGGAAATGGAATATCAGATGCGCAACTGGTTTTACTTCAACTGGCTGTGTGGCGACCATATCTGCGAGCAGCACGTGCATAACATTGATGTGGGCAACTGGTTCAAAGGCAGTCATCCGATCAAGGCGAACGGGATCGGCGGACGCACGAAACGCATCGGCAAGGACTGGGGCGAAATTTTTGACCATCACTATGTGGAATACACCTATGCGGACGGCACGACGATGAACAGCCAATGCAAGCACTGGCAAGGCACATGGTCGAAGGTTTCTGAAACGATCGTGGGCACCTTGGGCAGCGCGGTTCCGGGGATGATCAAGGATTTGGATGGCAAAGTCACTTGGCGTTACCGTGGTGAGAACAATGATTCGTACCAGACCGAGCATGATGTTTTGGTGAAGCACATCATGGAGGACAAGCCCATCAACAATGCCTACTACACAGCGGAGGCGACTTTGACGGCGATCATGGGGCGGATGGCGACCTACTCAGGTGCGGAAGTGACGTGGGAGCAGGCGTTGAATTCCGATCTGGATACCATGCCGAAAGCTCTTGCGTGGGATGCTGAGCCCGGTCCGAAAATGGGAGCCGATGGGCTCTATCCGGCTCCGGTTCCGGGGGTGACGAAGGTGTTTTGATCCAAGGGGGAGGGAACTCAGTTTTCCTTTTCGGCGAGGAAGGAGCGGCGGCAGAGGTCGGCGTATTTTCCGTTGGCTTCGAGGAGTTGTTCGTGGGTTCCTTGTTCGATGACGTTGCCTTTTTCGAGAACGTAAATGCGATGTGCGTTCTGGATGGTGGAGAGGCGGTGGGCGATGACGAAGGCGGTGCGGTTTTGCATGAGGTGGTCGAGGGCGGCCTGGATCTGGCGTTCGGTTTCAGAATCGACGGAGGCGGTCGCTTCGTCCAGGAGTAGGATGGGTGCGTCTTTGAGGAGGGCGCGGGCGATGGAGAGGCGTTGTTTTTCTCCGCCGGAAAGTTTGACGCCGCGTTCGCCGACGTTGGTATCGAGTTGGTTGGGTAGTTCGCGGACGAAGTTTTCGGCGTTGGCGGTACGGAGGGCGTTCCAGATTTCCTCGTTGGAAGCGCCGCGTTTGGCGAGTTCCAGGTTTTCGCGGACGGTTCCGTTGAAGAGGAAGGGTTCTTGGGAGACGTAGGCGAGTTGGTTGCGGAGTGAGGTTTTGTTGGCGGAGCTGATTTCAAAATCGTCGAGGAGGATTTCTCCCGAGTCTTTTTCGTAGAAGCGGGCGAGGAGGGAGAGGACGGTAGTTTTTCCGGCGCCGGTGGTTCCGACGAGGGCGATGGTTTGTCCGGGTTCCGCGGTGATGGAGATGTTGTTGAGGGTGGATTGGGATTGGTAGGCGAAGGAGACCGAGCGGAATTCGACGCGGCCTTTGACGCGACCTGGGATGATGGTGCCGTCGGTGGCGTGGGGTTCTTCCTGGGCATCGAGGATGTCGAAGACGCGGTCAGCGGCGGCGCGTCCGGAGAGGATCATTTGGTTGAGGGAGTTGAGGCGGTCGATGGGTTCGTAGAAGAGGCCGAGGAAGAGGAGGAAGGTGATGAATTCGCCCTGGGTGAGGGAGCCGGACATGACTTGTTGACCGCCGAATCCGAGGACGAGGACGTAACCTGTCATTTTCACGAAGGACATGCCGGGAGAGTAGTAAGCCCACCAGCGCATCATGCGGAGAGTGGCCTGGCGGAGCATTTCGGACGATTGGTTGAAGCGGATGAGTTCGGCGGCTTCCGCGGCGTAGCTTTTGATTTGGCGGATGCCGGAGATGTTGTCGTGGAGGAGGGAGTTGAGGTCGGAGGTGGCTTCGCGTTGGTTGCGGTAGCGGTCGCGTCCTTTGGTGGAATAGATCCATGCGCCGATGGCGAGGAAGGGGATGGGGAGGGTGGCCCAGCCGGCGACGAGAGGGTTGAGGAAGTAGAGGTAGATGCCGATGCCGAGGACCTGGAGCACGGCGATGACGCCTTGTTCGATGCCATCGATGAGGACGCGTTCCATATTGGTGACGTCTTCGACAACTCGGGTCATGATGTCGCCGGTGCGGCGGGTATCGAACCAGTTGAGTGGGAGGAGCTGGATTTTCGAGTAGAGGTCGGAGCGGATGTCGAAGATGACTTTTTGCTCGAAGTGGTTGTTTACAAAGATGCGGGCACTGTTGAGGGCGTCGCGGACGAAGAAGGCGAGGAGGGTCATGATGACCCAGAAGAGAAATTCTTTATGACGTGTGGGGTTGGGGAGTATTTCATCGACGGCATAGCCCGTGATGCTGGGGAAGACGAAGAGGGCTGCTGTCATGCCGAAGGCGCAGAACAGTTGGAGGAACGCCAGTTTCGGGTAACGTTTGAGGTAGGAGAAGACGCGCAGGATCGATTTCATGCTTGGTGGTGGGGGACGCTTGGCGTGATGGTGTGTGTTGTAAAGTCAAGCTTTGGGATTGTTAAATGAATTTTAAAATTAGGCGACTTTGGGATTGCGGACTCAGGGAAAGACCTACTAGTATTTCACTTAACAACAGTAACACGTAGCTCCCACAAAACCCCATGGCCAATATATTAGGAATTTTCACGGCAATCGTGCTCGCGGCGGCGATTTTCATTGGACTCAAAAACAATACCCGCATGGAGGAAGAGATATCGAAGCGTCAGGATCGTGAACGCATCTTGAAGGCGAATTCGGATAATCTCACGGAATTGCAGGCGGTGCTGACGGCATTGCCGATCGAGCGTAAGGGTATTGACGATGAGGTTGCGGTGCAGACGACCGAGGAGACAGCACTTAAGGAAGAGGTTGCGGCTTTGAAGGAGGAGATTGAGAACAAGACGAGTGAAGTAAATGCTAATAATGTAGAGCTGGAAGAATTTCGTGAGAAGACGGCCAGGGTGGGAAATATTCGTGAGCTTGAATCCAAGATGATAGCGATGCGGACGGAACGTGAAGACCTTAAGCAGCAGATTGATGCGAACACCGCCAAGCTGGCGAATTTGACCGAGCAGAACCAGATGACGCAGGCGGATTCGGATCGCCGCAGGCAGGAGTTGGAAACGTTGAGCAAGGGACAGTCGCTGCCAACGCTCAAGACGAGGATCCGAACGATTTATACGAGCTGGGGATTTGTGACCTTGGCTGATGGCAACAATGCTGGGGTCAACACGAACTCGACCCTGGATGTAGTGAGGGATGGAGACGTGATCGCGAAACTTTTGGTGACAGCGGTGGAGAGCAGAAGTGCTTCCGCGACGATCATTCCTGATTCGATCGTGGAAGATGTAACACTCATGGTGGGTGACATGGTCGTTCCCTCCTTGAAGGTGCAAGAAACTCCCACTGAAAACTAAAATTTTTTCCGCACAAAGTAAGAAAGATATTTTTTAAAGCCCATGAAATTTGTATTCTCAATATTAGCGATTTTGGTTTGTGGCGGTGCCGCGTATTTTACGCTCACGCAGACGGAAATGTTTGAAGAAAATCAGACAAAGAGATTTGAAGCGATTGACACAAACAAGCGGGTGGAAGCAACAATCGCCGAGACGGAGGCTGAGATCGAGAAGGAGAAGGGTTTGCTTGAGATTTCCAAAGTCAATTTGGCGACGGTGAAGGCGAGTATTGATTCGTTGATCCCGAACCGGAACAATTTGAAAAGTGAGAGTGCCAAACTGGATCTGGAGTTGGCGGAGCAGAAGGTGCAATTAGACGATGTGAAGAAGGCTCTGGCAGAGATTCAGAAAATCATGGATGATTTGGGAGGTGATGTGAACATGGAAAACATTGGTGAGAAGATTGCGGAGGTGGAGGAGGATATAAAAGTGAAGCGCAATGAACTTGATAAGTTGAACACATCGATTGAGGAATCCGAGAAGAGTTTGGCGACGAAGAAGGAGGAAGTGGGAAGATTGGCGAGCCGCAAGGAGGCGCGCAACTTACGTATCAAGGGGAATGCGATGGAAGCGAGAGTGACAGCGGTGGATCAGGATTGGGGATATTTGATCATTGGAGCTGGATCGAATTCCGGATTTACGCCGCAGACATCCTTATTGGTGCAGCGTGATGGGATTTTGATTGCGATGGTGAAGCCGTCTTCGATTGAGCCGACGCAGACGATTGCCGAGATTGATGCGAAGAGTGTTTCTCCGGGTGTTCGTATTCAGCCGGGGGATAAGGTGATTCTAGCTAAGCCTGCTACGAATTGATTTTGATGGCTGTGTTGACAGATTGTTGGAATGGATGACTTTCGATACGATTATGAAGAAACTATTTTTGATTGGATTGGTTGCGGGTTCGTTTAGTTCGTGTGTTGAGGAGCCTGAGAGAAAGCCGCCGGGGCCGCAATCCACGACGAGCAAGATTCCTTGGAACAGTCCGAGTCTGGCACCCGGTCAGGGTGGTGGACAGTTGGGTATGCTTCCGCAGAACCGTCATCGGCGGTAGTTGGTGGCATGGGGGGATGGGTTAACCGCGAAGTCGCAAAGGCGCGAAGTTTTTGTTTTTGGTGAAGTTTTTTTAATCTATTTCTCTTTTTTTGGTGAGGAGAGGGAGGTTTTTAGTCTCTGTGGTAGGGACTGCCGGATTTGATGGTGGCGATGCGGTAGAGTTGTTCTAGGAGGACGACGAGGGCGAGTTCGTGTTGCATGGTCAGGCTGGAGAGCGAGAGGATCATGTCTGAGGCGTTGCGAAGTTCCGGTGTGTGGCCGTCTGCGGCACCTATGAGGAAGGCGGCTTTGCCGGTGCCTTTCATTTCGAGGGAGGTGAAGGTTTGTGTGAGTTCGCGGGTAGTGAGGCGTTGGCCGCGTTCGTCGAGGGCGATGCGGTAGCAATTTTCCGAGGAGGAGAGGAGGCGTTTGGAGACCGATTCGCTATCGCCCGCTTTGATGATGATGAGTTCGTAGGAACCGTGGCGTGTGAGCCGTTTGAGGTAGTCATCGATGGCGGTTTTCGAGTAGGCGAGGGCTGGTTTGCCGGCGACGATGATTTGAATTCGCATGGCAAGAATCTTGCTTCTGGAGGGAATGCGTTCCAGCATGAATTCATGATGAAGTTCGTGATGTTTGGGAGTGTGGTTGTGATTGTGTCTTGTGCGAGCGATCCCGGGCCGGTGAACAGGCAGATGATCGGATTGATGGAGAAGTTTGATCGCTGGGATTATGATGGCAGTTCGCGATTGAATGCGAAGGAGCTGAAGGAGGCCGAGGAGTTGAGCGGGTATCGGGCGGAGGAGATCATTGATTTCTATGATACGAATCGGGATGGGCAGATCTCGTTGAGGGAGGCGCAGGAAGGGATATCGAGGTTGGAGGAAGCGAAGCAGATTGTGAAGGAGCGCGAAGGATGAGCGGGGTGTATGAGGAAGAAGATGTATTGAATGAGTATCTGTTGTTTCACTACGGCAGTGAGGATGAGATTTTGGAAGGCGGGGTGAAGTGGCCGGAGGGGATGCGGGAGGGGTTGGGTTTTGCGGTGCGGACGACGAGGTATTTTTCCGATGTTAAGGTGGGGAGGGGGCTGGATCTTGGCTGTGCGGTGGGGCGTTCCAGTTTTGAGATGTTGAGGGGGTGCGAAGAGGTTTTGGGGATTGATTATTCGAGACGGTTTGTTGAGGCGGCTTGTGAGATGAAGGAGGGTGGTGGCTTGGAATATTTTCGTAAGGAGGAGGGGGCGATGAAGACGAAGTTGAGGGCGGAGGTGCCGGAGGGTGTGGAGGCTGAGCGGGTGAAATTTTTGCAGGGTGATGCGATGAGGTTGCCGGAGGATTTGGGGGTGTTTGATCGGGTTCATGCGGCGAATTTATTGTGCCGTTTGAGTGATCCGAGTTTGCTGCTAAGGAGATTTCCGGAACTTGTTAGAAGTGGGGGGGAATTGGTTCTGGCGACGCCTTGCACGTGGTTGGAGCAGTTCACGCGGAGGGAGAACTGGCCGGTTGGGAGGACGTTGGAATGGCTGAAGGAGAATCTGCTTAGGGACTTTGATTTGGTGAGGGAGGATGAGGAGCCGTTTTTGATACGGGAGACGGCGCGCAAGTTCCAGTGGACGAGGTCGATGGTGACGGTGTGGGAGAGGAAGTGAGGTAGTTCCTGTCATCTTTATTTTTGAACCACGAAAAACACGAATTACACGAAAGGAAGAGAGATTGTGCGGGAGTTGAAGGTGGATGCGGTTTTTTTGGGGGACGGCGGATTTCTGATCCGCCGCTCCTCGGGGGGCGAGTAGTTAAGGGCGTTTTTTGCGGAGGAAGGGTGGGAGGTCTAGGTCTTCGCCGTCGATGACATTGGGTGATTCTCCTTGGAAGCGGCCTTTGGGCGCGGAGTCGAAGGCGAGTTCGTTTTGCTCGGCGGGGGATTTGGTGCTGAGTTTCAATTCGGGTTTCGAGCTGGGAGGGGTGGAGGGGTTGATATCCGAAGGTTTGTCGAAGATTTCTTCGGCGATGGATGTTTCCGGTTTTGATTTCCCCCAAAGTTTTTTGGCTCCGAAGCGGCTTTTTGTGGGAGCGGGGTCGAGGGTGGTTTCCGGTTCTTCGATTTCTTCTGACGGATCCTCAGTTTCTTCGGACTCGGGTTCTTCCGAGGATTCGGGGGAGGGTATGGTATCGATTTTTTGCAGTTGAGGTTCCGCGAAGGGACGTTCTTCGGGTTCCGTGGGGGCTTGTGGAGGTTCAGGGGTTGGTTCGGGAGTAGGTTCCAGAGGGAGTATATCTTCGTTTTCCTCCACAGGGCTGGGGGTTTGTGGTTCGGGTGTGGGGTCGGAGAAGAGGTCTATGGGTTCCTCCAGGGGAAGTTCTTGTGTTTTGGTTGTGGGGTTATCGATGATTTTGAAGGGGCTTTCGATGACTTGGGCGATGGGTGTGCTGGTGGCGGGTTTTGAGGATATGGTTGGGCGTTCCGTGGGTGTTTTGAGGGCGTCTTCGGGAAGGGCGCTGATGAGGGTGATGGAGAGTTTGTCGTTCATCGCGGGGTCGATGGCGGCTCCGAAGAGGACGTGTGCGTTTTCCGGGACGAATTTTTGAAGGTTCTGCATGAGCAGTTCTATCTCGAAGAGAGTGAGTGATTCGCCGCCGGAGAGGTGGACGAGGACGGTTTGTGCGTCTTTGAGGAGGGCACCTTGGTCGAGGAGGGGACTGGAAAGGGCGTTGCGGAGGGCTTTGGCGGCGCGGTCTTTACCATCGGCGATTCCAGAGCCGAACAGGCAGCGGGAGCGGTTGGTGCGGAGTGCGGACATGAGGTCGTCGAGGCCGATTTTGATGATGCCGGGGCGGACGACGAGGCGGATGACTGCTTTGATGGATTCGGAGATCATGCGGTCGGCAGCTACGAAGGCTTCGTGGATGCCTTGTTTGGCGAGGACGAGTTCGCCCATGCGGTTATTGTCGAAGGTGACGAGAGCGTTGGAGAGGACGGCGAGTTGGTTGAGGGCGGTTTCGGCCTGTTCCTGGCGGCGGCGGCCCTCGAAGAAGAAGGGCATGGTGGCGAAAACGACGACGAAGGCGCCTTCCTCGCGGGCGATGCGGGAGACGATGGGGGCCGCGCCGGAGCCGGTTCCACCGCCGAGGCCGGTGCAGAGGAAGACGATGCGTTGGCCTTTGAGGGCTTGGCGGATTTGTTCTTCGGATTCGAGGACGGCTTGTTGGCCGAGTTCCGGGTCGCCGCCGGTGCCGAGGCCTTTGGTGAGGTTGGTTCCGAGTTGGATTTTATCTTTGGCGAGGGACGAGCTGAGGGTGCGGATGTCTGTGTTGAGGGCGAGGAGTTCGGCACCATCGATGCTCTCGAGGGCGATGCGTTCTAACATGTTGGCGCCAGCGCCGCCGAGGCCGATGATTTTGACCGTGTGTGCGGGGATTTGTTGTTGGGTTTCTCGGGAGTAGGGGATCATGACTTTGGGTGGAGCGGGTTGGTGTGGTTTATGGTGCTATCGACCAAAGGGCCAGAAAAGCCCGAAAATTTTACCGAGGCAGCCAGGGGGTTTGCGGGTTTCGGTTTCGAGGATTTGTGCGTAGCGGATGAGGCCGATGGCGGTGGCGAATTTGGGGTCTTTGAAGGAGGGGTGCTCGGAGCTTGTGTTGTCCGGGGTTTCGGGGCGGTAGATGTCGCGGCCGAAGACGTCGAAGGCGAGTTCTGAGAAGCCTTTGAGGAGGCTGGTTCCGCCTGTTAGAAAGACGCCTGCGCCGATGGCTTCGACGGAGCCTTCGGGGAGTCTTGCGCGCACGAGTTTGAGGGTTTCCTCGAGGCGTTGGCGGATGACTTCGTTGAGGATGGCGCGTTTGACCTCGACGTCGGCGAAGCCGTTTTCATCGGTTAGTTTGGCGATGCCGATGGATGCGGCGGGGTCTGAGGAGGCGTTTCCTTCGAGAACTTTTAGTTTTTCAGCTTTGGAGAAGGGGAGGCCGGTGACGAGGTGGATGTCGTTGGTGACGTGGTCGCCGCCGACGGGGATGCAGCCGGAGGCGGCGATGGCGCCGTCGAGGTAGAGTGCGAAGTCGGTGGTTCCGCCGCCGATGTCGATGAGGAGTGCGCCGCGGAGGCGTTGTTCGCGGTCGAGTGCCATTTGAGCGGTGGCGATGGGAGCGAAGACGATGTCATCGACTTCGAGAGGGCATTCGCGGACGAGTTTGATGGAGTTTTGGATGCGGTTGCTGATGCCGTGGACGATGTGGAAATCGACGGCGATGTTTTTGGCGAAGAGGCCGAGTGGTGAAGCGGTTTGCTCCAGATCATCGACGAGGTATTTACGGATGATGGTGTGGAGGCAGGCGTGGTTTTGAGGATAGTTGATGTCGCGAGCCATGTCGCAGACTTCCTTGATATGATCGGGGAGGATGGTGGGTTGGTTATCGGGGAGGCGGACGATACCGCGGTTGTTGATGCCTTGGAGGTGGGCACCGGTGACGGAGAGGTAAACCGAGCCGATTTCGACGTCGCTGGCATTTTCTGCTTTGGAGAGGGCGTCTTTGAGGCAGGCGCGGGCTTGGGGGAAGTCGGCGATTTCGCCTTTGCGGACGCCTGCGGATTTGGTGACGCCGATACCGAGAATTTTGACGGCGCTATCGGGTTTGACTTCACCGACGACGATGCAGGTTTTGCTGGTGCCTATTTCAAGGCCGACGTGAATTTTGCTTCGGCGAGCCATGATGGTGTTAGTTGCGGTTGAGAAGGGAGCGGAGATCCTGATTATTTTGGGAATCCTCTGTTTCGGAGAGCATTTCCTCGGAGACAGGGATGGCGCGAGGGGGAGGTGCTTCGGAGCTGAGGGTGATGGGGATGTTGCGTTTCGGGATGAGGTTGATGGTGGCGATTTGGTAGCCTCTTTGTTGGGCGTGGTTGAGAGCGGTGTCGAAGGATTGGAGCTGGCGGGGATGTTCCGCGAGGCCGAAGGTGGCGATGGTTCCTGTGCGGGTGATGAGGTTGAGAGACCACTCGTTGTTGCGGGTGATGGAATCGATGAGGGAAATGTCGTCCGGAAAGGTGGTGAGGTAGGATTTGAGCAGGCGGGCGCCGTATTTGTAATCGGGATGGGTGATGATTTTTCCCGATGTGATAGGGTGTTCGTTGTTGTTTTTCAGTATGATCGTGGGGAGGAGGGAGACGCTTTCGAGCTGCATGGGCGGGCAGGGGTAAGCGTGCCCTTCTTGATCGACGAGCAGGCGGTCAGCGGGGTTGTTGTGGGTGTGGGAAACCCATGCGAAGGGAGTGCGTGTGGTGACTTTGAAAGTGAGCGTTCCGGGGAGTTCGCGTTCGATTTTTGCGGATTGGATGGCGGGGATTTCGAGGAGTTTGGATTCCATGGAATCGATATCGAAATCGAAGATATTTCCATCGAGGTTGATATGCAGGTGCTCGACGAGTGCGGATTCGTCGAGGACTTCGTTAGTGTTGAGGTTGATGACTTGAAGGCGGAAGTCGGGGTTGCGGTGGAAGGTGTGTTCGATGGCTTGGCGGATGCCGTAGGTGATGCCGAGGAGGATGGCGAGAGCGAGAGCGATTTTGGTGAGGGTTTTGAGAAAACCGAGGAAGCCGAACCATGCGATGCGAGGTGAGATGACTTCCGATTTCAGCACTTTTACGTGATGTCGGTATCTACGGGTTCTCGAGGTTCGTTTGCGCATTTCGCGGGTGGTAGAAGAGGAACGGTGGTTTGAATTTCCATGTGAGGTGAAAGGTATGGAAATACGTGGAAATGTTATTAAAGATACCTTTAATGTCAATCAGCTTCAAACTTTTTGAGTTTCAGTCCAGAACTGCGTGATTTTGCGTTCTTTTGCGGACATTCGATAGGTAGATGTTGAAGAAGGATGCAACGAATCCGGCACGTTTTTCAGGGTGCAATTTTCGGGGTGCGTTTACCCCGAGGTGGTTGGTGTTGTGGCACCTCGACACCGAGCTTGCTGATTTCTGTAATTCCTTCGGAATTTTTTTCGGAAAGGAATCAGTTTCGTTTGGAGCCATATCCAGATTTCCATAAAACTTTACAAAGACACCAATTTTTTTCGGATAGCTGGACTGTCGGATCAAGGTTCCCCGACAACGTCTTGTGACTGGAATCCACAGCAACTATTGTAAGTGATTGGGCTTTTGGTTAGCGATCTTAAAGCTATCAAAAGATTAGATACCCAGTAAGCCGTCGCGACAACGATTTGTCCGTGCTATTTGTCTATGCTAAATTGTTAGCAGGCAAATTCGTTAGTCTTTGTTTCGGCGGAGGCGTTCCACGGGGTCATCGACCCAGAGGAAGAGGGCTTTCAGGATGTCTTTGAAGTCGTTGCGGAGCTCGTGGGTTTCGCGTTGGATGCGGATTTTTTCCTTGTTGATGGTGTGTGGGTCGATGGGTGCGGAGGGAGGTTCGGCGGAGAGGTCGGGTTCGTGGAGAGGAAATTTGGTTTCGAGGTTCTCGATGAAGTTGAGGGCGTCTTTGTGGAGGGTTTTTACGTGTGCGGAGAGGATATCGATTTGGGAAGAGAGGTGTTCGGCTTCGGACGAGAAGTGAGAGGATGCGGTTTTGATTTTCAGGTCAAAAGCGAGGGAGCGGACGTGTTCGGTGAGTTCGATCCAAGAGGGTGAGAGATCTTCATCGAGTTTTTGGACGATTGATTTAGGTGATGTTTCCATAGTGTGGAAAGATGGAATGTGTTTTGGAGAAATGCAAGTTGTCGGGGGTATGGTTTGTATGGGGGGCATGAAAAATATTTCGACTAGGAATTTCACGGAGTGGGTGCTGCCGCACTCAGCTAGTGGTTTGGTTTCATTCCATGCCTGTACTCCGTGGTTAAAATTACTTCACCTCAAGCGCTTCAATATGCCGCCTCACGCCTTCGGTGATTCCGCCTTCGCTGTAGCCGCCTTCTAACAGGGAGACGATACGTTCGTGGCCTTGCTCGCGGCAGAGGCCTCGCAGGATTTCGGTGAGTTTCGCATACACCTCGCTCGACCAACCGAGCGAACCCAAAGGATCGTCTTTGTGGGCATCGAAGCCTGCGGAGATGATCAGCAGCTCGGGTTTGAATTTCCGAAACTCCGCCGCGAGATCGGTTTCAAAAGCCTTGATCACCGCCTCGTCGCCGCTGCCGGCTTTGAGAGGCAGGTTCAAATTGAAACCTTCGCCCGTGCCTTTGCCCTTGATTTCGGCTGAACCGCTCGGTCCCGGATAGAGCGGGTATTGATGTACGGAGATGAAATATACCGTCGGATCTTCAAGAAACATTTCCTGCGTGCCATCGCCGTGATGCACATCCCAATCCACAATCATTACCCGCTTGAGTTTGTGATGCTTTTGCGCGTAGCGAGCCGCGATCGCCGCGTTTCCGAAAAAGCAAAAACCCTTCGCCCGATCGGGCATTGCGTGATGTCCCGGCGGGCGCAGCGCCGCAAACGCATTCGTCACCTTTTTCTCCATCACCAAATCCACTGCCGTCAACGCCCCGGCCACAGCGCGCGTCGCCACTTCGTAAGTGCGCTTGGAAATCGGGGTGTCAGCGCTGTCGTGTATGAGTTTGTCACCCGCTTCACAAGCGCGCTTCAGTTCCATCACGTAATCCTTGTCATGCATTTCATGAATCCACGGCAAGGGATCGATCTTTTCATCCGGCTGAATCCACATCAGGTGTTTCGAAATTTCGTGTTCCTTGAGATGTTTTGTCAAACGCCGCAGCCGATCCGGATGCTCCGGAAACCCCGGCCCGGTATCGTGTTCGAGAAACACATCATCGTAAATCAACGCCGTGCGAAACGCGTCCGGCGTTTTGCCTGCATCCGTTTCTGCGCTTACCATTTCTGTATTATTCATGATCATGCTGGCGCAAAGCAAGAACCGGATGCTTGGCTTTCGAATTTGGAGTTTGCTGAGGGATTTCATTTCCAGACAAATAATCGAATTTTACTTTTGATCAAAGCATGACAAGGGCGAGAGCGGTGATCAGCAGAATAAATACAAGATTCAGCAAAAACCCTGTTCGTATCATCACCGACTGAGGAACCCTGCCGCTTCCAAAAACAATCGCGTTCGGTGGCGTGCCGACGGGAAGCATGAACGCACAGGAAGCAGCCAGAGCCAAAGGCAGAATCAGCTGGTCGGATGGCAATCCGTATTCCTTGGACATACTATAGAAAATGGGAACAAGAAGGGCGGCGGTTGCCGTGTTGCTGGAAAGTTCTGTTAGAAAAATCACGAAACAGACGACGGATGCGATGATAGCCCAGGTGGGTAGATTTTCCATCATGCTGCCGATCAGTCTCGCCATGAACAAACTGGATCCAGAGCTTTCCAAAATGGCACTCAGTGCGAGGCCTCCACCAAAGAGCAGCAACATACCCCAGTCAGTGCCTTTCTCCAGTTGCGCCCACGTCAAACATTTGGTGGATGCGAGGGCGACGATCGCAGCGATCGCAACCCATGTGTCCATATCCGACACTTGCAGCATTTCACTCAACTTCATGCTGAATATCCATGAGATTGCTGTTAGAAAGAAAATGCCAAGGGTCAGGATTCGCGGGCGGTTGAAGTGAATTCGATTTTCCTCATCCTTCGGAAGTATCGAACCATGATTCTGCGGCTTATGTTTCAACCAAAGCAATCCGACCATAGCAGGCAAAAGGACAAGAACGGCCGGTATGCCGAAGCGCATCCATTCGGCGAATCCTATCCCCAATTGCTTCGCGGCGATACCATTCGGTGGGCTGCCAATGATCGTTCCCAAGCCTCCGATACTTGACGAATAGGCGAGGCCGAGCAGCAGGAAATAGGTATTTGCTTGTTTTGATTCTTTGAAGTCAAAACGACCCAGAATCCCTATGGCTAGCGGCAGCATCATCGCGGTGGTGGCCGTGTTGCTCATCCACATGGAAAGAAAGGCGGTGCCGATAAACAACCAACCTGCCACTGGTAAGAACTTTCCTTTCCCCAAACGACAGAGTTTTTCCGCCAACCAGCGATCCAATCCCTGCGCTGACAGAGCAGATGCAAGCGCAAAGCCACCGAGAAAAACAAAGATCAACGGATGCGCGTAGGATGGCAGGGTGGTTTTGAGTCCCCCTAATCCCAATGCCGAGGCAAGCAAAGGTATGAGTAACGCAGTGACAGCCAAAGGCATCGCTTCCGTCATCCAGAGAAACGCAATGCAGACAAAGAGCCCCAGTCCCAGCCGGACCTTCCCCGCGTCCAAGTCGTTCATCATTTCGCTGCCGACAGGCAAAGGCAGCCAAAGAACCGCGCAAACGAGGAGGATGGCCGCGATTGCAAACTTCATGCGGGTGTTTATAGCGAAAATTTAGTTCACGAACATGAAATTTGACGGATGCCCGGATTTCATTCAGTTTCTGATGAATATGAACGGAAGCCGAGTATTTGCCATAGCCTGCGCGGGACTGGGATTGATGGCACTCTCACAAATACTTGTGGCAGGCATCGCCCTGGCCGTGCGTTTTGAAAAGGGTAAGGAAGTCCGTATTGTCGAAAAAGAAGTCGAGAAAATCGTCCCGATCCGCATCACCGTTCCCGTGGTGGCTCCGGAGAACAATGTTCCTCTCAAAGAGGAAATCGCCGAGGCTCCTACACTCGCTCCCGAGCCTTTAAAGGTTCCCGGCGTTGAGGATCCCCGCTCGGAAAGGCTTCTCAAGGAGGCACGAAAAGCAAGAATCGCAGGCGATATGGGCAAGGCCATCGTCAAGCTTCAGGAAGCCCTCAACGAGTCTCCGGAGGATCCGAATCTCCTGTTTGAAATGGGCGTTGTTCACGAAATCATGGGCGTTTACGGCGAGGCTGGCCGATACTATGAAAAAGTATTTCAACTCGGTGTCTCTGGAGCGGGTCAGTTGTATCAAGCGGCGGCCGCCAAACTCCGCGATGGCGTCGAGCAACCCCAGGATATGCACGGCAAAATCGCCCTCGGTAGAGTTCGTCCTTTCAACGACCCCACAGCAGAAGGTGGGCAGCGTGTCATTCTCGATATTCCCGTGCAAAAAGCCCCCGGCGAAGAAATAGACTCGAAGGAAATTCAAATCTCCGTCACCTATTTCAACAAGACATCGAAAGGTGAAATCGTCCGCCTGGAAGATGATTCGTGGGCTTCTGATGAATGGATTTCTCTTCCATTTGATTGGTCCAACGACGAGGAAACCCTGCGCATGAGCTATCAGATACCTGAATTGGACGCCCAATCATCCCATTTGTTCGGCACCCTCACATATTACGGTCAGGTCGTCACACTGACCTACAAAGGGGAAGTTCTGGATTTGCAGGCATGGCCACGAGATCTTGCGGCAAGGCTTGGAAGCACAGCCCCGGCGGGAGAGGTTGAAAACCCTTTTGGAGACTTCCCTGAATTTCTCGGTGAAGACATCTTGCCGCCGAATTTCGACCCTGATATTCCACTTCTCATCCCACTACCTTCCGACTGAAAGAAGGTTACATCCACAACATGTCATACGAAGAAGAAACAAGCCAGTTTGGCGATTATGTGATCAGGAAGTTGCTCAGGGAAAACACCACCACCCGGAGCTGGCTGGCCGAGCAAAAATCTGTCGGGCGGATGGTGCTCATTGAGGAGCTGAGACAGGATGCCTTCGATCAACGCGAGGAATTTCTCGCGGATGTTCGTGCCAAGGCCTCCGTCGATCATCCATTGGTCGGATCTATTTACGAGGCGTGCAGCGAGGATGGGCATTGCTTCTTCGCCCACGAGCTTCTCCCGGGCGAGTCCGTTAGGGAAATGACAGCCAGCGGAAAACGGATGAGAGCGCTCCGTTTTGTGCACCTTCTCCATCGCGTTGCGGAAGCCAATATTTATCACGAAACACACGGAAACGCCACCTCACCCCTTGATGCCGACTGCGTGGTCATCGACGAACAAGGCGTTGTTCGTATTCAAAACCTCGCCATTTCGGGCAAACGCCTCCCTGAGCAGTCCACACGGGATGTGATGAAAATCGGCCTGTCATTCGAGCCATTGGTCGATCTCGACCATCCCGGCGCGACCCGCTGCCTCACCCTTCTCGCTTGGATGAGAGGTGAGCAAGTGGATTCGCCTCTCACCTGGGAAAGTGTCCGCAACTTCTGCGAACAAATCGAATTCCAACTTACCGAGCCTGCGACAAGCCATGGCCCAGTCACTGCTGCGGTAAAACAGGAGAAAAAAAGCGGCTTCGTCATCGTGATCGCCGTCCTGCTTCTTGCCGTTGTGGCAGGAATCTTTTTCCTAACAAAAAAAGATAGACCCCCATCGGTGAATGTGGAGAAGCCCGGTTGGGTCACCATCAGCGAAGGCACCCACACCACACCCGAAGGTCAGGTGATGCAAATAAACGGCTTCGAGATGTCCGCTCACGAAGTCACCATTGGCGAATATGCGGAATTTCTCGAAGATCTGACCTTTGTCTCCAATTCAAAGAGTTTCGACCACCCCGATCAACCGGCTGAAAAAACAGACCACTTGCCGGATGATTGGGATAACCTGCACGCCTCTGCTATGAAAGGCGAGGTCTGGAACAAAAAAACAGTGAACATTCACACCCCCGTTGTCGGTATCGATTGGTGGGATGCATTCGCATACACCAAATGGAAAAAAATTGACGCAAAATGGAAAGAATGCTTCTTGCCCACCCAGGAGCAGTGGCACTACGCACTCGTTTCAGGCTCGGATGACCCATCGAAAATCGGCGTCAGCGATCTCATTCCAGTGACGGAAAAAAACAACCCTGATAAAACCAAGAACGGCCTGCTTGCCATGGCTGGATCCGTTGCCGAATGGACAGCCGAGCCAAGACCCAGCCCGGACAATCCCCTGGGAAATGCCAAGTGGGTCATCATCGGAGGTTCCTATTTGAAACCCGGCAATGGCGCCTCCTCCCGCGAGTGGGTCGATGACCGTTCCCTCCGCAGACCAGACCTCGGCTTCCGCATCTGCCGTATGCCGAAGTAGTGGCTCTATTGTTTCACCAGAAATCCACTGGCGTCGATCACCACTCCATCCGGCAGGATCATTCCACCCGGTTCCAGTTTTCCAGCTTCCAGATACCAACCAGGCAGCACTCTTCCCCAGGAACCCGGCTTGTTGCCGGACTGAAACACCGTCGTCTCCGTGGGCAGCGGCGGATGCGGCATCGACATCGCGACCACCAAACCACTCAACTCAAAACAAGGCAGATGCGTAAGCCCGCTTCTTTCCAAAGACTCCCACGCCTTTCCGCTGAAGTCGAAAAACATCACGCCCTCACCAACGTCCTTCGCCTGTTCGATTTCTAATCGTAGCGCATCACCACCTATCCAACGCCCTCCCTCCACCGCACGGAAACTCTTTTCCAACACAATTTTTCCGCCCGTGATTTT
>JBGSRM010000314.1:0-3482 GCA_041737575.1 Akkermansiaceae bacterium
GCGGCGGTTGCGGCGAGTGCTGTAAGAAAGGAGTGGGAGGCTTCGGTGGCGTGATCGAATATGATGGTGCCACCGCCGTTGGCGAAAGGTGCCAGGCGTTCGTTGAATTCCGGGGCTGTGATGGCGCGGCGGAGCCAGGCGCTGGTATCTGATTTCAAGTAGGGATGGCGTGAAAGAGTGCGGAGATTAGACCTTTTTTGAGGGTTTCCCAGCGGAGGGGTATGGAGCGGAGGAAGAAGGATTGGGAGACGGTGATGCGAAGGCTGCCGAGTTTCGCGGGGGTTTCCTGGGAGAGGATCCAATCGATGAGTGGGGAGGGAGGGGTGAGGGGCTGGGAGGTGATTTTGGCTTCGTTGGCGAGGAAGAGGTTGGCGGCGTTGTTAGAAAAGGATTCGGCGATGGGGTCGCCGGAGAATTCGTAGAGTACGGTGCCGTCTGTGATGGGTGCGGTGTGGATGTCGAGGTGGAGGAGGATGTGGCTGTTTTTGGAGAGTTGTTTGATTTGTGCTTCGATGGTGTGGTGGAATTTTTCGATGTGGCGTTGTTGGAGGCGTACGCGTGAGGGTTCTGGGATTTTGCGTGAGTAGTCGCTCCACTGGTTGTCGCCGTTTTCCTCGAGGTTGATGAGGAGGCGTGAGACGTCGCCGTGGATGAGTGGGGTGGAGAGTTTCATGGCGAGGCCTTGGGCGAGGTTGAGGGCGCCCGGTTCCCAGCCGAGGGTGGAAGTAACGATGTCTTCGGCGCCAGCGAAGAGGTTGCGTTGGGCTTCGGGTATGGCGCAGGTGGCGTGGCAGCAGGTGATGAGGAAGGAGGTCACGTTGGTAATGATGGGGCAAAAGCAGGAGAAGAGAAATGAATTCTTGGTTATGTTTTGTGGTGGAGGTATGGGTTGTATTTGTGATTTCGAATGGTGGTGAATGAGCGTGAATGGGAGGGGTTGAAACGGGGTTGTTTTTTGGAATTTTGGATGAGAAACGGTTTTTTTGATGAAAAATGGGAGAAAAGGGAAGTTTAGGCTTGCATGGTGGGGGGTATGGTTTATCTACCGCGCCCCTAATTATGGCTAAGAAAAGTTGGATCGCCCGCAACAAGCGCAAACAGAAGACCGTTGACAAGTATGCAGAGCTTCGTCTGAAGCTCAAGAAAGAGAAAGACTATGTCGGTCTCTCGATGCTGCCGCGTGATGCAAGTCCGACCCGTGTTGTGAACCGCTGTGAGGTTACCGGACGTCGTCGTGCGTTTTTGGGTCGCTTCAAACTTTCGCGTATTACATTTCGTGAGTATGCATCGGCAGGATTGCTGCCCGGTGTGACCAAATCTAGCTGGTAAAACAGTTAGTCTCCTGCGGCAGGTATGCTTGCGGGAGTTCAACGTGGGGCAGCAACTACCTGGTTCCGCGTTTCATCCATGCCAATTTACGAATATCGATCCGAAGCCCCTGATGATCCCGAGCGATCATGCAGGATATGCAGGCGTGGATTTGAGTTGAGGAGGCCGGTTGACCGGGAGGCGCTGGTGCGGTGTCTGATCTGCAAGCACCCGGTACGGAAGGTGCTATCCCAGGTAAACACGCCTCGTGTGACGAAGCCGTTATCGGTTTCGGATGCGAAGAGTGCGGGATTTACCGTATTGGAGAAGCGAGACCAAGGGGTGTATGAAAAACTTTAAAAAGCCGTGATTGAAATTTTACAACTAATAGCGGTTACGTCCGGGGAGGGAGTGAGTTATGAGTTTCCGAGTGCGGGGGAGACGATCCTGTATTTGTTAGGGATCGTATTTTTCCTTTTGTTGAATGCGTTTTTCGTGGCGTCCGAGTTTGCGATCGTGAAGGTGCGTCCGAGCCAGTTGGAGACCCATGCGAAGGAGTCGGGTGCGGATGTGACGAGGGCGTTGCATGTGGTGAAGCATTTGGATGGGTATTTGTCGGCGAATCAGTTGGGGATCACGTTTTCATCGTTGGCGTTGGGTTTCCTGGGAGAGCCGTTTGTGAAGGCCTTGGTATCGCCGATTTTGGCGCAGACGGGGATGCCGGAGAAGGGAATCTATGTGGTATCCCTAATCATTGCGTATGCGACGTTCACGTTTTTGCATGTGGTGGTAGGGGAGTTGTTGCCGAAGTCATTGGCGATACGGAGGGCGGTTGGGACGACGATGATGTTGGTTGCGCCGTTGCATGTGTTTTACAAGGCGTTTTATTTCTTCATACAGTTTTTCCAAGGGACGGCGAACTGGTTGTTGAAGGTGTTTTTCAGAATCGATCCGATCAGTGAGAGCGAGCATGTTCACTCGGCGGAAGAGCTGGCGATTTTGGTGACGCATTCCGGGAAGTTCAAGGAGGTGACGGATACGGAAAGGGAGATTCTGATCAATGCGCTGGAGTTGAACGAGCTATGGGTGAGGGATGTGATGACGCCGCGTTCGGAAGTGGTGGTGTTGGATGTGGATGAGCCGTTTGACAAGACGATGGCGATTGCGATACGGAGCAAGCACACGCGTTTTCCGTTGGTGAAAGGGCATTTGGATGAGGCGATCGGTTTGATTCACATCAAGGATTTGTTGAAGCTGATCAATGATCCGAACGCGGATCTGATGAGGATCAAGAGGGATTTGAAGATTGTTCCGGATACGATGCCGCTGGACAAGTTGTTGAAGTTTTTCCTGAAGGAGCATGCGCATTTGGCGATGGCTGTGGATGAGTTCGGGACTCCGGTAGGTGTGGTGTTTTTGGACAACGTGATGGAGGAACTGGTGGGGGACATTCAGGATGAGTTTGATAATGAGAGATCGTCGTTTGTGAGGATCAATGATGAAGAGTTTGTGGTGGAGGGAGCGATGACCTTGAATGATCTGGAGGGGCATGTGGAGGAGCTGTATTTGGATAGCGGTGAGGTGACGACGGTGGGCGGATATTTCACGCAGCAGTTGGAGCGTTTCCCCGAAGTGGGTGAGAAGTTGGTGATTCTTGGTTATGAAGCGAAGGTGACCAGTACGGACGGCAGGCGTGTGGGGCAGATTCATTTTCGCAAGATGAGTGAGGAAGAGCTTGAAGAGGCGAAGGCGAGGGAAAGTGACGTTGAAGAGGTTGCGTGAAGTTTAGGGTCGCGCGGGAACCGGGTCTGAGTTAGGACTGGGTAAATGGAAATTTTACAACAGCTTGGGGCGGCCTTGGGTTTGGCGTCTTTGGCGGGGATCAATTTGTATCTAACGGTTTTTGTGGCCGGTTTGGCGATACGTTTCAACTGGTTGGAGCTGGCGGCGACGCATCAGGAGTTGGCGGTGTTGGCGGACGGGTGGATTCTGACGGCGGCGGGGGTGATGTTCGTGATTGAGTTTATTGCGGACAAGGTGCCTTGGTTGGACAGTGTTTGGGATGCGTTGCATACGGTGATTCGACCGGCGGGAGGGGTTTTGTTGGGTTTGGCAGCGTTGGGCGAGATGGATCCGAAGGTGATGGTGATTGCGGGCATTCTGGCAGGTGGTGC
>JBGSRM010000022.1:0-6669 GCA_041737575.1 Akkermansiaceae bacterium
CTGGAACCCGATCGCGGGCTCGACTGGACATCAGGCAGAAGAATCCGCCGAAGAAGACGAGGACGAAGACGGACAAAGCCAAAGCGCACAGCTTTACCAAGATGGAGTGAGCGAAGCCGCGCACGATCAAATGCTCCAAGCAGCCATTGCTTCCAAGGACACTCGGCTCTCCGAATCATAATTTCTTAATCATCAATAGAGGCTCCACAAACAGGTGGCGGATATATCGGCGCCAAATGCACAACCAACTGCGAGGCAAAAAACAACGGACTGCAATTCGTCCGAAGTCAGGATGCCTGGTTCGATCAGCTTCAAAATCATAACGCTTACTTCCAACCACCATGGATAAGGACTTAACTCGCTACTTGAATGACCATCTTGCCGGATCGTCTGGAGCAATTTTGTTGATTCAAGAACCGGCCGATAGCCATGATGTAGCAGAAGCACGGGAATTTTTCCTTCAACTCAAACAGGAGATGGAGGCAGACCGATCTGTATTGGACAACTTGATAGAAACAAGCGGTCAGAAGCCCAGCACTTTTCATAAAGTCGCAGGAAAAATAGCGGCACGCGTCGCTGGAGTTAAGTTGATATGGGAGCAGGTCGAACCTGGTAAACTCGGTATATTCGAAGCACTGGAGATGTTGGCGCTCGGTGTGCATGCAAGCGTCTGCTATGGGTGGCACTTATGGAAATCGCTGGATCTTTTCCCGAATGGGACGGCATCGATTTTAGAGAAATGGAACTACAAGCGATGCAACAACGCGACGAAATCGAGTTCTGGAGACTCCAAGCAGCAGTCAGCATCCTTATCGATGACGAACGACGCATCCCAATCGAGGTGAATTAAGATCATGCCTACTGACACATTGTTTGCTGGGTGGGACGGTATCATCCGCATATTGATCTTCGGCGTTCCCGTCTATGTGACCTTGGTCTTCATACTCCGACTCGCAGGGAAAGGAAGCCGGACTGGAATGAACGCCATCGATTTGATCGTGATCGTGTCGATCGGATCGATCTTGGCTACGATGTTGCTGTCGAAGTCTGTCGCACTGGCGGAGGGCATCACCGCTCTCTCTCTTCTACTTTTCCTCCAGTTCGCAATTAGCTGGATCTCGGTAAGGTTCACTTCATTCCATGGTCTCGTTCAACCTGAACCTGCGCTTCTGTACCACAACGACACTTTCATGGACGAGGCATTGAAGCGCCAGCGTGTGAGTCGCGATGAGGTGCTTCAAACCGTGCTCTCTCGAGGGATGAATGATATGAGCGAAGTCGGGTTCGTGATCTTGGAAGCAGATGGTAGCATCAGCGTGCTCCCAGAAACGCGGAAGAAGACAGAGAAACTTCTCTCCGCCGTCTCCAGAGGTGAGGCACATTGACTGAGCAGCTCACATTATTCCTCGCCACGTAGTGACGGGCCAGCATTAACGGCGACCCGTAAACATCCTGTAGAGCAATAGCAGCACGATCGCGCCAAGGACGGAGGCGATGAAGCCGACCGAATCTCCTGCGTTATACCAGTTCATGGCCTGCCCGATAAATTTGGCTACAAATGCGCCAGCAATACCAATCAAGGTTGTGATGATAAAACCTCCCGGATCTTTCCCCGGCATAAGAAGTTTGGCGATGATACCTACGATGAAGCCGATGACTATTGTATAGATGATGTCCATTTTGTTTGTGATTAAGTTCTCTTTTTAGTTTACCGTTATTTGTGTGAATTGCTCTTTGCGGAAGATGTTTTCTTTACCGCTTTTTGTGTCTCTTTTTTCACTTCGTTAGCAGTTGCATCCGCGATGGGTTGGGCAGGCTCTTGGACGATTTTAAGACCATTGCCTTCGTTCCATGAACCAGTAAGATCTTGGTCGCCTTCTTCATTCTGTCCACTCGAATCATTGTAGTAATGATCGACAATGCCGGGTGTGGGCGGGATCAGACCGATATCGAGCGGGTCTTTACCCATGCTCTCAAGGGCAGCCATGAAGACTTTCATGTGTGTTATTTCACGAGTCATGAGAAACTTGAGAGCGTCTTTTGTTCCTGCATCATCTGTGAAGTTGATAAGCCGTTCGTAAACGATTTTGGCACGTGCCTCCGCTGCGATGTTGCTGCGGAGATCGACATCAAGTTCGCCAGTGACTTTTAGATAATCAGCCGTCCAAGGATTGCCCATGGAATTGCAAAGCGTCACACCACCCCCGCCCGCGATGGCGACGAGTGGATCGGCTTCCGCCGCTTCACGGGAAGTCTTCATCGGTTTCAAATGCATACGCGCGAGAGTTCCCACGACTTCAAGGTGACTAAGCTCCTCGGTTCCAATGTCCATAAGAATGTCTTTGATCGCCGGGTCATCGCAGTTGAGACCTTGGATGGAATACTGCATAGCGGCTGCCAGTTCGCCATTCGCTCCTCCGAATTGCTCAAGGAGCATGTTTCCAAAGGCCGGGTCAGGTGTGCCAACACGAACGAGAAACATTAATGATTTGATATGGTGATACATGATAAAATTCTGATTAGGGTAATCGCGGGTAGCGAGAATTCGCGTGCGTCCAAGTTTCAACATAGGAGTAAGCATCATAACACGCCATGGGGTGTTACCCTGTCCTAGACGTGCAGATCGACAATCAGCGACTCACCTCGATCAACGGAATCAACTTTAGGAAAAAGTCGTCCGTCCAGAGCGTGAGTTCACGAGCATCCTTCAGAAAAGGCTGCATGTCCGTTTTTGCCTGATCGTAGTTCACGCTGGCAAAGCGCTCTTTAAGCCGCTCTTTCAGGGCAGGGAGATCAAGTGGTGTGCGGGTTGGTTTTTTAGGAAATGGCGAGCGAGATGACGAACCGAGGGCCGCCCATAATTTTCGGCGCACGCGCTGAGTTGGTCATGGTCAAGTGGCGGTAAATCCGTGATGCGCATGTCCTCCAACCAAGCGCTGACATCTCGACCAGAGCGAACGGATGGAACTTGCGCGATAGTGTCGCACAGCGCCTTCGTTGGCGAGGCCAAGAACCATGGAAGCGAGGTATCCTCCACCCGCACGATCCCGATGGAAAACACCCGAACCGGCACATGCCGATACCGATAGTGGCCAACCGGCGTCTCGAACTCCACCGCGCGTTTGAGTGTGGCGCAGAGAATGGCTTCCACTCGTTCGGGAATCAGCCCGTGCCATGCGAGCGCAGTCTCGAAACTCACGTAAGACGGTCCATAAATCGGGGCGGCTAGCGACAGCGGATCGACCGCGCGGTCGCGCAAATACAAACCTCGCCTCAAGGAAATCAACTCACCTGACGCCAGCATCCGAGAAATTTTCATCCGCGGGTTTCCGAAGACCGCCAAACTATCCTTGAGCTGCCCATGGAAAATCAGAGGCGAGGCAGAAGGTAGGGTGAATAGATGCTTAATTGGCACAACAAAGTATCTTTAAACGATACTTACGTGAAGATAAAGACAAAATATTTTCCGGTGCAACTCTTGAATCTGTCCTCACGGCAAAACGCAAAAAGGATTACTTAGATCACCATGCCCTCGGTAAGCTGTCCCCATTTTACCCTTCCCCAAATAAATCCGATGCTTAATGTTTTAGAGCATTCATTGGATAGAAGATGAATCATCGAAATGAGCCATGAACAACAAACCCACCGGTACAAAGAGGAAAAATGGCCATGCCACCCACTGGTGGCAAACGCTGATGGCAGTGCCTCAAGAAAAGGAAAGTATTGCATACCAGCGTCTAATGAGGGTGTGGTTCGATCATACGCGGTTTTTCTTGGGGGATAGACCTGATCGCACAGCTGAAGAGCGGATAAACATGCAAGTTCACGATTTCTATCATCCGGAATATGAAACCCACCTTACATTGAGCCTATGGGAAAATTTTTCTATCTTAGAGGCGGAACGATGGGTGCCGGCTCTATATGAACTCGCTGGGCTACCTCCTCCCAAAAGTAGGATAAAGAAATGCAACTGGAGCTACGAGTGGGTGGGTTACCGCCCAAAAGGTGGCGGAGTAAACGGACGAGCACAAGGCATGTGCGATGTAGTGGTTGCCCATGAAGATGAAGATGGTCAGCGAGGAGTTCTCGTTGTCGAAGCTAAACGTTTGCGCGCAAAGTTGACCAATAAGGAGCTCAATTTTGATTACTATCTTATGATCGATGAAATTGCCGAGTTTGGTATGAACGCCTCATTAGTATTCCTATTAGACGAAACGGTGAGAGAGAAATCATTAGCAATGCTTCGAGACCGTTCTTCGAATATCGGGCTAATCACCTGGCAGCAGCTTGCGGGACTTCAAGTTGAATTGGTGCAAAATCTTGAAGCAACGATACCGATTCGGAACTTCGTTGCGGGAGCAATCCAGTTTCAATTCGCTCAGCATGACATTAGACCTGTCTCACTTTCCAACTCGTATTTGGAGGAGGAAATGAGCATGACTGAGATTGATGCTCTGCCTAAATTAGAGAAGCAAAGCATGGCAGATCACCGCGCGATGCTTTGGCGATTGTGAGATACGGCTGGTATGTGCTGGATAACAGTTGCGTAAACAATACACGACTAAGATATTGGGACACCATGCCCACTCCTAACGATCTAAGGGTCTGGTTCCGAACACTAACTTGATAATCAGACCTTCCGCGCTTCAGAGCGGCCGCCAAATTTCTCGTAGAGATGCAGGAGTGGACTGGAGAGGCCGTGGACGACTACGCTTAGCGCGACGACCGATAGCGTGAGTGCGACGATTTTGGAGGCTTGCTTATCGAGCCCGTGATTGAGGGCATAACTTAGGTAGTAGAGACTGCCGATTCCGCGAATGCCGAACCATCCCATCAAGGCGCGTTGTGAGAAACGGGTGCGTGTCTTCGCTAGAAACAGCAGTGTGAAAAGCGGTCGAATCACGACGAACAAGGTTAGGGCGAGTGGGACTGCTCGCCAGTCCCAGTAAGTGGCAAGACAGATACCAAGCAAGACGACCACCATCACTTCTAACAGACGCTCCGCCGTGCCCCCAAATGTAATGATCTCCGCAACCATGTGACCGGCGGCTTTGGTCGGGTGTTTCAAATCTTCGACAGTCGGATTCTTTTCCGCAAGGTGCTCTGCGGGAGGATTGGGAGTAACTGAGGTTTTATGAGAGTCATTTGATACATCTTGCGTCGCGGGATGCATCTTCGAGGTGAGAATCTCCGTCTGCCGAAACCCAAGCCCTGCGGCAAAAACCGCCAAGAATCCCCATGCCCCTAAGGCTTCAGCGCCAGCATAGGTGAGTGCGATCAAGGCCAGCGCCAGAAAGTCATCGGGCGCACCTGTGTGCGGATTGCGGTTGCGCAGGCGGATGGCGAAGTGGCCGACCTATTTTCCCAGAAAGAACCCTAACAACAGGCCCGCCGGAATTGCCCAGATCAAGCAGTGCATCGCCCAGCCTGTCGCCCACTGATCCACCCTGCCATGCTCCATCCAGAGGAGTGCGAAGATGACGAATGGAAAGGCGGCACCGTCATTGAACCCCGCTTCACCGGAAAGCCCGTAGCGCATTCGGTCTTTGTCGCGTGCATCGTTGACGGAGACCATACCGGCAAGCACCGGATCAGTCGGGGCGAGCACGGCACCAAGCAGGAAGGCCGCGGGCCAACCAAACCCCAGCGAAAAAATGACTGAAAATGGCGACACCTGCAATAGAGGTAAGCATCACGGAACCCGCTAACAGAAACGCCGGAACCCATGCCGAATGGGTTAGCGGGAGACGAAGTTTCAGTCCGCATACAAACAGCGAAATGATGACAGCGACCTCAGCAAGGTGCTCGAAAAGAACCGCTTCCCGGATAAAATTGATCGAGATCAGATCCAGCCACACGGGACTGATGGCCAGACCTAGCAGCAGGTAAATCAGCGACGATGTGACCGGCAGCTTTCGCAAGTATGCGGACAAAAGTGCCATCACGAGCAACAAGCCTCCTACCAACGCTAACCAAGAAAGGAAACTCATGCGGATGGAAGTAAGGTCTAACGAACTTCACCGCTGCAGCTTTTTCCTCGTGCGGTGGTCTTGGACTAGGATGTTGATGACGAGCCAGAAGCCGCCGGTGGCGGCGAGCAGGAAGCAGACGATGGCAAGGCCTGGGTACCCGAGCAGGCGGAAGGAGCTGTCGATGCGCATGAGCAAGCACGCACCCAAGATGAGTGCTGCGAGTATGATGCCCGTGGTGATGCGGTTCGCAATTTTTTCAAAACCTTCCATCACGTGTTTCGCATCGACGGCCTTGATTTTCACCTCCAACTCCTGATTGGTGACCACATCCATGATGCGGTTCAGGCGAGAGGGAAGGCCCCCTACGAATGTCTTGGATAGGAGCACGCCCAGTTCTTCCGTCACGATTTTTTTCACTTCCTCAAATGAGAAGGGCTTTACGCTATCTTGTAAACGCGCAAGCGCATTCAAGTACGGCTTAGGTAGTAGATCAGGTCTGCTTGCGAAAATTTGGCCGTGTTTCACATAGGTTGGACCCATGGCTTGCAGGTCATCCACTAGTTGCTCAGGGGTGGTTTTGCCATTTCCCTCAGGCTTCATCTCTATGTCATCAATTTCGTCTTGATTCACCATGTTTTTCACTAGATCCGAGCGACCGTATTTCCAAAATATTTTGGCGATTTCCTTGTAGCGTTTG
>JBGSRM010000053.1:0-4918 GCA_041737575.1 Akkermansiaceae bacterium
TGCGGGGTTTCGTAGAAAAGCTCGTCGGGTTTTGCATCGGTGAAATGACGGGCGTAGGCATTGATGTCGGTGATGCCGAGATCATCGGCCAGGATGAAGACGATGTTGGGGGTGGTGGCGAGGAGCGAGGAGCTGAGAGCGTGGAGGATGAAAAGGCTCGTGCAGAGGCTTAGGGAAGCAAAGGTTTTAGAAGGATGTGACATGTGCTTTGCTATTTTGCAGGTGTAGAGGGTTTGGTGGGATGGGCGGTTGAGATTTTTGCGAAGCGTTCGCGGATTTCATCGAGAGTTCCGATGGTGAGGTAGAACTCATATTCTGAAACAAGGTCTTTGGTGAGTTGAAATTTCCGGACGGGGGCGACGTAGGAGCAGCCGGAGCCGTTGGGGCCGGTTTTTCCTTTGTGACGGTAAGTCACGGCTTCTTCCGTTCCGGGTGTGTAGATTCCGATGCCGAAATTGTTGTCATCCACATAAGCCAACCAGTTTCCGCTGTATTTGATGTTTTCCGGTTTGAGATCTTTGCCGAGGATTTTGGGAGCGTGTTTTACAAGCTTGCCATCGCTTTCGAACATGAGGTGAGGGAGGTCGAAATCGACGAACATCGCAGGCATTTCCTGGTGCGCGTTTCTCTTTTGGGTTGGACCGGTGTAGTTGAGTGTCATGGTGATTTTCGCGAGTGCGCCATCGAGGGTGATTTTTTCCTCCATGATGGCCTCGGGGCATTTTTTGGCGTTTGCCCAGTGGAGCGGTTCCACTTTGGCGAAGAGTTCTTTTTCGGTTTTTTTGAACTCGAGGGTTTTCGCGTTCTCGCCTTTGTAGCTGCCACCTTGGACGGGGTTGTAAACCCATGGTGTTTTGCTCCAAACGGAACCATCGGGGTCGCCGTAGTAGGATTGCTGGATGAAGCGGCCCTCGTCGTGGTGGTTGAGGAGGTTGCGTTTTTCTTTGGAGAGGGCGAAGTAGCCGATGGCCGAGCCGCGGCTTTGATCGACGCCGATGCGTATGGTGCCGTTGTCGAGATAAACCCAGTCCTTCTGATCGGCATGAACAGTCGAGACGAATGCGAAGGCGGAGAGCAAGATGGTTGTTAGAGTGTGTTTCATGGTTTGGGCAGAGAGAAGTAACGGTGGAAGAAGGCGTCTTCTTGCGGGCTGCCGGGATCCGGGGCGCAAAGCGAGGAGTTCCAACTGGACAGTTCGGAGCCGAGTTTGGCTGCTATTGCCGGTTGTTCCGCGAGCAGGTTGTTTTTCTCACCGGGGTCTTTGGAAAGGTCGAAAAGGTATGTCGCGCGGTCGCCAAATTTCAGCAGCTTCCAATTTCCACTGCGGATCGCGGACTGCCGCCAGAAACGCCATGTGAGCGAGCGGTTGGGAAACGGCTGTTTTTTCGAGAGCATGGGGATGAGATCGATGCCGTCGAAATTTTCAGGTTTGGGGATTTTGGCGACGGCTGCGGATGTTGCGGCGACATCGAGAGTTGTGACGGGTGAGTCGATGACTTGGCCGGGAGGGATGGTTCCTTTCCAGCGGACGAGGTAGGGCACGCGTATTCCGCCCTCCGCGAGCATTCCTTTTTCGCCGTTGAGCGGGGTGTTTTTGGAGCCATCCCAGTAAGGGCCGTCGAGGTGGACGGGATCGTCGGCCATGTTGAGTTTGAGGGGGGCGCCGTTGTCGCCGATGAAGAAGATGATCGTGTTTTCATCGATGTTGTATTCTTTGAGCTTATCCATGACGCGTCCGACGCCATCATCGACGGCAGAGATCATGGCGAGAGCGTAGCGACGGCGTTCCGGCATCTCGCCGGGGAAACGGTCGAGGTATTTTTTCGATGATGCGAGGGGGACGTGGGGAGCGTAGTGGGCCACGTAGAGGAAAAAGGGCTTGTCGTGGTGGAGGTCGATAAATTTAACCGCCGCATCCGATTGACGGTCGAGGCGATCACCGTTGGTTTTGATGTTTTTGGGCTGAGGGAAACGTTTGCCGTCGAGATCGTAGGTGGCGGAGTAGTTGCTCATCTGGCCGAAGAAGGTTTCCTGAAAACCGCGGGCGTGCGGGTGGTATTTCGCCGCGAGTTTAGGCGGGATTTTTTTGGGATCCGCGATGTTGTGCTTCTTGATGAATGCGGAGTCGCTGTGGTTCGGCTCCATGTGCCATTTGCCAACCATGCCAGTCATGTAACCCACCTTACCTAAACGATCCGCGATGGTTTTCTCCTCGAGTGGGAGAGGGCCGTAGCCGTTGGAGATGTGGCCGAAGCGGTTTTGATCGCGTCCGGTGAGCAAGCCCGCGCGGGAAGGGCAGCATTGCGGGGCAGTGACGTAGCCGCTGGTGAAACGCACGCCATCGGCTGCGAGGCGGTCGATGTGCGGGGTTTTTACGTCTTTTTCAAAACCCATGCAGGAGAGGTCCGCGTAGCCGTGGTCGTCTGTGAAGAAGACGATGATGTTGGGTTTCGAGGGTGTGTCTTTGGCATGAAGGAAAGGGGCTATCCACGCGAGAGCAAACGGGATGATGTAGTGTGTGCTTCTGGAAATCATATTCATTTTAATGCGGGAGGGGTGAGTGTTATTCAGGTTCCGGCTGGTTGCTATAATCCGGAAAGACCTGGACGCGAGGGGTTCGGGATCCGTCCTGCCTGTTTAGGAAACCAAGATTGCGGCTGCGAGGGTCAAGTATCCAGCGTGTTTCGCAGATCGGATAGCAATTTTCATTATTTATATATTAGGATTAATTGTGGCGGTGATACGAATTACCATTTTACCCGTGCGGGTAAATTTCGCGAAGTTGATAGACGCGTGCGCGGATGGTTTCGAGATTGCCGTAGATGATCCAATAGCGATAGGATAGGACGCTGTTATGTCCGAGGCTCAAGGTGCGAATGGGAGCCATGTGCATCGTCGCCCCAGCAGTTGGGCTTGCGGGTGGACTGCCTACGGATGGGGTGCTACCGACGGCACCGACATTCCACAAGGTAGTTCCCATCGGACTGTATAAACCCACTCCGATATTTGTGGCAGGGTCAACCATCGCAACCCATGATTCTGTCGGGGTATATCTTCCCCACGGAAATGACGCGCCGGGAAAGTAAGTCTGGATCTCCTGGGTAGCTTCATGATTCCAAGGATTCGATCCCTGATAAGTCACCGTTTTTGACAAGCTACGAATTAGGTAAACGGCGGGGAGTTCCTGATGGCGAGCACGCGGTCCACCCCAGATATCGGTTGAGTCGCGGAAGCAGGTGAAGCGGCAGGTGACACGGATGACATCAGGTATGCCGGGTTCGAATTGGTTCCATTGATCCATCCATGCCTTGCCCTTTTCTCCGGTGGTCATGTCCCACAGCAAGGGGACGGTTCGGGTGTAGAACCCGATACCGGAATCAGACTGGGTCATTTCCATGACTTGGGATTTCTTGCCCGACGCATCACCGCCCTGGATCGGATTCCACGTCCATGGCGACCAAGCTCCGCTTTGTCCGGGGCGACTGAGTTGCAGCCCTGCGTAATAGCTCTGCTGGATGAGGCGGCCGGGGTCGTGCCAGTTGATCAGATTACCGCCGCCGGATGGGGCGAGGAAATTCATGGATCCGCCTTGGCTGGTGGGTGTGCCCATGCGGAGGGTGCCGTTGTCGAGATAGGTGGTTTCCGTGCCACCGATCTCGATGACAGTCTCGCCGCCGGCCAGCGGGTCGTGCATTTCCAGAGGGTTGTCCACACGCATACGGAAAAATTCGTGTTTCGTTTCCGGGTCGGCGGGGGCGTGCCATTTGAGTTCGGGTGAGCCTTGGACTTGTGAGATCATAGGTTCGGCATCCCACTTGAGGAAGTTGCTTGTGCGTTCGAGTGTGTAGCTTCGTCCCGGGCGGGCTTGTATAGTGAGATCGTATCCTTCACCATCGGGCTGGATGTTGAGCGAAACGCGCTCTTCGGGTGATAGCAGGTCGGTGCCGGCGATGACTTCGGCAGCATCGGACAAGCCGTCGCCATCTGAATCTCGCGTGGTTTCGATAGGGTCGTGTGGATTCCATCCACGGCGAGTTTCCTCGGCATCGGACAGACCGTCACCATCGCTATCGATATCCTCGAAATTGGCAAGTCCGTCGCCATCGATGTTGTCCAAGCCTTCGATCATGTCATGGATGCCGTCGCGATCGAAATCACCGTCGGTGGTGCGGATTGAGTCGATGGAAAAATGCGTGCCATCCGGGAAATCCGTATCGATGCGAAGGCTGGTGATTAATTTGCCCTTCCACCCGGTTGCCTCGCGGAGATCGAGATACATGCTGCGGAAACCATCCGGGCTGGCAGGCACGGAAATCGTGACGCTTCGATCCAGACTAAATGATCCGCCGCCCGTCGTATCGTGAGTCCATTGAAGAGTGAGACTGCCAGAAGTGGGCGATTTCAGCCTGATGATGAGCCCGTCGATCAGAGCCGCCTGCAAGTGCAAGTTGCTGCGAGTTAGCTGCGGATCCGAACCGGAAACAGTTGCGGCAAGGGCACCGTTCGCCGCCAAGAAAGAACCGAGATTCCCATTCGCAGCCCATCCCTCGGTATTGCCCGCTGCGTCGAAATTGAAATGGACGCTGCCGGGTGCATTGGAAATGAAGCGATCCCATGCGTCGGGGGTGTTGTCGCCGTTGGAATCCAAGTCCTCCATGTTCGGTAGGCCATCGCCATCGCTGTCGGAGTTGCCCTCGATGTGATCCGCCACGCCATCGTTGTCGTAGTCCCACGAGAGAACGCGCAACCAGTCGATCTCAAAGGTGGATGAGGCTCCACCGGCGGGGTCGAGGCGCAGGCGGGTGATGGTGCGGTCGTCCCATTCTCCGTGGCCTTTCAGGCTGAGGAAAATCGTGCGCCATGCTCCATTGCCGTCATACTTGAAGGTGATGACGCGTGAGGCACTGAAATTGTCAGC
>JBGSRM010000078.1:0-9639 GCA_041737575.1 Akkermansiaceae bacterium
CAATTCGACAAATTCATCCTCCAAACCCTCCCCAACCTCCAATGGCAGGCACAAATCGACCTCTTCAACGCCGGCGACCAAAAAGACGCCTCCCTCCGCATGCTCCAACACATCGAAAAATACCTCTCCCACGACAACGCCACCAAATGGTCTGACGAACTAACAACCCTCCTCCAGGCAAAAAACACTTCCCCCTAACTCACCAAAAACCTCTTCTGCTCCAACGTCTCCGGATTCGCATCCTCCCTACGGTTCGACTCACTCGTATCCGCCAACAGCTCATCACGGAACTTCGCAATAATCGCCTCCACCGGCCACGAAGAAGCCTCCCCGAACGCACAAATCGTCCGCCCGTCGATCTGATACGCCACACTCTCCAGCGTATCAATATCCTCCGGCGTCGCCTTCCCTTCCACCAAACGATCCGAAATCTTCTTCATCCACGTCGAACCCTCCCGGCAAGGCGTACACTGCCCGCAAGACTCATGTGCATAAAACGCATTCAAATTATTCAACACCCACGACATCTTCCGAGTATCATCCAAAACAATTACCCCACCTGATCCCGCCATCGACCCACACGCCGCCAACGAATCAAAATCCATCGGAATATCCCAAAACGCCAACTCCTTCACACTCCCGTCAGGATTCTTCAGCTTGAAAACCTCATCCGCCCTCAAAATTTTTGAAGAAGACCCGCCAGGAATCACCGCCTTGATCTCACGCCCGTCCTTCGGCCCACCACACATCTCATAAAGCAACTCCCGCATCGTCACCTTCCCCACCTCCACCTCGAAATATCCCGGATTCTTCACATCCCCGGAAACACACAAAATCCGCGTCCCCGTATTCCGCGCCACACCCAACTTCGCATACTCATCCCCACCCATCCGGATGATGTGCTTCACATGACACAACGACTCCACATTGTTCACAATCGTCGGGCACATATACAAACCCAACGCTGCCGGAAAATACGGCGGCTTGATCCTCGGATACGGCCTCTTGCCCTCCAACGACTCAATCAAACCCGTTTCCTCACCACAAATATACGCCCCCGCCCCGCGATGCACATAAATCTCCAAATCAAACCCACTACCCAAAACATTCTTCCCCACGAAATTCTTCGCCCGCGCCTCCTCAATCGCCCTCTCCACAATCAACGCCGCCTCCGGAAACTCCTCCCGCAAATAAATGAACGCCTTGTGCGCCCCCACCGCAAAACACGAAATCACCATCCCCTCGATCAACTGATGCGGATCCTGATGCACAATATACCTGTCCTTGAACGTCCCCGGCTCCGACTCATCACCATTGCAAATCAAATAAATCGGCTTCGTATTGTTCGGCGGAATAAACGTCCACTTCATCCCCGTCGGGAAACCCGCACCACCACGCCCCCTCAGCCCCGACTTCTTCACCTCCTCCGTAATCGCCTTCGGCTCCATCCCCATCGCCTTCTTCAAATCCTCATACCCGCCATCCTTCACATACGTCTCAATCGAAGCATCCCACCCCACTCGATCCACATTCTTGAAAATTAATCGATACTCCCTCTCGTGTGGCTGCTTGCTGTAAGAAATCATAACTACGCGCCCAATATGCCCACTCCCCCCCCAATCGCCAACGCCATTTTCGCATCTTTGTGAAAATTTTCACAAGCGGAGCGTAGGCTTCAGCCTACCAAGGAAAGCGGGTTTCAACCCGCCCCTCACCCACCCCGCATCAACCCCTCAACCTCCCCATCCAAATAAGGAATATCCACATCCCCAGCCCCGATCGCCTCTCGAATCCTCGTCGAAGATGCCGGATGCTCCCCCTCAACCCGTATCATCCGATACCCCTCACGCGCCTCAACCACCGCCCCGTTCCTCGCCAAAACCACAAAAGTCGCCAACTCCGCCAGCCTCTCCGGATACTTCCACCTCGGCAACGCATCCCACTGATCCCCTCCCAAAATCCAATACCACTCATACCCCGGAAACTTCTCATCCAATCTCTCCAGAGTCCGATACGAATACGAAGGCCCCTCCACCCCCAGCTCCGCTTCACTCACCCGTGCCCAAGGCAGATCCCTCAACGCCACCCTCAACCACCTCGCCCGCTCCGCTCCATCCGTCGGCGGCCTCTCCATCTTGTGCGGGGAAATCTCACACGGCAAAAACCACACCTCATCCAACTCCGCCGACTCCTTCGCCAGCTTCGCCAAATGCAAATGCCCCTCATGCACCGGATCAAATGATCCTCCAAAAATTCCCACACGCTTCCCTTCCTCACCCATGCCAAACTCTACTCCACCTTCTTCGGTATCGTCATCAGAATTTTCGTCTCACGCCCCGGAGTCGATGTCACCGCAATCGTCCCCTCATGCGCCTCAATCGCCCGCTTCACAATCGATAAACCCAACCCAGTCCCCTTGATCTCCTCCTGCGAGTGATGCTTCTCCACCCGGTAAAACCTCCGGAAAATATGCGGTAGATCCGCACTCGGTATCCCAACACCATTGTCACTCACCCATATCTGAAAACGATCTTCCGTCGCCAATGATCCCACCTCGATCCTCAGCTCCCTCCTCGGATTCTGCTTCAACGCATTCTCAATCAAATTAAACAACACCTGCGTCCAATAAAACCGATCCGCAAAAATCGTGAAATCCTCCTCATGCAGCTTCACCTCCACCACCGCATGCTGCCCCCGTATCACCGATTCCAACCTCTCTAAAACATCATTCACACACGACCTCATCCGGAACGTCTCCATCTTCAACGCAGACGCCTCACCGGACTCCAACCGCGAAATCACCAGCATGTCCTCCACTATCCTCGAAATCCTCTCCGTATGCTTCTTCATCACCCCCAGAAACCGCCTCGCAATCTCAGGCTCCTCCACCATGTTGTCATCTAACAGATTCTCCAGATACCCGCTGATGATCGCCAAAGGCGTCCGCAACTCATGCGACGCATTCGCCACAAAGTCCTTCCGTATCTGCTCCAATTGATGTTCCGATGTCACGTCTCTTATCACAACCCTTGTAAATGAATTCCCATTCCGCGTTCCCAATAACTTCGCAGCGTCAATAACCCACGCATTGTTTCCCCTCGTCTCCAAATCACCCCTCGGCGATGTCTGCTGCGGCAAGACAACCCGGCTCTGAACCGGCTCACCCGTCTCCAAACACCGCAATAATGCAGCCGCCAGCCTTGTATCCAAAAACGCCTCCTGCACCGGCCTTCCCGCAAGCTCCCTCCCTCCGAACAACTCCCGCGCCGCCGAATTCGCAAACCGGATGTTCGCATCCCCATCCACAATAAGGAAAGCATCGCCCAACGCATCCAATAAATGATTCCTCTCATCTTGCGCATGCCTCAGATCCAGTTCCAATCTCTCTTTCCACGCAAATACCTCTGACTCGAACCCTTTCCGGGATCGCTTCATTCCATAAATCTGGATCATCATCAGAACCAATGCACATAAAGCAGCTAATATGGCGATCTTCTCAATCATGTGGCAATTACCACCATCCGATAACCCACTCCGCGCACGGTTTCAATCAAAGCTCCGTGCTCACCGAGTTTTTGTCTCAACCGCTTCATATGCGTGTCCAGCGTTCGGCTGTGAACCTCATCGCTGTAACCCCACACAATTCGCAACAACTCATTGCGATCCTGCGCCTTCCCCGGCCTCTCACATAAATACAACAACAACTTGAACTCCGTGGACGTCAAATCCAACGGCTCATTGTCCAAATAAAACCTCACATTGTTCTTATTGAAACGGAACGGCCCATACTCATATTCCGAGGCCCCCGGCGGCGCATCCGTCCTCTTCAAAATCGCATTCACCCTCAATACCAGCTCCTTCGGACTGAACGGCTTCGTCAAATAATCATCCGCCCCAGCCTCCAATCCCTGAATCCGATCCTCCGTCTGCGCCCGCGCCGTCAACATGATCACAGGAATATGCGACGTCCTCGAATCCCTTCTTATCTCCCTAAAAACAGAATACCCGTCCCTCCCCGGTAACATCAAATCCAACACAATCAAATCCGGCCTCTCCCGTATCGCCATCTCCGCACCCGTGATGCCATCATGAGCCTTGCTCACCCCATACCCAGCCCGCTCAAGGTTGAAACGAATCAAATCCGCGATATCTACTTCGTCCTCCACAATCAATACCCTCTGCATTGACCATTCATCTATCTCTCCACTCATACTCGGCAAAACGTGTGTGTGTGACAATTTAGTCACAGCATATCCTTGCTTATGAAATCCCCAGGCTTAGTCGTCCTTCCCACCCCGATCTTCACTCCCGCCCCAATCGAATTGTTCACCCCCGTCCTCACTCCATCCCCTATCATCGCTCCCAGCTTCACCCTCCCCGTATCCACCTCCACACCCCGAATCATCGATACATGGTTCTTCCCGTCATGACGGTGATTCTCCGTCTTCGTCCCCGCCCCTAATGTCACCCTCGATCCCACAATCGAATCCCCCACATAACACTGACGCGAAATATACGTATTCGGATAAATGATCGAATTCTTAATCTCCGCTCCCTGACCCACATAACAATTCGCCCCAATACTCGTCGCCCCTCGGATCAACGCATTCGGCCCAATACTCGTATTCGCACCGATCACCACCGGCCCCACAATCACCGTCCCCGGCAAAATCTTCGATCCCGCTCCCAACCTCACATGCCCGCTAATCGTCGCCAGCGGACTAACCTCCCCCCCCAACAAACCCTCATCCACCAACTCCATCACCTGCTCGTTCATCCGCAACAAATCCCATGGATAAATAATCGGAAAACAATCCGCCTCCGTCCTCAACTCCTCCTCACAATCCTCCGGCTTCTCAGACCCCTTCCATGCCAAAACAACACCCGCCGGATCACACAACCGCGCACTCTTCTCATTCCTACCCAACAACAACAAAACTCCCAACTCCAACCAGTTGTCGATCGGTATCCTCAAAGTCCTCGCCCCCGCCTCCTTCTCCGTCACCAGTTGAAACCCCGCACGCGTCAAATCCGCCGCCAACAAATCAATCATCGGAATGTTCGCTATCAAACATGACCCCAATTCCCGATTCGACGTGATCGGCGCACACAACAACGCATTCTTCGGTGGCAGGAGAGTCGCTTGCATAAAACTAACTCTCATTCAATCACCCAAATCAAAATTGCACACCTAAATTCTCACCCCCCTAACCGATTTTTCACGGAAGGCAAAAACTCACCCCAGCTTCCCGTTACCCCTCCTCCGGTTCACCCCGCCACAAAGCCCGCATACACTCAAATCCTCATGCGTATCGCTCCGGTAAACATACCCGCACAACCGGCACTCCGTCCGCTCACGCTCCAACATCTTCTCTTTCCGATACTGCAAAAATCGCGACAACATCGCAAATCCGCAAATCATCAGAAATGAGACTGCCAACACCCCCAATACCAGCTCATTCAGCGTCAGAACCATCGTCAGTCGTATTTGAAAACTCCACCCTCAAACCCATCCACCTCGACTCCTCATCGCTACCCTTGAATTTCATCCCCTCCAACCACCTGATCACATCCTCCAACTCACCCTCACCCCCGCTCAACGGCATGCAATGCTCCACCGTACCATCCGCCCTCAGCTTCAACAGAAACCTCCACGTGCTCGCCGCCCCGTTCACCACCACCTCGCCCTCATAAACCGGCAATTCATCCGGTATCCATCCCACGGCATCCTTCTCGTAAACCGATATCACCGGAACCTTCTTCGTCTTCACCCGCTCCACACCACCACTCCCCACATTCATTCCTCGCCTCTCGGGAAAATACCTCATGCCTCGATCCGAAACCCTCATGCCGCCCCCTTCATCCTCATCCACGAACGAACGCATCCTCAACTCATACCCGCTCCAGTTCTCCTCGGAACTCCAAGACTCATACTCCTTCAAACCCATGAAAACATCCGCCCCGCCAATCCGCATCCCCCCGGGAAACGGCCCGTCCTCCTCCGCCTTCATCCGCCAATAATTCTTCATCTCCTCATCCACAAAATACATCACCCCCGCACTGCTCTTCACCTCCACCTCCTTCGTCACAAATCGAACATCGATCAACCCCACCACCACCACCGCCAACACACCTACAACCAACCATGAAAAAAACTTCCATCCCTTACCCCCCTCACCATCTCGCCAATCAAAAACCAAATCCTCCCTACTCATCTCCCACCCCCTCCTCCTCTCGCGCACTTCCCACCAACGCCACCTTATACCCGGCACTCAAAATCAACTCCGCCACCTCCCTCTCCACACCCACCGCCACCCCCGCATCCGAATTCAACAACACCATCGCACCCGACATCACCTCATCCTCCTTCATCTCCTCCAGATGCTCCCGCAACTCCTCCTTCGTCACCGGATGCCTGCCCAAATGAATCGATGGCTCACCCGCCCCAGGCGACAACGTCACCGTCACCGACTTCTCATACCGTTGCATCTGAAACTGCGAAACCGGCACCTCCACACTCACCCCGCTCTGACTCAAAAACATCGGCCCGAACAACAACATCATCATCACCAACATGAACAAATCAAACACCGGCATCGCATGAAGAAATCCCGGCCTCTCCTCCAACGTCGTCTCCAGCTTCATCCCTTCTTCACCGCCTCCTTCACCTTCCGGACAACCTTCCCACCATGAACCTCCCCTCGGAACGGCGCATATTCCTCCTCCTCACGAACATCCGAAATCATATGCACCACCTCGATCCCCGCCCGCTCCAACCTCGATACCAACCGCTTCGACCTCCCCACAAAATACAAATAAAACAAATACATCGGCACCGCCACCATCAAACCCACCACCGACGTAATCAACGCCGACAACACACCCGCCGTCAACTCCCCCGCACCCACCGGCCCTCCCTGCTCGTTCACCCGCTGGAACGCATCGATCATCCCCAACATCGTCCCCAAAATCCCGATCAACGGCGCAAGCAATGCCACCGATAAAATCGCCCTCACATTCTTCTCGATCTTCGGAACCTCCAATTGCGCCGTCTCCCGCACCACCTCCGCCAAATCCCTCCGATCCAGATAATACCTCAACAACGCCGAATACGCCACCCGCCCCACCGGCCCCGGCGCCCGCGCCGCCTCATGCAAAGCCTCCGCAAACGCCCGCCTCTTCACATGCAACCCCAACCCCACCAACAACCCACTCACATTGATCCTGGCACGATGAAAATAAAACAACCTCTCCACCACACAAACACACCCGAAAAACGCCAACGCAAACTGCGCCCATACCAACGGCCCGCCCTTCTCAATCAACCCGGATGCATCCCATATCGCCAAATTCATTCTCCTCAAACGCTATCCACCCCACCCCTCCCCTAGCAATACCGAAAAAATCACCCCAGCTTCCACCCACCCCCTTTCCCAAAATCAGAAATCAGAAATCAGAAATCAGAAATCAGAAATCAGAAATCAGAAATTAGAAATTAGTCCTATTAGTCCCATCTCTCAATCTCTCTGTCTCTGTGTCCCGCCCTCTCCCTCCTCCCCATCCTCCCACGCCCCAACGGGGCGAACGGTGATAGCGAAGGGTGCCATCGGCACCCTGCCTGCCCCGATGAAGTCGTGGGTAACACATCCCACACCAAATCCCGCGCCCTGAAGGGCCGCACGGCACACGGCAAACATCTATCCCGTCCCCTTGTTGCCATCAAACAACACAATTTACACTTACACTTTCAACTCAGCGTCTTGTTCGGTTTTTTCTTCATTGTTCATTGAGTCGCTCACTATCCAGCTCCCACCCGTAAAACCGACCAGCCGAATGCACCTGCCACACCGCGAATTTGGTCTCTTTACTACCTTGGGACGTGTATTCGATAGTGTAGCTTCTCTGATCGTTATCCCCGTATCCAGCGCTTACCTTAACTACTTTGAGTTCAGAATGTCGCTCTTCAAAACGCGTCGATACTTCCTCCTCGGAGGGCATCCAAGCGAATGGTCCACCGTCCCATGGCATCAAAAACATTGCCGCGACTGCTATCAGTGCTGCTATCGCTATGATGATCGCGTAACGCATAAATTCTTTGTCAAACGTTATAGGAATGGCGGCGCCGGGGTGAAGCTCAAAATTAATCAGACGGCTTCCTCGGAGTCGCCATATCTGACTCATAAGGTGGATTTAAGTTAAAAATGATTATATACAACCTCTATCCAACAGGAAGAAAAAACTGCCACGTGATGCAATCTGGAACTCCGACAAGACCTTCAAATAAATGAATGAGTCTGTGAACAAGATAAGGCATCACGTGGCTCTCAAAGCCTTCAAGTCCGAGCAGCATCTTAGATCATCCGAATCTGTTTTGATGAGACTGTGACTCTTCCGCCATGAGATGTTTTGAGCACCCTTTCGGGCATTCGAACAAGACCATGAAAACTAAACCGCAAACCACCAATCATCCAGCCTTTTTTCTGGGTATCGATGTCGGCAAAGCCGACCTCTTCTGTCACCTCGTCGCCCCCGGTGAAGTGTTCTCCGAGCGTTTCGACAACACCGCAAAAGGCATCAAATCCTTGATTGCATGGCTCTCCAAAGCCACCGCCTCCCAGACCCTTGCCGCGTGCTTGGAACAAACCGGCCACTACGGCGATGCCATCGCCCAGGCGCTTCATGAGTTCGCTTCTGGCAGCACCTTCGTGGTCAATCCCCATCGCATCAAAGCCTTCGGGATGTAAAAACTCCGCTGCAACAAAAGCGATACCGCCGATGCCAAACTCATTGCCCGCTTCATCAAATCCGAACACCTCGAACTGCGCCCATGGCAGCCAAAGTCCATTACGCAGCAACGCATCACCGCTTTGAGCCGTTTTGCCGATTCGCTCACCCAGGACGCCGCAAGGCTCAAAACGATGCTGGAATCTCAAACAGAAAAAGCGATCACCGCTTGTCTGAAACGCCAGATCAAAGCCGCTCAGAAAGAAATCGCCGCCCTCCGCGCCGAGATCGCCAAACTCATCAAGGAAGACCCCCAACTCCAATCCAAAAACAAACTCATCCAAACCATTCCTGGCCTGGGAGTCATTGCTTCCCAAATCGTCATCGCCGAGCTGCCCGACCTTGAACTGTTCAGTGATGCCCGTCAGCTCGCCGCATGGTCCGGGCTGACACCCTGCCATCACTCAAGTGGCACCTCTGGCAAGACACGCACCCCCATCACCAAGATCGGTTCAGTTCATCTCCGACGAGGCCTCTTCATGCCAGCCATGACTGCCCGCGTCTTCAATCCATTGCTCAAGGAATTCGGAGACCGGCTCAAGACTAACGGGAAATCTCCCAAGCAAATCATCATCGCCATCATGCGCAAGCTCCTGCACCAAATCTACGGCATCCTCAAATCCGGCATGCCCTACAACCCCAACAAACGCGGCTTCCAAAACGCCTAAGCCATCCCGCCCACAAGCCCTTTAAAAAAGCCACTTCCACCCGGGTCGAAAACAAGTAAGAGTTAGGAGTTCGGTGAAACGTAAGCGGCTCTGCTGGAGAGCACCCGACTGAGGGATAGCCGAGTGAGCTGACCGAGAGGCAGATCCGCCGGAGGAGGCAACTCCTCCGGCCAAGACTGCTTTAAGA
>JBGSRM010000088.1:0-7634 GCA_041737575.1 Akkermansiaceae bacterium
AGATCAGCAGCCTGCCCGCCATAGCCCAGAGGGCGACGGAGGGAGATCATAGTAGTTGGAGAAACGAGCCGGAGTGCGAAGTTGCACAGCAAAGTTGCCGGAGGTTTGCCTGCGGCCATGAGGTCAGGCTTCGCGGGAAATCGATGCGTTCTCACGCAAGTCATTCACCCAACGAAGGGCTGAACCGAATGGGAGCATCCTAACCGCGAGCCAGACGCCCCAGCCGAAAACGCCAGACGGCGAGGCATGGACGAGAGCTGGATCGATGGGAAGCATGTGGGCATTCAGGACGAGCTTCGGCTCGCTCCTCACACGGGCCTGTCTCGTGTCTGATCGGAACCGCCGTGTACGGACCCGTACGCACAGTGGTGTGGGACCCGGGAGCTAATCACTCCCGGGGACCCGATTCGCATTGTTTTCGTTTATCAGAGGAGTGTTTCGCCAGCATATAAGGCTATTGGTTGAGGTTGAAGTGTGCCGTGCTAGCAATCTCCTGTAGCTCACGAATTCTTCTGAGATACACTTTAAAGCGATGGGTAGCAAAAGAGACTTTAGCTTCAGTTCCGCCCTCATACTCGCTGCCCACAAATGCAATCTCTGCATTCGCTGCTTGCTCCCATAGCTCCTGCATCTTGTTGTATGAATCCAGCGCTTTTTTATTTTTGCTTTCTGAGAGTGTTTTTCGCTGAGCGGAACAAATCTGGTCGATGCGTTCTCTTAGGACGAGGTGAGCAGATAATGCCGCCATGGCTCTGCCTCCAGTAGACTGATCAGACCGTGCAAAGTAGGCCGACCAATCAAAATCTTCGGGGAGTTTACCCGCTAAGTCGATCTTCGGGTCAGAAAAGCTATTGCTGCCGGAATTTTGCTCTATGACCTGGCCATAACCCATTATGGAACTAAGAATGAAGAATGTAGCTACGATGGCTGCTTTCATGGATAGGTTATGGTTTTGGGCGAACGTTCAAGCGCTGGCACCGCTGGGGCGGGGGTGAGCGCTGAGACGGGATGGCGGGTTAAAGTTTCGGAAAGCATGGCCGACAGAGCAGCCCCAGCGGTTGTCCAGCCGCGCTTTGTTCGCCTTCGATTCTCGGAGTGTGGTGCTCATGGCTCTGGTCGTTGAATGGGCTTGTTCGTCACTGTGCCGTCTGCTCGGATCTGCATATCATATGTCGATGTGCCTCCTCCGTCACCAACACCCAGACTCAGATAGAGAGCTTTGCCATCTGATGAGAACGCTACGAGAGTATCTATGTAACCATCTTCAAAAGTGGTGCCATCAAGGTGAGGTAAAAATATGTGGTTTAGATGCTCAGATGGAACAGAAACCTTCTTGTCGCCGAACCATACTGTCAGAGCGAAAAGCTGGGGAAGCCCATCCTCGGGGAGCGTCTGATCTGTGCCAACTACTCCCTTCCCATCAACTGTAGCGGGCATCCAATCTGGCTTCTCCTCGGAACCAGCATTGCGCAAGTCAGTGGTCTTGTGTGCAGCTCGTGAAAAGGGACGCTCGGAAGCGGTGACTTTCACCTTCGTGGCCCCAACAGAACCCTCGTAAACTAAGACATCTTTAGCGTAGTCGAAAGCCAAACAACTTGTGGCAGAGATAGTCGCTACTATAGCGGATATGATGAAGTCTCGAAGTCTCATGGCGTGTTTGTGTTTGGCGAACAGGATTTATTCGTATGACCGCAGGATGTGATATCCGAGTAGTCATTCTTGAGGAGGGTGGGTGGAAAACCCTTGATTTGGCAAGGATTTTTCTATGACGGGTGTCGCGTAAAAGGCGTCGCCTCACGCGATGGGTATATCAGGGTTGAGGAGGGGGCGGCGGGAGGGGGTGGGTTCCTTGGCTGATATACACACGTTTGGGTTCCCTTGGCTTTGGGGGTGATGTGACAGTTTGTTACACTTAGATGGTTTTTTGGGTAGATGTATACTCTTTGCCAAAAGTTATTTCGTTTATCAAACCATGGAATTTTTAACCACGGATTGCACGGAATGCACGGATGGGATGCTATTTACGCACTGACTTTTGGCAATTGCTCTAATGACTTTTTGGGTAGGTGTAATGACTTTTTGGGTGGGTGTAATGGTTGCAGGTGGTCGGGGAGTCGTTGCAGGTGGTGACGGGGCAATGTCGGGTGGGGGTGCTACTTATCAATTCCGTCGTGCGGGTGTGTGGCCGCGCTATTTATCCGTGTAACTGCGTATTGTGTGTACACGCAATTGTTTGGTTTTGGGGTCGTGATAGAAGAATACCATGCTGCGAGCTTCTTTATTGAATCTCCATGTGGAGCTGAAGAAGGGTTGTATTTCTTCATCTTTACGGAAGTGAAATTTCGCGAAGCAGTATTCGCGCGTTCCTTCGGTTTTTGTGGGTTTTGGGGCGATGAGGGTGTGATTGTTAGGACTGAGGGAAAACTTGCCTGTCCCTATGGTGCCGGCGATGTCGACTTTGGAAGCGTTCATTAATATGTATTTCCCACCGCTGAAGCCTTCCTCGCTATTATTCAAGGTAGTGAGTTCGAATCCGTCTGCGTCATTGACTCCTTTGCGGATGATGAGAATCAATTGGTCTTTTCCGCCGATGGATTGTGTTTTGCCGTAAGTTTGGAAGACGAATTTGCCTTCTTCATCGGTGGATGATTTGCCCAGTGCCCAGGTTGAGAGGGCTGGCAGCTCATAGGTTTTAGAAATGCTGTTGGTGGGAATTTCCACCTCCATGGTTTTGTTTTCCGATAGGAGTAATTCGACCGGTTCCGCGTTGGCAGCTTTTGGAAAGGAGACAAACCGCACGTTGACTGTGGCGTCCTGAGCTTGAGCGGATATAGAGAATGCTGCGACGCAAATTAGTATATGTGGGCACGACAACATTGAGAGTAGTGATTTCATGGAATGGCGTGGGGATATGATCACACTTCGTTGGCATTTAGCCAGCGGAAGCTGATGATTTGGAATTTGCGTCCGTAAACTTTGTTGGCTTCCGAGGTGAGGTCGCTGGTTTTGAGGTGGGCATCATCCCGTTCGTCGATGTACTCGGGGGTTCTTTGAACAACGGCTTCGCACCATGCGCGGGCAGTGACGTTGCCATTTTTATCCAGGCTATCGCCGTATGTTCGGATGACGAAGGTGTCTCCTCTGGGGGTGAGTGTGGAGGCCATGTGCCGCAGGATGTCTGCTTGGTCGATGTAGGGAGTGCTTCCGTAGGCGATCGGGCCTTCCAGCGCTCTGGCGAATGCAGTGGTCATGCCGGCTGTTTCGGTGCTGCCGCCATCGTCGAAACTGCGTTCCGCAGTGCGAAAGGCGGAATTGATCGAGACGTTGTCATCATCGAGTGCCGCTTGGAGAGCACCTTTGAGGGCGAGTTCCTGATTGCTGCCGTCGAGCCTGCGGTTGATGAATTCAGAAAGGGAGAGGAAGGGGCCGCGCGTTTTGACTTGTTCGACCATGGCCACGGCGAGTTCGTCGATTTCGGTATCGGAAAGGATGCGTCCGCTGGTCCATTGTTCCGGCGGATCGTTGGGATCATTGCTGAGGTCAGTGCCGTCGATTGGTTTCCCGTTGGCGAGCATACCGGGCGATACCGGTGTGCTTTCGGGTGTGGTGGTTGACAAGGTGGCTGCTTGATTTTCCAGGTAGGCGAGAGGTTTGCCCTTCAGACTCGAGAAGAAGACTTTCCACGCTTCGACGGATGTGGAGTTGATGTTGAAGGGGCCTTCGAGCAACAAGTGGGAAGCGATCTTATCGGCGAATCCATTGTTATAGGTATTGAGTTGGCTGCTTAGGGTAGTGAATTCATCCGCGTTCAGGTTGGATGTGTAGGGTAGGAAACGGCGATTTGGCAGGGCTTCTGTGTAGAAGAAGAAATCATTCGCAACGGCTATAGCCGATTTAATGGAAGCTAGACCGGTGAGTTGGTTATTCAGTTGAGGAGTGATCGATGAGAAGAAGAATTCGTCCCAGAGGGCTTTGTTGGCGAGATAGGAGTGGTCGGCGTATGGGCGTATTTGCTCGGCTGGAGCAATGTCCGAGTTAAGCAGTTGAGTGTAGGTAGTGAACGCCTTGTCGGCTGGGATGTTTGGGTGTGCGTAGGAATTGCCTATTGCTTGCAAGGTGTGGGGAGCGAGTCCGCCTTGACCGGTGGCGGTGATTTGCCGCAAGTCACCGAGGAGGGGAGCGCCTGCGAAAGGATAAGTGGTGTTGCCGGGGGGGAATACGTAGTGGTTTAGAGCGGCGGAGGGATTTGCAAGAATCGTGTTGTTCGCGAGGCTAAATCCGCCGAGACGCGCGCTGCTGAGGGAAGCGATGGAGATGGGTGGCAGGGCCGGGAGATATTGCTGCACGACATGGGTGACGCCGGCTCCGACTGTGTATCCACCTCCATAATAGCCACGACTGGCTCCGTCATCTTGGAAGGCTTCTTCCACATCGTTGATTCTTTCGACCTGCCATTCCCATCCGTAGTCGTAGAGTGCGGAACGTGCGTTGTCGGCGATTTGTGGTGCGCTGAGGGTGCTGCCATGAAGGAAGGGACGTGTGGTGATGCGTCGTCCAGCACCAGCGCCCGGGCTATTCGTGGTGTGTATTTCGGCACCTGACATCAAGGTAAAGAGGAGAAGACCCTTTGCTTCACCTCTGTCTGTCGCGTCTTTGATCTCGCTACCCGGGAGCGCGTTACTTTTGCCATCATAGGGGATGACCGCTCTCTCGGGAAAACCTGCAAGCATGAGATTTCTATTGAATGCGGCATTTGGGTTATTTGTGCCTCCACCACCTCCGAATCTGCTGATGAATTGATAGTTACGATGATGTTCATTTTGGCCACCTACATAGTTGAAATCGCTCATAAAGAATTGAAAACCAGATCCTGTAATTTCATTCGCTGAAGATACTGCGCGAGCCATGCTAGTTCCGTCCTCTGGAGCGACTTCCATGTCTATGCTGTCGCCGTCGCCGAAGACCATGCGCCATCCTTGGTAATTGACAAAAGCGCCTGCGGAGTTGGGAAATTGCACCGCGTCAGCTCCATTGCTCTGCACGACCGTTTTCGCTGTGACATAGAATCCATCCGGGAGGAAATTCTGCGCTTGGTAGAGGGGCGAATTGCCGAACGTAGAGTTGCCGCCGGTTTCCAAAAAGTTGCTTGTGCTAATGGGTATCGAAAACATTTTCACCTCCCCGGGCTGGAATACAATCGGGGTGGTTCTTGCGAATTGCATCTGCAAGATGTAAGGGCCGAGTGAGCGTGCGCGACCATCGCCGGTGGATTCGTTGCTGATGGCGTAGTTCAAGTTCAAGTGTACGCTCTGATATTCAGACGGGAGTCCAGCAGATCGGTATTTTTTCCAACGCAAGGTGAAGGGAGGGAAGCCGAACGACACGATTTGTGAGGCATCAGTGCCCATGACGAGAGGTGTGTTGTTCGGGTTCCACAGTGAGACGACCGGCTTGACCCCGAGCAGCAGCTTGTATTTATCGGTAGCGCGCAATGGAATGCCCCGTGCGATTATTGCAGCTCTTTCCGCATCGGTGATCGCGGTGGCTCCGACTCCCAAAACAAACTGCACTCTGACGGGGACCGGGTTGCGGTAGAGCGATGTGTATTCGCGAAGGAACTTGGGTTTGTTATTTTGGTCGCCGTGGTCAGGGGTATTGACCTGCATGATGCGGGTTGGTGCCGCATTGTGGGCGACACCGCCACGTTTTTTGGAAGCGAAAGTTGGATCGTTGTGATAGAGCTGGTAGTAGGCGGCGAGGTCTTGGATTGGCACTCGATCTTCGCCTTTGGTGTCGAAGCGGTAGAGCATGAATTCATCACCGTTTTCTTCGAGTTTGATTTCGCGGTCAAGCAGGGTGGATAGGTCACGTTTCAGGCCGCCTTCGCGGACGTCGGAGAGGACAAGGTTGGAATGGACGGTGGTGTGGTGGAAGTTGAGGGCAGATGTCGTTTTATCAGCATCTAGGACGAGATCTACGGACTTGAGGGATGGGATACCGGCGAGCCTCGTATCGTCGTTTACGTCTTGCATTCCTTGGATGGATTTGGTGCCGGTGGATGCGGGGGCTTGGGAGCGGTAGATTTTTTCGGCGGCTGTGAGGGTTTGGTTTTCGTAGGAGTCAGTGAGGATACGGGCTTTTTGGCTTTCGTCTCCGGCCCACCATGCGTAGCGGCCGGTGACTGCGCTGGTGGAGGTTTGTTTGACGGGCATGAGGCGGACACTGACGTAGTCTGTGGGTTGGCTGGTGGGGCCGAGGGAGCCGGCACCTACAAGGCGGATGGCTGGGGAATCTTTATCGGGCATGGGGACGCCGAGGAGGGCTAGTGAGACGGGGGTGTTGGGGTCGGATATTTCATTTGGGTAAAGGGATGCCAGCCATGCGCGGAAGTGTTTATCTTTTGCATTGTAGAGAGGGCGCATGGAGCCGTCTGGTTGTACTCCGATGGTCTGGTGGTGGCTGTCTGCGCTGGGGTATTCAGGGTTTATGGGGGCATCGGACGTGGAGCCGGCGATCCATGAGTCCCATGCGCCAGTGAAGTGAGGGTGATTGACTTGAGAGGTCGAGAGGATGGAGCCGTTTGCGGAGATTCGTTGGTCGGGACCGAGTTGTTGTTGGAGTTCGCCGATGGCGATGGCGAGTGCCATGCGAGCGTTGGCGCGGGCCTCGATGAGAGCTTGTTGCTGCGAGCTGGCGCGGAGTGAGACGGAGGATAGGCTGAGGAGACCGATGGCAAGGATTGCCAAGAGGATCATGAGAGAGAGGGTTGCGATTAAAGCGAAGGCCTTGGGGTGAGAGGTTTTTTTCAGGCGTGCTTTCATGGAATATTAGAATTCAGATAATTAAACTAAGTTGTATATACAATGTGTATTGTTTCGTGGCAATTTTTAAAGTGAGGTAATTTACTTTGAGTCCGATGCTCGCACTCGGTTTTACAAGGTGGGATTGGAAGTGGATTGGTTTGTGGTTGCGGGCAGGATGGCCGCGCTACCTTTGTGCTGGTCAATGTGGGGTAAGTTTGTGTGGAGTGATGATATAAAAAGATGAGTGTGAAGACGAAGAGAGTGGTTGCCAGGGAGTTGATGTTTGGGGATTTGTGGGAGTTTGATCCTGCACCGGAGAGTGCGGCTCCGGGGATTGGGGAGCGGTATGGTTTGTTTATTGGGGGGAAGTTTGTAGAGCCGAAGACGAAGAGGTGGTTTGAATCGGTGAGTCCGCGGAATGAGGAGAAGTTGTGTGAGTTTGCGGAGGCGGGGGAGAAGGATGTGGATGCGGCGTATGCGGCGGCGGCGAAGGCGTTTCCTGCGTGGAGCGGGTTGTCGGGGGCGGAGCGTGGGAAGTATTTGTTTCGGCTGGCGAGGTTGTTGCAGGATCGGGCGCGGGAGTTTGCGGTGGCGGAGACTTTGGATGGGGGGAAGCCGATCCGGGAGGCGCGGGATTTTGATGTGCCGATGGCGGCGGCGCATTTTTTCTATCATGCGGGGTGGGCGGATAAGTTGGAGTATGTGGTGCCGGGGAGGGGTTTGAAGGCGTTGGGTGTGGTGGGGCAGGTGATTCCTTGGAATTTTCCGTTGTTGATGTTGGCGTGGAAGTTGGCTCCGGCGTTGGCTTTGGGGAATACGGTGGTTTTGAAG
>JBGSRM010000094.1:0-5388 GCA_041737575.1 Akkermansiaceae bacterium
AGCCAAAGGGTGAGTGGTGTCGGATTTAAATAAAGCAAAAGCGGATTCGAGCAGTGTTTCCATGTTTGCTAGCCCATCCTGCCCGACAGGGCAAGGGGCGAACCAAGTTTCTTACGATTCTGAGAAACATTTTTCCATCAGTCCCACCGCGAAATCAATTTCCGCCTCGGAAATCCCCAGCGGCGGAGTCAAGGCCAGCACCTCCCCCTCCACCCCATCCGGCAAAACCAAAACCCCGGCCCGCAACATCTCCTTCACCACCCGCAAAACCCTCTCCCCACCATCACTCACCACCCCCATCATCAAGCCCCGCCCCCTCACTTCTCGAACAAAACCCTTCCCCTCCATACGCTCCAACGCCTCCCTCAAATACCCGGCTGCCCTCGCCACGATCTCCCCCGTCTCCGGCTCCCCATACCTCCGCAAAGCCTCCAACGCCATCGCACAACCCATCGGATTCCCCAAAAACGTGCTCGTATGCAACGCCTCTCCCCGACTCGGCGGCCACGCATCCATCACCCGACCCCTACCCACACAAACCGAAATCGGAAACCCGCCACTCAACGCCTTCCCCAAACAAATCAAATCCGGCACCACACTCTCCCACTCACACGCAAACATCCGCCCCGTCCGCCAAAACCCCGTATAAATCTCATCAAAAATCAAAACCGCACCCACCTCATCACACCACTCCCGCAAAACCCTCAAAAAACCATCCGGCGGCACCACTATACCACCCCGCCCCTGAACCGGCTCCACCAACACCGCCCCAATCTTCCCCCCATCCACCTTCCTCAACTCCTCACGAAACCCCTCCAAATCCCCCTGCGGAAAAACCAAACGTTCCGTCACCCGCGCCAACTGCCCCTCAAACGGCTCTCGAAACCACGAAATCCCCTGCCCCAACAGCGCCCCATAACCCAACCCATGATACCCACCCTCAAAAGCCAACACACCACTCCTCCCCGTCGCCAAAACCGCCGTCTTCAACGCCGCCTCCACCGCCTCAAAACCCGAATTCCCAAACAAACACTTCCCCTTCTCCCCCTCCCACTTCTCAAAAGTCATCCCCGACAACACCTCACACAACTCCACCTTCACCCGCGCCGGATGCACATCCCCCATCGCATGAATCAACACCTCACTCTGCGCCCGCAACGCCCCTCCCGTAAACCCATAACCCAAACCCGCCACACCAAACCCGCTCGTCATATCCAAATACCGATTCCCATCCACATCCCAAACATTCACCCCCTCCGCCCTCTCCCAAAAAATCGGCCAGTCATCCCCCAAAAACGTCGTATCCCGACACTCCACCTCCCCCAACCTCCTACCCAACCCCAACGACCCCTCCCCCGGCACTCTCGTCAAAATCTCAGGCAACATCCCCACATCCATACCCCACCCACCCATTTCCTCAACCACCGATTCCTCACACCCAACCAAAGGAGCGGCGGATCAGAATCCGCCGATTCCCCAGGCTAAATTCTACAAACCCACACCATCATCCTCAACTTCCACACCATACTCAACTCCCCCAAGGAGGGGCTGCCTTCGGCTGCCCTCTTCTCCGCCCAACCCTCTCACCCCTCCGGTTTGTCCTTGCGGCGCGAAGCGAAGATTCAATCTAACAACTTGAAATTTTAATACGCTACACCTAATCCTAATGAGATAATATCAAGGTTTGTCCACTTTTGGCAGGACGTATTCAAAACGGTTTTCGGGAAGAATGAACACAACCTTCCGCTCATTCGGGTTCCATTTGATCCATGGTTTGAGCGACTCCTCGTCGGGTGCCTGACCCTTCCATTCCACTTCCTGCCGATAGAGAATGAGCGAGCTTTGCTCGGCCGGATTCACGACTTCGACCGATACGACGACGAATTGCAGCGGATCATTGCGCGGGTCGGTTTCATTCCCGAATGAGATATTGGCAAAAAAAAGCTGCTCCAGAGCAAGCGAATGAGCTTGGAAGCTGTGGGATTGCTTTCGTTCGTTTATAGCAAAAACTTTGTCGTGAATTTTCTCGATGGTGGTCATTTGTTCCCTCCGGCTTTCTAGTAAGGTGATTACCTTGGGTTGAATGTCTGCGGGTATTTTCTCAATTGCAGATTCCATAGAACGATCCTGGAAAAGCTCATACTCTCGGCGTTCTCCGATCGCCTGAAGTTCACGCTTTTGGATAGCGGTGAGGGCGTCCCATTTTTCTGCCTCGGTGGCCGCGGCAGTCATTGCTTCAGCAACCTGATCGATGACCTCTCCGATTTTCGGGATGTCGCCAACATTTTCTGCGGCGGCAAGCGCATTGAGTAAATTATTCTTAGCCTCTGCAACCCTGATCATCGCTGGTCCGATGGTTTTGATCGGATCAACCGGCGGCTCATTCGCCGATGCGCTTGTTATTGAACCGATGATGAATACAGTGAAGAGGTAGATATTTGGGGCAAGGTGTCGCATATTAAAAATTTCTCTATTTCGTAGATTTTTCCACTTTCGCATATCTTTCCCAAATACCCCTATCACACAGCTAACAAAACCTGCATACCCCATCACCAGCCGTTCCACCAGCCAAGAATTTGAAACGGACGCGTGCATGCGTGCCAAAAACGCCACCAGCAACTTACGTTCGTCACCCTTTCGGCTCTTTACCAGAACATCGCGCGATCAACTCACAAGGGAGGCACGGCACTCCTGCCGTGCTGGAAAATGAATCACAGATGAAAAAGTCGCCAGACACATCTTCATCTCTCGATCACTCGTGTAAGATTGCCTTTTTCAGGATGCGAAATAAACACTGCAAGGCGTTTGATGCTGGCCACATCTGTCGCGGTATGGGAGAGGTAATCGAACTTACCGCGCATGTCGGTGGAGCCGTCCTTGTGGAAGTTGATGGAACCGTCTTGGGTCTCTACAAAAACTTTGATGTAGGTTTTCGAGAGCGGTTTCTTCGTTTCGGGATCGATGACCTGGATGCTACGCTCGGCGGCCTGGATGCGGGTTTCCATCAGGTTTGAATCGAGGATTTTGAGTTGCTTGGTATCTTCCGATTCGGCGGCGATGAGTATGTTGCCTTTGCTGAACTCGGCCGGGATGGTGTAGAGCGTGGACGGAGCATCTTTCCCAAAGGGCACATAGACGCTGAGGTTGGGGGCTATAGGTGGCAGGGAGGCTTCGATGCCGCCTTGCATGAAGGGGTCTTTGGAAAACAGGATTTCGAGGTCGATGTTGTAGAGGCGGATTTCGGTTCCTGTTAGATTTTTGTGTTTCAGCATGATCTTTCCGGAATCCTTTTCGACTGCGGCGATTTCAAGAGACGGGCTGACATCGGTTATTTCGCCGGGTGCATCGGCAATGGGTTTGGAAATCTCATCGGCCTGCGCGATGACGGATGCGAAGCGGTCGCGCCATGTTCCGGGCGGGAGTTTCGCGAGGTATGGAGATGCGATGGCTTTGGCATCGGCGGGTTTTTCCTGATAGAAAAGTACGACTGCGTGGAGGTAGTCGTATTGCAAGGTATCGGGCAAGTCGGCGGGCTTGATGTTTGCGAAACGGACGAGAGCTTCCGCGATGCGATCCTGAAGGAAAAGGAAGTAGGTGAGGGTGAGTTGGTCGGATGAGCTGAGGGCGGGTTTCCAGATCAGGGTATCGAGGAAGTCCTCGTAATGTGTGCGGGCTTGCGCGTGGCTGAGGCGCGGGTTTTCACCGAAGGCATGGGAGCGTGCATTGACGAGAGGATCGAATTCCATGGTCTGCCAGGCGTGGTGCGCGGTGGGTGTGATGGTGATGAGCTTGGAGGAAAACCATTCGCCCAGTCTTCTGCCGAGGCTTGTGTTTTCGATGAAATCGGGAAGGGTCGCAGGATCGTTGTGAAGGACGGCATAGGCGAATACGGGGGGCGCGTTCTGAAGGCGCTTGCGGAGTATCTCAGTTGCTTTGAGGAAAAAATTGCGATCCTTGAGGCGCCAGTGGATGGCGGAGAGGTCGATGGTTGATAGATTTTCCGTGTCCAAGCGGTTGAGCACGGCTTCATCGCTGCCATCGCGGGCGAGCACGAGCCATGAGGCGGAATCCTCGGGTTCGGGATCGGCACTGACGCGCAGTGTGCGCGCTTGCGCGTGGGCGAGGATTTGGTCGCCTTCCGAAACGTGAAGCGGATAGGCGGAGTAATCGCCGGCTGCGGGGAAATAGAAAGCGAGCTGGAGCTGGACAACGCCGTAGGGGCCGAGCTGGTGGGAGGTCGATAGCGTTTCGGGGGCATGCATGTCTTCTTCCACGGGAGGAAGGACATTACTCATGGGATCCCAACGCTCCATGGAAGTTGCGAGAGGGATGGCACCGGCGGGGATTTGAGCGAGGGTTTCGATGCGTCGCTCGGTGCCGGTGGGATTGGTGATGACGAGGGAAAGTCCGTAGGGAACGCCGGTGCGAAAGTCTCCGCTGACGATGTTTTCGATTTTGCGACCTTGGTCATCGGTGCGGAATGGTTCGTCAAGCGGATGATAGGATTGGCGGACGAGTAAGGGTGACTCGGCGGCGATCTTGTCGGTGACGCGGGTGTCTTTGTAGAAAAGCAGCATGTGCGCGCGGGCTTTCACCTTGAGTGTGTTTTGCTCGATGACGACCTCGGGTTTTTCCGCTGTGAACGGGAGGTCGAGCAAGGCAAGGCAGATGAGCGCGTCGGCAGCGGAGTTTGTGCAGGCATTGAAATGCGGGGATGTGAAAGGTGCTTTTCCGTCCCATGCGGAAAGCTCCAGCCAGAAGCGGTTCAAGGGGATGAGTGTCTCGTCCGTTTTGCTACGGTTTTTATAGTAATTCGATTCCAGCCAGAGCTTCGTGCGGTCTGGGAAGAGCCGGGGGATAAGAAGCTGACGCTCGGGAGCTGGCGCGAACGCATCGACCGACGAGTCCTCAGGTGCGTTGTTAGATAAATTTTCTGTCAGCTGTTCGACTTTATCGAGTTCGGAAGGGGTGTTTGTAATGAGCAGTCTCCCATCGCTGCTGAGTGTGGCGGATGTTCCTTCGGGAAAGACGATTCCGGATTGTTTGAGTAATTCGAGGATGGGAGGCCGTGCGGAGAGAAGACCCTTGCCGCTCTCGCCATCAGGAGCAAACGGATCTACTTCCGCAGCAGCGCCGGTATTTCCGCCCCTCAGTGCGTCAGCGAAATCAGGCGGGACGCGGAAGGTGCGGGTGTAAAGGTCTTCACCAACTTCTGTTATAGGGTCCAGTGTGATTGCGAAATCATCGACCTTGATCCGCATTTTTGTCGCATCCGCGATGTATTTTAAGGCGACATCCATAGGTACATTTTTGAGTTCTAGGTGATCGATTCTAGGTATATCGCCAGCATCACCCCTGATCACAAAGCTTACACCTTTTTTGCTAGGA
>JBGSRM010000115.1:0-18211 GCA_041737575.1 Akkermansiaceae bacterium
ACCTTGATCCGCATTTTTGTCGCATCCGCGATGTATTTTAAGGCGACATCCATAGGTACATTTTTGAGTTCTAGGTGATCGATTCTAGGTATATCGCCAGCATCACCCCTGATCACAAAGCTTACACCTTTTTTGCTAGGATCTATTTCAAAGGTATCAAGTTCACTGTAACGTATGCGAAGGAATTCAATGGCTTCCTCGAGGGTGGTGTTATTAAAGTTGATGTGCGGGATGATGATGCGGTGGATTTTATCTGTAATGTAGGCTTGGCCACCGGATGCGTTCGAGAGTTCGTCGTTCCCACCTCCCCCAGATGAATCAAAATATACATCTCCTCTGCGGTTGTCAGCTAGACCGAGTGAATCAGTGGCTGAGAGGTCGGCGCCTTTGAGCGTTTGAGTGAAGAGAATGGTTGCGGCCTCCGGGGAGGGAGCTTCGATATTCCAGCGTAAATCCAGCTCACGGGAGATGTCTTTTTTCGATGCGGGGAGGGCTTGGGCAAGCAGTGCCTTTTCGGCAGCATTGAGACCGGAGAAGGCGTAAGGGCGTAGGTATGGAGTGAGGTCGCGGTTGAGAAGGTAATCATCGATGAACTGCGGCTGTGTTTTGGCGATGAGGAAGGGCTTGATGTGTTTTATGAAAAAATCCGGGTCTTTGCGGGAGAGGAAGAGATGCAATTCGTGGCAATGATGATCGGCGAGCAGGGCGAGTTTTTCCTTTTCCTCCAGCACGGGCCATGTGGTAAGGAAAGTGAAATCGCGCAGGCGGTCATCGCCGGTGGTGGCGAGCAGGAATTGATGCACCTCGGCCAATGTGGTGAAGGCGCGCCAGTCGGCATCGAGCAGGTTGTTAATCGTGGCCTCCGCGCCGGGTGCGAGAGCTGCAGCGTAACGGGTGGCGAGGTGATGCGATTTCGGGTCGAGAGCGCGGGTGAGGCGGCGGTCGATGAGTGCTGTTTCCGAAGGGGCGAGTGGCAGGAAAACCGTGTCCGAGGCGTGGGTGTCTGCAGCGATGATTTCGATGAATTGCGCGCCTTGGAAATCGGCGAGAGGGACGGTGATTTTGCCATCGGCATCCGGGGTGAGATAGAATTTCACGGCGGCGGGGAACTGGAGGAAGTCGATGGTTGTGGGGTGTGAGGAGCTTGAATCGTCGCTGTTGCGCTTACGCATTGCGGAAGGAATCGCGCCACCGCCTTCATCCATTGCTAAGCTAGCAGCACCGCCGAATCCACCGCCCCCGCTTTGATCTTCCTGGTCGAGTTCATCGGGGGTCCAGCGGTAGAGCAATTGGCTGGGGCGCGGGAGCATGTTGCCGGCAAAGGTCTTGGCGCTGCGACGGTCGAGTATGTAACGCATTTCATCGCTGATTTTGCGCTCGGTGAGGTAGCTGGAAGGGCGGATGGGGCGGGTAAGCCCGTCGAGTGTGGGAGGTGCGATGGGGTATGGTGCATATCCGGTCATCCAGCCATCGATGGCGTATCTTTTTGCGATGAGTGTGACGCGGGTTTCAGCAGTGGCGTTATCGATGCGGATTGTTAGATTTCCATCTTCCATGTTGGTGGAGGAAATTGTCGGGGAAGCGGGTGCGGTGAAGGGTTGGATTTCGTCGTTGGTGACGAGCAGATCGTCCTGGCTGCTGTCTGCTGTGAGGACGGTGATGAAGGTTTCGTCGTAGTCGCCCTGAATCAGGCGGTAGCTACCCGGGGCGAGGCCTTCGATTTGAATTTGGTTGAGAACTTTGTTCTGAAGCTTGGGGAAAAGATTTTCCAGGACGTGGGTTCCATCCGTGTTCAAGATGCGTTGGAAAACGACTTCCTCGGGCGTGATGGGATTTTCGGCGGGGGCGATGGAGAAATGGGTAGTGCGTGGAATTTCAATTTTCTGGCCGGCGGGGATGATGTATTCGGAAGGAACAAGTGTTTCGTTGGTGGGAGGCTGGTAAGTTGTCGCAATGATGTCCGGGGAGCTGGCGATGAGGCGGGCAATGTCGAAGAGCGAGCCGAGTTCGACGATGCCGTTTGCATCGGTGATTAGCTCGGTGGTGACGGGTTTCTTGTAGAGTCTGTGGAAAATTTCAAGTTGGATAGGGCGGTTGGCAAGGGCTTCGCCGTTGCGACCGCGGAGATGGAGTTGATGGCCGTTGGCGGTGGGCGAGAAAAGTGCGGTGGCGATGCGTGAGGTTTCGAGTGCGCCGTTGAGTCCGTAGGTCTTTGTCTGGGTGAGTGTTTTTTCCTCGCCGCTGGTTGAAGAAGTGACGGTGCCGGAAAGGGTGAAGGTAAGCGAAAGTAGATCGGCTGGCACGAAGAAGGGAATCTCGTTGGTTTCGGCGAGAAGCAATGGATCGGCGATGGTTCGTTCCGTGGTCACATCACCGAGAAGTTTTGCTTTCAAGATGAGGACGGGATTTTTCAATTCGGAGAAATCGATGGACTGGCCGTGGTTGGTGAGCTGGCTGCGGAGTCGGATTGTTGCCTCGCGGTTGGCGAGGAGTTGCTCGCGCTCCAACAGAAAATCGGTTTCGAGATCGTAGGAATCGGCCCGGGATTCGAGGGAGATTTTTGTGGTGAGTTTTCCAGCGGTGATGGTGCCGGAAGTGACCGGTTGGTTGGCTGTGTTCGGCACTGTGATGATGCCGTCTTTTGCGCTGAATTTCTCCGCGCCGAGGGCGAGTTTGAAATCGGTGACAGGGCGCGATTTTTCATCGAAAAGGCGTATCACTTGTCCCTGAGTCGTGCGGGTGACGTAAGGAGTGATATTGCCTTTGCGCACCATGGCCCGTGCGGAGATTCGTTCGGAAACGAATTCGACAATCCATGTGCCGGCACCTTCGAGTTCCGGCAGGGCGATGTCCTCGCGGTGTTGGATGATGGGTGTTTGCGTGAAGGAAATGGTGCGGGTGTGGTGCGGGACGAGTCCGTCGAGATCGAGGGATGCGGATTCGTTGGCGGATTTCGCATCGATTTCATAAATGCGGATGAGCAGGGAAGGCGTGTTTTTGAGATCGAGCGGGAGAGAGATTTTTTCCTCTGATGAGAAAACATCGGGAGTGGTAGGGGCGAATGTTATGCGGGTTTCCTCGCGCAGTGATTTGTATTTTTCCGGATCAAGGGCGCTGGCCCAGCGTGATGGGTCGGCACCGGCGAGCAAGCGGGCTTCGGCATGGAGTGTGGCGAGTCGTTTCTCCTGAACGAGCGGGATGAATGGCTTGTTGGCATCATCGGATTTTCCGAGAAAATGTGTTAGATACGAGATGATGAGATCAGAGTCATCAGTAAAACGGGATCCGATGATGCTGAGGTTGAATTGTTTCCCGGGCTCGAGATTGAACTCGGTGTCCTTTTCCGTGCGGAGCAATGGATGAGAATGGCGGGGCAAGGCAAGATAGGTGAGCAGGTCATCGAGCGGGTAGTTTCCGATTTTTTGCTGGAGACTCAGATGGTGGTAGAGAACGTGGGCTTTGAGAGTGTTTTGTGAGGACGGAAGTGTTAGAATGTGTTCTTTCCATGCGGCGATTGAAGCGGCCAATTCTTGTGGGTGCCGTTGGAGTTGCGCGGGGTATGATGGTGTTAGTTTCTTTAGATATGCGAGATTGAAGTCTTCATGCGCAAGCAGGGATGGAGTGGATTTTGCCAGGACATCGAGCTGGGCGCGGGTCATGGCGGTAAAGTCGAAGGTGGATTTTTCGACAGATGGTTCAAGGGCGATGGCCTTGCTGACCAGATCGGTGTAGCGGGGGTGATCGATGCGTTCGAAGTAATTTGCGAACCAACGGATTTTGTTTTCCGAAAAGGTGTTTAGTTGATTGAGTTCGGCGTAGAGGCGTGGTGCCTGGTAGGAGGTGTAAGCTGTCTCCGGATTAGCTGCCTCCGCAATTTTTTGGAAGGCTTCGGGGGAAATGTATTCGGCTGGCAGGGAATTCGGCAGCTCGCGATCCGAGGAGGCGGAGGCGGGTTTGCGTGCATCGAACTTGAGATTGAGCACCCGGGTCAGCTCGGCGAGCGCGGCATCTGGTGATTCATCGTATGCAGTAATGATGCGGCGGTTCTCCAATATATCGAGGCCGCTTGTGGAGATGGGATTCTCTTTCCTTTGCGAAGCTGTTTTCCATGCGGCGATTGTTTCGGCGTATTCCTTGGACCGATTGTTGAGCTGATGGTTGAGCGCGGTATGGAAAAAGTGATCTACTGTTCCGGGCGTGAGTGTGGCGATTGCCTCGGCTCTTGTTACGGGATCAGCAAAAAGCTCACGGAAGGTCGGTTTGTTTTCCGCATGAACGCAAATCGTCGCGAGCAAGATAATGGTAATGGTTTTCATAGCTTCATTTTCATGCTGCTTGAAAATGGCTATGGCGGCGAGAAAATCCTTACGAGCTCGTGTTCAAAGAAAGATGGCAGACTTTCAGACACATAATCCTCCCAACTTGACACCGAAAATGTGTCACATTAAAGTATCACAAATGAAACAAGCAACTATTCGAGAAATCAAGCACCAGACAACCCGCGTGCTGGACATGGTCGCATCCGGGCACTCCGTCGAGATTCGCAAACGCAGCAAACCCATCGCCATCCTCTCCCCACTCCCGCCCGCAAAAACCCGCGAGATACCGGATTTCACCGCAAGACTCCGCGAAATTTATGGAGACCGCATCTTGGAAACCACACATACGGATCTAATCAACCAAGCCAGGGGCGAGCGATGACAACCTATGCCGACACGGGCTTCTTGTGCTCACTCTATGCCCCCGATGCACTCACCGCAAAGGCAGCGGCAGCGATGCGAAAAATGCAATCACCTCCCGTCTTCCTATGGCTTCACCAGCTCGAATTCCGCAACGCCCTGCGCCTCCGTGTTTTCCGAAAAGAAATCACGCCCGCACAACGCGACGCATCCCTCAACCTCCTCCTGGCCGATCTCGCCAACGGCGTACTCGTTCATGCCGACGTGCCCCAAAACTCACTCATGATCGAAGCAGAACGACTCAGCGCATCCCACTCAGAGCGTCTCGGAACACGCAGCCTCGACATATTGCACGCCGCCGCCGCCCTCCTCCTAGGCTCCAACCAATTCCACACCTTCGACACCCGCCAAGCAAAACTTGCCAAAGCAGCCGGCCTGAAAGTGAAAACATAAACAAAATCATCCCTCCTTCCGACTCCTCGACTTTCCGACATTAAGACTTTAAGACCTTCAGACTCTTAGCCAGAATCAATCCATGCACGAAGAAATCAAACTCACCCGCGAAGTAAACGCCGTCCAAATCCCCAGCGGCGACTCCATCACCCTTCCCGCCGGCACCGCTGTCTTCATCACCCAACGCCTCGGCGGAACATTCACCGTCGCCACCTCACAAGGCCTCGCCCGCATCTCCTCCCAGGATACCGATGCCCTCGGAATCGACCCTGAAGAAGAAAAAAATCTCCGCGAAAACGCCATCAAACTCAAGGACGCCCCCCTCGAAGAACAGGTCTGGGCTCAACTTAAAGGCGTGTACGACCCCGAAATCCCCGTCGATATCGTCAACCTCGGCCTCGTTTACGACTGCTCCATTCACCAACAGGGCGATAAAAAAATCGTCGAAGTCAAAATGACACTCACTGCTCCCGGTTGCGGCATGGGCCCCGTCATCGCCGCCGACGCTCAAGCCAAAATCATGACCATCGATGGCATCGATTCCGCAAACGTCCAACTCGTATGGGATCCCGCTTGGAACCAGGACATGATCACTGAGGAAGGAAAAATGAAACTCGGCATGATCTGAAAATCAGGCCCTCGTTCCCAAAACCCTCCGCCGCTCGCTCTTTACACCGCTCGGCAAAAACGGCTTCCTCAGCTCCGCATCCATTTCGAAGTGCCCGTCGAAATCCTCCGGCTTGTCGGAGTCCTGCCGCCCGAACACCTGCTCCTCGATCAATAAAAAAACCATATTCCCCACATCACGACACTGCCGCACACCCCACTCCTCCATCAAAGTCGCCGCCATCGGCCCGTACTGCTCAAGCGCGAAATCACGAAACCCCTCTAACAACTCCCTCCCGCTCACATGCCGATTCTTCCGCGTCTGCTGCTCCTGCGCCCGCTTCATCGTATAATCCAGGGCATCCCGCAAAAACAAATACGCATGACCATCATACCGGCCATCCCTACATAAAATCGATGCCACAGACTCCTCAAAGTGCACGTTCTGCATCCCCCAACACTACTAACCCAAACCCACATGTCAAAACACCATTCCCACCCTTCTTCCAAAATCAAAAATCAAAAATCATCAATCATCAATCATCAATGTCTTAGATCCCGCCTCTCCCGCTATCCCACTATCCCACTCTGTCCTCTTTCTCCAAGCTCTAAGCTCTAAGCTCATTGAGACCCACCAAATCCTTATCCTCCATCGCCGCATCGTGAAAACTATCATCCATCTCAATTGCCCTCGCCAAACATTCGCTCGCCCCTTCCACATCCCCCATCACACAAAGATAACAAGCCTTGTTGTAATGAAAAACCGCCATCTCTTCCAGCACCTCCGGCCCCTCCTCCAGACATCTCATCGCCTCCTTCGTCTCCCCCGCCTCATGCAAACAATACGCCGCGCTTAAATAAAAATCCGGCTCGTCCACAGCCATCTCGCACAAATCCAAACCCGTCCCACCCGCACTCTTCCAATCCCCCTGCGCCATCTGCGCCGCCATCCGCAACTCCAACGCCTTCCTCGTCTCCCCCTCCTCCTTCGTCAACCCCTTCAACTCCTCCAACGCATCATCCGGCATCCCCAACTCCAACCATCCCGACGCCGCCCTTAATATCTGCTTCGTTACCATACCCAACACACCTAGCAGATCCCACACCACCCCGCAACCCCTCTCTAAAAATCAAAAATCAAAAATCAAAAATCATCAATCAGCTTTCCGACTTTAAGACTTCCCGACCTTCCGACTATCCACCACCCTCCCCCCATGCGGAACACCTTCTACGCATCCTTCGATACAGAACGCCTCTCCCCGGAATCAAACTCCGCAGACTACCGCTCACCCTTCCAAATCGATCGCGACCGCGTCCTCCACACACCCACCTTCCGCAGACTACAAAATAAAACCCAGGTCTTCTGGTCCGGCGAATACGACTTCTACCGCACACGCCTCACACACTCACTCGAAGTCGCACAAATCGGAAAATCCATCTGCCACTGGCTCCTCCAACAACCCAACAACCCTCTCAACGATTCCTTCTTCATCGATCCCGATCTCATTGAAGCCATCTGCCTCTCACACGACCTCGGCCACCCCCCCTTCGGCCACGCCGGCGAACGAACACTCAACCACCTCACTCGCAATCACGGCGGCTTCGAGGGCAACGCACAAACACTCCGCATCCTCACGCAGCGCATCTTCTCTGCCAAACGAACCGGCATGAACCCCACCCGCGCCTTCCTCGACGGCATCCTCAAATACAAAACCCTCTGGTCCGAACTCAACACCCCTGACCACCCTCCCCACAACCACTTCATCTACGACAACCAAAACTCCTACCTCGACTGGACACTCGCCGGAAACGACTTCCCCATCGAACTCACCCCAGGAAAAAAACGCGACTCCTTCAAATCCATCGAATGCCAGATCATGGACTGGGCGGACGACACCGCATACTCCCTCAACGACCTCTCGGACTCCGTCCGCGCCGGCTTCCTCAACATTCAAAAAATCGAATCATGGGCATCATCTAACAACATCGACTCCTCCGAAAAAACTCCACTCGGTGATCTCATCTCCGCCATCCGCCACCACCGCGTCGATCCCTTCGTCGGAAAACGCATCGGACGCTACATCCAGGCCACAACCCTCATCGAAGACACCAACTTCCTCTCCCAAAACACCAACCGCTACCGCTTCCGCCTCACCATCGACCCCGCCATCCGCAACGAATCCGAAATCTTCAAAAAACTCGCCTACCACGTCGTCTTCCTCTCCCCACAACTCAAACAACTCGAGCACAAAGGCTCCCGCATGCTCCGCCAACTCTGGGAAATCTTCCACACCAGATACGTCCTCAACGAAACCATCGACGGACAGGACTTCCAACTCCTCTCCCCTGACACCGTCGCCGAAATCAACTCCGCCCCCACCCAAACAGACCGCGCCAGAATCATCTGCGACTACCTCGCCGGCATGACCGATGGCTACGCCGTCCGAACCTACAAACGCCTCTTCTCCCCAGACTTCGGCTCCATCAACGACCTCTAACAAACTCCCACTCAAAACCCCAACGCCATCTTAAGCACATATCCTACCTCACAGCACACGCTCCATCCCGCCTGTCTCGGAAAAGAAAAAAACTTCAATCGGCCCATCACCCAGCGATCCGCAGCGCTGCCCAACAAAACCCGGATACCGCGATAACAAACGAAGCCGGCCGCGCGATCATCCTTCCATAACTCTCCCGCTTCCACCAAACCGCCACCAGCGCATAGGCAATCCCCACCACAACAAGCTGCCCCGCTTCAATCCCCATATTGAAACCAAACAACGCTGGCAACAAATCCGCCGCAGGAATCTCCGTCCTCGCAAAAGAATGCGCGAAACCCAACCCGTGCACCAACCCGGACGCGAACACCACCCACGGCCTCCACCGGCTGACCGTTTCCCGGAAAAGATTCTCCGCCGCCACAAACATGATGCTCAGCGCAATCGCCACCTCAACCAAAAGCGACGGAACCGAAACCAAACCATACATCGAAAGCGCCAGCGTCAGCGAATGCGCCATCGTAAACAAAGTCATCTGCGCCAACAGGCTGCCAAAATCCCTCGTCAGAAAAAACAGCGCGAGCAGAAACAGGATATGGTCGATCCCATACGGCAAAATGTGCGAAAACCCCGACACAAACGCCCCGGTCACCACCGCAGCAGCGGAAGCGAGAAGACCGAGAAAAAGGAATGCGCGGATCATGAGGGAGTGGCTATCAATTTAAGTTATCACAAGGAATGTTATGATTAATTTAGGGGCGGCATACTGTGCTCAAGATCATTTACACTAATCAAAGAATTGTTTTGGTAAACCGCTTTGCCTTACCATGGAGCGTAACGTGCCAACGGGAATATCTTTGCGTGGGTGTGGCACGATAACCGTGTGCCCCTTCGAATCCCTATACTTGGCGTGGCTCCCGCGCTTGGATACGAATCCAAAACCGTGTGCGCTAAGGATGGCTATAAATTCAGAGGATGGGATTCTCTTGGGCATAGCATGAGAATCCATTCATGCGATGGCGAGTTCACCTACCGTAACGTCGGTAATTTGCGGGGCAGCAGCAGATTCAGGGAGGTCCTCGAGATAGAGCTCGATCGCCTCCTTGAGATTAGCAAGGGCTTCCATTTCGGTGGAACCAAAACTAGATACATCGTAGTCGAGGCACTGCGCGACATAGTCGGCCTCCTCGCGATACAGAGTGTAGTGGATATTTCTCATAGGTTGGAGGGTAAGCAAAAACCCACGTGAAGCAAGGTCGGGTTTCCCATTTCAAAACCGCTTCGTCAGCGACAAACGAAACGTCCGCGGCTCCGCCGGATGCAAATGGATATCATCAACCCCCGCCAACGGCTCCCCGGGCAAACGTGAGGTATAGAAATACTCAATGTCATTGTCATCCCGGCCAAGAATATTGAGAACATCCAACGCAACCTCCCAATCGTCTTTCCGATAAGCAAGCCGTCCATTCACCTGCCAGGATGCACGCGAATCCACACTACCATCCTCAACCAATGGCCGCGCATTAAAGAACCGCGACCGCAGACTCCCATAAAATCCCTCGTCATGTCCGATGGTGATACCGGTATTCATGGTAAAAGGCACCGCGCCAGGAATATCGTTGCCAGCAGGATCATTGAGCAACTTCGCCTCACTGATCGTCAACTCATTGTCCAGCGTCAGCCACTCGTTCGGCCTCCAATACGTCGCCCACTCAATGCCGAAACGCTCCGTCGCCCCGCCGGGTTCCGCCGTCCCCGCATCACCCACATAAAGCAACTCCGAATCACTGTGCAGATAGAAAATGGAAACGGTGCTCACGATATCCTCGAAAGCCTCCGTCCGCACTCCCAGCTCATATCCAAACGTCCGCACCAGCGGATCCGCGGGATCCACCGGCATACCGGTAACGGGATCGGTCGTGATGGTCACACCGCGCGCATCGTTCGAGTGGAAACCAAGTCCGGCACTCGTATAAATCTCCGTCTCATTCCACGGCCCGAACACAACATTCAGCTTGGGACTGACAATCCCGTCGGTTTCCGAACCCGAGTTCAATGGATTGTCACTTTCCACATCAAAGTGAAAAGCATCCGCCCGCAAAGAGGGCTGCACGCGCAACCAATCATTCACGCGGTGATCCGCCATCGCATAAATACCCACGCTGTTTTGCGTAACATCATCCACCCGCACCGCACCCGTCCGCACCGTGCCAACGGTGTTGTAGAGGCCGATCCCGCTCAGAAAATCATGCCGCGTCTGCAAACCCACCGTGAGAGTGTTCGACGTTCCATAATCCCACTCACGCCGCGCCTCACCACCAAGAAACCAGCGACCGTCCTCCTGCTCGAACTGGTTTCCTAAAATGGATTCATCAACCGCCGTGTCTGGATTATCCAAAAAATAAGTGAAGTTCGAGAACAGATCCAGGTCATACATGCCGACATAAACATCCACATGCGTCCGTCCGTTCGCCTCCTCCCGATCCCACTCAGCCATCAAACTGTATCGGCTCGACTCGCCCCGCACGGTGTTGTCGATATTTCCGAGACGGTCAATTCCGCCGTTCTCAATGAGCCGCCTCGGAATTTGGTCGGTGGAGTCCCAGTCCGCATCATAGCCCATCGCCGTGATGCTGAAACTGTCCTGCCCCGCTTGGCGGAAATATTTCAAGAATCCGTTAACCCGCTGGGAGTTCCCCTCGCGCTGCCACGGCCCGTCGTAATAATTGTATTCAAGCCCGTAAGTCATCGCGGAGAAATCCCCGTTCGCGTCCTTTTGATCTATGTAAATCGTATCCGCAAGCAGTCCGTGAAAGTAGTTGTGTTGCCCGATTCCAACGCTCGCGATACCGCTTGGCAAGGTGTCGAAAAAATTGAACCGCGTCGCACCCGCTGTGCTGAGATCTCCAAGGTGGCCGTGAAACGGACCTTTCCAATAATCAATACTCTCCACCATCTCCGGGATCAGCGGGTTGAGATCGGCATAACCCTGACCATGCGCGTGGGTCACAAAATTCACCGGCTGACCATCCATCCAGATCGAGAAATCGGTGCCATGATCGAGGTTGAAGCCGCGCACGAAATACTGGTTCGCCTTACCATCGCCGGAGTGCTGGGTGATGATCACGCCGGGCACAACCTCCAGCAGCTCTCCTCGCCTTAAGTACGGTCTTTCTAGTAACTCTTCATAGTTCGCCTGGCCTTTCGAGGCCGTGTTCGCCGTGCCGATCAGGCTCTCGGCCTTTCCGGTCACGGTGAGTGCTTCAAGTTCGCCCGTCGCGGCGGTGGGTGTTTCCTGTGCGGAAACATTCATAATTAAAAATAGTGGTGTTAGTTTGGAAAATTTCATGGTCATGGTTGGTTTGTAAAATGAGAAACAATGCCCGCACAAAGCGCGGATCAAGGATCGGGAAATGCCCCGCTCCAATTCATGGAGTCACCAAAACGGCGACCCCTCATTTCAAACCAGCTTCGGCGGCGGCCCCGGCGGCGCATTCGGCCAAGCCGGCGTCCACGTCCGCTCCCTGTTCACAATGGCTGCTTGTCCCTCACCATCCGCAAAAATTCTGCTGTCAACCACCCACGGCGCGGGCGGCTGATTCGGTTTCTCCAACTTGGGTTTGTTATCACCCTCACGGCCATCCTTCGCGGGCGTATCGCGTTTCGATAACCCGGATACCGCACACTCGTGCAATTCATCCGACACCAATGCCCCGACCACTGCCTCCGCAAAACCCACTCGCGGCGCCTCTCTCCATGTCAGTTTGCAAAATACCGTCACATGCAGCAGCACCAACGGCCCACCCAGCAACTGCGCAAGCGCCAGCAAGTAAAGCGTCCGCAACTTACCTGAACGAAAAAGACCCATCGCCGAAACCCCAGCACATCACCCCTATGATGGCAAGAACGCTTTCGTGACACACCGGACCTAGTCCGAATTTCGAGGTAGTAACCACAACGCTGAACGAGCTTTGCGAGCTTCCAAAGCAGCAAAGCCAAATGGACTTACCGAAGAAAACGAGTCAAAAAACACAAAATCACGAAAGCGTAATCATAAACCATAGATAAACTTAGTATCAAAAAATGGTCTGCTGACAGCTCCTATATATCTTATTCATTCTGTGTATTCCGTGCATTCCGTGGTTAAAAATCGAACTCTCGAGTATCCAGCTTCGTGTTTCAAATATCACCCCAGCAACTCCCGCACCATCGCCGCATCCAGCTTCCTAACCACATCCGCATCCGACAACAACCCCTCCGCCAGCTTCGCCTTCGTCTGCTGCAAACGGTGTATCTTCTCCTCCACCGTCTCCTGACACAACAACTTATGCACAAACACCGGCTTGTCCTGCCCGATCCGATACGCCCGATCCGTCGCCTGCGCCTCCGCCGCCGGATTCCACCACGGATCATAATGAATCACAGTATCCGCAGCTGTTAGATTCAATCCCGTCCCACCCGCTTTCAGCGAAATCAAAAACACCGGAAACTTCCCCGTCTGAAACTGCTCCACCAATCCCCCGCGATCTTTCGACCCTCCTGTCAGCTTCAAATAAGGCACCTTCGTCCTTAGCAAATGCTCCTCAATCAAACCCAGCATGGTCGTAAATTGCGAAAAAATCAGAATCTTCCTGCCCTCCTCCACCAAGGTCTCCAACATCTCCTTCAAATAATCCAACTTCGCCGACTTGCGCACACCCGCCGCAAAATCCTCAGGCAACAACCTCGGATCACAACAAATCTGACGCAACTTCAACAGCGCATCCAAAAAAACAATCTGCGACTGCTCGATCCCCCGCGCCGCAATCGCCTCCCTCACCCGCTTGTCCATCGTCGCACGCACGGTCTCATACAAATCCTTCTGATCCGAATGCAACTCCACCAAATGCACCATCTCGGTCTTCGGCGGCAGCTCCTTAGCCACCTGATCCTTCGTCCTCCGCAACACCAACGGCGCAATCCTCTTCTTCAAAATCGCATTCTTCTCCACATCCCCCTCCTCCTCGATCGGCTTCCTGAAATTCCGGTTGAACGCATCCTCCGTCCCCAAAAATCCCGGAATCAAAAAATGCATCAGACTCCACAACTCACCCAGGTGATTCTCAATCGGTGTCCCCGACAAACACACCCGATGCCTCGCCACCACCCGGCATGCCGCCTGCGCCACCTTCGCCCTCGGGTTCTTGATATACTGCGCCTCATCCAGAACCACCACGTGATACTGGAAACCTAGTAGTTTATCAATATCACGCTGCAACAAAGCATATGACGTGATCACCAGATCCGCATGAGGTATCGATCGGAAATACTTCCTCCGCTCAGGCCCGTTCAAAACCAACACCCGCAACCCCGGCGCGAACTTCACCGCCTCCGCCCGCCAGTTCGGCACCACCGATGTCGGCGCGATCACCAAAGACGGCCTCCCACCACACCTCCCGCTCACCTTCTCCGCCATCAAATGCGCAAGAGTCTGCAAGGTCTTCCCCAACCCCATGTCATCCGCGAGAATCCCATGCAACCCGTGCCTCGCCAAAAACTGCATCCACTGAAAACCCGCCTTCTGATAATCCCGCAACGTCGCACGAATCTCCCCCGGCGTATCCACCTCCTCCACCTTCGAGAAATTCTCCAATCGCTCCCTCAACTTCGCCAAACCCTTCGGCGCATCCAGACCCAACCCCTCCAACTCGCTCAACGCCGCCGCATCCAGCGCATGAACCCTCACCTTCCCGAAAAACTTCGGATCCACCAACGCCGTCAAATGCCTCAAAATCTTCCGCACCCTTCCCACCGGCAACTTCAACGCATCCCCATTCCGCAACGGCGCATACACATACCCGCCATCCGGCCGATCCAGCGTCTCCTCTAAAAAATCCTGCTTCAACAACCCCGCCAAAATCGGCAGCAAATCATAACGCTCCCCCTCCACATCAAACCCCACTGATAAACTGAACCACCCACCCTCCATCTCACCTCCCCCATACTCCTCCGCCCCCATCGTCAACCTTGTATCCCACCTCGCCGGATCGGCCTCATGCACCCGATGCCCCACACCATCCTCAAACTTCACCCTCCACCCCAGCTCCTCCAACCTCCCCGCATGTTCCCCCCGAAACTGATGCCAAAACGCATCCACCGGCACCCGCCCCGGATCGGGAAACCACTTGTCGCCACCCTCCATCTCCCGCGACCTCATGCTCAACAAAAACCTCCACGCGGAATTCGACCGCAACGAACTCAACCCCGTCTCCCGCAACTCCCTCATCGCTTTCGCCTCACCCGGCAAACTCCCATCCCCAAAAACCAAAGCCACCCTATCCCCACCCCTTCTAACAAAAATCTCCCCATATATCCAATCCACCGGATCCTTCTCCCCCAACGACTGCAACAACAACCGCGTCGCCTTGTCCACCACACCCTTCCTCACTACCAACTCAAAATCCACCACGCCCCCTAGTTCTATCTCATCCCTCTCAACCTTCTTCGCAGCAAGTTCGATACCCACCACCTCGCTCACCGCTCTGCCAAACAACCTCCCCAACCTCCTTTCCTTCGCCAACCTCCCCATCACCGCAAAACCATGCTCGCAAAAAACTCCAACCTCACATCCACAAGTCGTCTCGAAATTCACACCACCACCCTCCTCCCAAAAAGCACCCTCCACCTCCTCTCCCATCACATTCGCCGAAAAACACACCTCCCCCTCACCCTCGTCCATTCTCAAATCCTTCACCTTCGAAACCATACGCCCACCCAACACCCGCACCTCCTCTTCAAACTTCTCCACCCATCCCGCACCCGCCAAATACTCTTCTATTTCCGCCGTGTTCTCCACCTGCCGTGAATTCGATTTAATCTAACAACTCAACCGCGCCTGCGCTCAAGCATAACCAACATGAAAAACGATAGAATCAAATTCAACTCCTCCCGCGCACTCATCTCACCCAACTTCTCAATACCGAACTTCCCTTCCAAAAACGCCGACTTCTTGCTCAACCTCATCACCTCACGCCCGTCCGCCCTCTTCGCCACATACCTGGGATGAAAGAAATAACCCGTGAAAATCCCCAAAACCGGAATCCCTCCCAACAAACCATCCATGAACTTCGCACCAGGGTTCTCCTCACTGATCGAAAAATCAGCCACACTGTCCCCAGGATTGAATACCTCATAATGCGCCTTCCAGATCGACCTCCAACCCTTCCGACCCACCGATCCGATCGCCTGCCCCGAAACATCCGTAACATCATACCTCGCCGACCAATCGATCACCTTGTTCGCCTTGATCTCCGCCAAACGAACCGCCCGCGACTTGTCGGAAAAAATCTCCACATGCTCCCTGAACTTGAAAAACTTCTGATTCGTATGCACCACCACCCTACCCGCCGCATCCGTCACCGTCACCTGACTCGTCAACGCAATCAACTTGAACCGTAGCTCCAAAGGATACTGTAAATTCGTCATGTGCTTCGATATGTCATCCGACAAAGGAATATGGGTCGGAAGAGCGGGCGGCTGATTGAACGGAACGGTATGTGGATTCACTGACATGCCCAAATGAATCAAACCCCTCGCCCGATAACCAGCACAGAATCATCGCTCACCAAATCAATGAACCATTGGAAAAACGCGAATGAGCTCAAATAAAATCAATTCTTAAAATTAGCGTTCATTCGTGTTCATTCGCGGTTAAAATTTTCATTCATGAGTTAGCTTTGCTTTTTCCCACTCCCCCTCCCCGCCCTAAGCTCCCCGCTCCAATATCCCCAGCATCGCCCCCGCCGCCACCAACCCGAACGCCCCCGTCACATGCGCCACCGTCCCATACCCCGTCTCACAACTCAACCGCATGTCCGCCCCCTCCGGCCTCTCACAACTCACCTCCCCATCCCCACTCGGATACACCGGCACCTCATCCGAATACACCGCCACAATCCCCATCGCCTCCGGCTTCGATCCCATCTCAACCCCCGCAAATCCATGCTCCTTCCTCAACCGCTTCCTCAACTGATGCAACAACGCATCCTTCCCTGAAAATGCCAGATCCCTCACCACAATCCGCGTCGCATCCCGCTTACCGCCCGCCCCTCCACACGTCACCACCGGCAAACCCCGCCGCCGACACTCCGCCAACAACAACGCCTTGTGCTTCATCGAATCAATCGCATCCACCACCCCGTCCACCTGCCCACCCAAAACCTCCTCCATCGTCCGCTCATTGAAAAAATTCTCCACCACCTCCACCTCACACCCCGGATGAATCGCCCGCACCCGCTCCGCCATCGCCGCCGTCTTCTGCCTCCCGATCTGACCATCCATCGCATGCAACTGCCGGTTCACATTCGTCACACAAATCTCATCCAAATCCACCATCCGTATCCCCCCCACCCCCGACCTCGCCAACGCCTCCACCACCCAAGACCCCACCCCCCCAATCCCCACCACCACCACCCGCGCCCCCAAAAACCTCTCCAACACCCGCTCCCCATAAAGCCGCCCAATCCCCCCAAATCGATCTTTCACATCTTCACCATTCATCTAACAAAAATTTACACATCGACTCCTTTTCCACAACCCCAGCTTTGCGTCCCTCCGCGACCTCTGCGACTTCCTGCCCCTCGTAGCCTTCATTTACCTTCCTAGATTTAGAGTAGTAGGTGGCGAAGTGGGGGGCGTTGAAAATGAAACCCACCACCATTCTAATCCCACCTTCCCCCTTGCCCCCCACCCCATCACCACCCATATCTACCACGTGAAAGAAATTCTCATCACCCTCGGCGACCCCGCAGGCATCGGCCCTGAAATCATCGATGCCGCCCTCGCCTCCAGAAAACTCCCCGAAAACTTCATCTACCGTATCATCGGCGACCGCTCCTCCGCCACCCCCGGAAAACCCACCCCAAAATCCGCCCGCGCCGCCCTCGACGCCCTCGACGAATCCGCCTGCCTCCTCCGCGAAACCAACGCCGCCGCCGTCGTCACCGGCCCCGTCTCCAAAGAAGCCCTCCAAGCCATCGGCTTCCCCTTCCCCGGCCAAACCGAATTCTTCACCCACGCCTTCGGCATCACCGAATCCGGAATGCTCCTCACCGGCCCCACCATCACCGTCGGCCTCGCCACCATCCACATCCCCCTCGCCGATGTTCCGAAACTCCTCACCACCGAAAGCATCATCACCATCGGAAAACTCACCGCCGCTTTTCTAACAAAAAAAGGCATCGCCTCACCCCGCATCGCCGTCTGCGGCCTCAACCCCCACTCCGGAGAAAACGGCGCCTTCGGCAACGAGGAATCCACCATCATCACCCCCGCCATCCACGCCCTAAACCAACTCGGAATCGCCACCTTCACCGGCCCCCACGTCCCAGACGCCATCTTCCGCGATGCCGCCCAAGGCAAATACCACGCCGTCCTCGCCATGTATCACGACCAAGGCCTCATCCCCTTAAAACTGTTAGACTTTGACCAAGCCGTCAACGTCACCCTCGGTCTCCCCAAACCCCGCACCAGCCCCGACCACGGCACCGCCTTCGCCATCGCCGGCCAAAACCTCGCCAACCCCTCCTCCATGATCGCCGCCATCCAACTCGCCTGCGAACTCGCTTAGCCCAATAACAAATAACGAATAACCAATAACGAATTGCAATCTAACCCTTCCCAACCCCGTAAAAATCACCAACCATACCACATCATGAAACTCCCAAAAATCATCCTCCTCTCCCTCGCCCTCATCGCACCCTCCCACGCCGCCGAGAAACTCAAAGCCCTCATCGTCGATGGTCAGAACAACCACGCCGTCTGGCCCAAATCCACCATCATGATGAAACAATATCTAACAGACAGCGGCCTCTTCGAAGTCGATGTCGCACGCACCAAATTCATCAACAACCACAAACGCGAGGAATCATGGCTCCCCCTCGCCAACGCCGGCGAATCAGAAGGCCTCGAAAAACCACAACCCGACCCCGACTTCTC
>JBGSRM010000138.1:0-6655 GCA_041737575.1 Akkermansiaceae bacterium
CGATGTCATCGAGGATGTTGGAAAAACCTTTTCCGAAGAACTGTTTCCAGAGGCGGTTGACGAAATGGCGGCGTGGGAGGGGATTTTCCGTGGAGAGCAGCCATTCGGCGAGGTCGGCGCGGGTGAGTCGCTTGTCGGATGGAGCGATTTGTTTCGCGAAGTATTCGGGGATTGCAGGTTCGACTTTATCGCCGGGTGACATCCAATCGCCACGGTTGAGGAGATGGGTAGCGATGATTTGATCTTCGGGAAGTGTTTGGGCGACCATGGAGTGCGCGAACCCGGCGTGCGCGGCGAGGAGTTCCTGGCGAGCGGCTTTGTATGCGGTGGGGAGTTTGTCGTCAGGTGTTGTGGCGAGAAGGAAGGCGGCTTTCAGTTCCGGATCATCGGTTTTGTCCGAGGAAAGCGCCGAGGCGAGCTGCGGGCGGAGGGCTTTGGGATCGCCTGGGACGGGATCGACGAAGGGGGAAATGGATACGCGGATTTTTCCAATGTCGGCGGAGGCGATGGTGAGGGTGAGAACGCCGGACTGTTCGCCGTTGAGGGTGGATTGCAGATGATAGATCGCGTGATGTGGCAGGCTTGCGGCGTTGGACGGTTCTTCCCAAAGTGCGGGGGCGGATTGCCAGGTGTCCTCAAGCATGGGAGATTGGAAGCCGTTGGAGTATTTCGCAGGATGGCGGCGATCGGCTTGTTTGTAGGCGATGGGGAGAGCCGTGTTGTTGAAGGCGAAGGTGGGGGTCATGGTAAACTTGCCGTCTCCCCTTCGGCCAACGCGGTCGTTGTTGGCGGAATCTGGAAGTGCCTCGATGAGTATGGATCTGAGGCTCTCGCCGCTCACATCATATTTAAGAGTGATCGTGTCGTCTTTTTTCGGTTCTCCGGTGAACAATACCGTGTTGTCTTTGCCGATCAGGTGGGGAGTTGTTTTTGAGGAAACGACCGATGATGGACTGATGGGACGCCAGCCGGATGAGTATTTGGACAGGAAGGACTTCGTGCTTGTCAGCCAACTCATGAAAGCGGGGTCTGGCTGTGATTTTTCCGCTGCGATTGCCTCGATGGATTTGTCACGAGCATGGGTGAGCCTTTCGCGCATGGCGCGGTTGGGGCTGAAAATTTCGGGTGGGAAGGGGGATTCGTTGTGGAAGCCGGGGAGGTCTTTGTTGGGGGTGTTGTTGTAGGTGGTGTAGATGCCCCATTGGCGGACGTCGCCGAAGAAGGCTGCCATCGAGTAGAAGTCGCGTTGGCTGATAGGGTCGAATTTATGATCATGGCATTCGGCGCAGCCAGTGGTGAGGCCTAGCCATGCGCCGCCGATGGCGCGGACGCGGTCTCCTGCGGATTTGGCGAGGTATTCCTTGTCTTGCGCGCCGCCTTCGCGCGTCATGAGATTGAGGCGGAGGAAGCCGGTGGCGATGAGTTGTTCATCGGTGGGGTTTTTCTGGAGGTCGCCTGCGAGTTGTTCGCGGGTGAATTCGTCGAAGGGTTTGTTGTTGTTGAAGGAGTCGATGACGTAGTCGCGGTATGGGAAGATGCGCGCGTTCTGGTCGCCGTGGTATCCAACGGTATCGGCGTAACGGACGGCATCCAACCAATGCACGGCCATGCGCTCGCCGTAATGTGGGGAGGCGAGTAGGCGATCAACTTGTTTTTCGTAGGCATCGGGTGAATCATCGGAAAGGAAGGCTTCGAGTTCCTCTGGGGTGGGGGGGAGGCCGATGAGATCGAGGGAGAGGCGGCGCAGGAGGGTGGCTTTGTCAGCGCGGGGCGAGGGATTGAGTCCATGGGTTTCGAGTTCCTGGCGTATGAAGGAATCGATGGGGTTTGCTGATTTGGATGTTGGGACGGAAGGTTTTTTTACGGGCGCGAAGGCCCAGTGCTCCTGGTAGGTGGCGCCTTGCTCGATCCAGCGGGTGATGAGTTGTTTTTCGTTTTCCGTGAGAGGTTTGTGGTAGTCCGGGGGAGGCATTACGTCGTCCGGGTCATTGGTCATGATGCGCTGCCAAACGACGCTTCGCTTTGCGTCTCCGGGAATGATTGCGAATCGGGTGGTGTCGCTTTGAAGGGCGGCGTAGGCGCCTTCCGCTGTGTCGAGGCGCAGGTTTTCCTCGCGTTTTGTGGAGTCGAATCCGTGGCAAGCGAAGCATTTGTCAGAGAGAATAGGGCGGATGTGTGCGTTGAAGGTGACGAAGGTGGGATTATCGGCTGAATCCGTGGCGGCGGGAGCCTCGATTTGAGAAGACATGGCGACGGTATTGGTGGCAGGCTTTAGGAAATAGAAGCAAATCCCAGCGATGATCGCTGTGAACAAAACTGAGCAAATTGCTATGGCGCGGCGGTGCATGGATTGATTAGGCTGGGATATGCTGTTACGTTTGATTCCGTGGAAATATTACTGGTAGATACCATATTCCAACAACAACTCAAGTTCACCAAACGGGTATTTCATTTCCGCTCAAATATGGTTTATATACTACAATCGCAGTAATAGAAGCGACGTAAAAGCATGGTTCTATGTCCAGAACAGTCGCTGGTTCCCGGAAATCTGTTCCAATATTCCTTTGCCTAGTTCTTTCTCGAAGGCTTCTGCAATACTGATGAGGTTTGCAGGATGATTGATTTCATCGCCGAGCGGGAACTTCACACAGGACGGTGGAGGCATCATGTCCGGGGCGTCGGTTTCCAACAAAATTCTATCGGGAGGAAGCGACTTGAATACTTCAAGCACCTTGCGTTTTCGTGGTTGCAGAAAATAGCCCGAGAATGAGAACCATGCACCTCGTTTCAGCAATCGATTCGCCACTTCAATGGAGCCACCGAAGGAATGCATGAGAAATTTTTCCGGCCATGCCCTGGCCTCATCCATCACGGTGAAAAGTTCCGTCCACGCCTTGAGGCAGTGAACTGTCATGATGCGGTTTAGTTCGGTGGCGAGCGCGATTTGTTCCAAAAAAACCATGCGCTGCACTTCCATTGCAGGCGATTTAACCCAGCCATCCAGGCCAACTTCACCAATGGTTGAGCGACGATCAGAAACCAACATTTCCCGCAACCGCGTCTGCCAGCCATCTTTTACAGTATGGGCAAACCAAGGATGCACGCCGTAAGCTGGTCGTATGAAATCAGGAAATTCGGATGCAATCTCATGGACTTCCTCCCAATCGCTCTCACGGGTCGCGTTCACCACGCTGCCGGAAATTCCCGCCGCCTTCATTTCAGAGATGAGTTCCGCAACTGGTTTCCCGAAACGCGCGCTTTGCAAATGATTGTGCGAATCAAACAGCATCCATGAAATCTAGTGTGCTTGATTTTTCACACCAAGCAATTATGCAACTCAATGCAACCGGAATATCCGAATTTATTCGACAACCAAGCGGATGATTCCGGTATTAAGGATACGTGCGGGCGGAGTTGTTGTTTGGTATTGTTAAAAAAAGCGGTTGGAAATGGCGTGTTTCATTTTCCACATACGCTGGAATTTTACTCCTCCATATCGCCGGTTTGTCTTTTGCCAAACAAGCAGGGGCTCCCGGTGGTGTGATGTCGGGACTTGATGCGGATGCCAACGTTCAGGAAGACGGCACCATTTTTAGCGTGGCCGCAAATCAACTGCTGCATGGTGGTTCCGGTGTGGGAAATCCTCTGGATCGCGCGACGGTGTTTGTATTCCAGCTTCCCGATTTCGGTGCGGTGGCCGCGCCTTTCGACAACGCCGTGTTTCGTTTCAATCTGGAGTCGAAAACCGGCTCTCCCAAAGCAACGGATCTCTATGGGTTGGGCAGGCGCTCCGATCCTGCGGTTCTTGCTACGGATTACTACGGAGAAACTTCTGTGACAGACTCAAGCGATGCGGTGCGATTACAAACGAGCATTCTAACATCCGTTGTTGCAAACGGCTTGGTGGACACCAGCGCGCGCGGATCCACCGCCTTGCGTGATTACTTGAACGCGCAATACGACGGCGGAGTTGGCGCGGGTCAGTATGTCTTTTTGCGCTTGAGCACCACGGTGGCGATCACGGCGATCGACCGCTACCAACTAACCAGCGCCAACGGTTACGCTGTGGATCCATCCAAACCCGGGCCTCAGATCATCCACAACGCCCCGACATTGGATCGGCCTTTCCTTTGGGTAAGGGAGAGCGAGAAGCAGGGAATTCTGGAGAAAATAGATCAACAGGCATGGGCCTCGTCGGTCTATCATGCGATCATTGCCCGCGCCGCAACTCCGCTGTCCAGCCACCAAGCGGACCGTGACGCGTTCCTCAGGGAATTGCCCGTCCTCTGGTCTTCCACGCCAGCCCGATTCAAGACCATCCCGGCCTATCCGGAGCACGGGGTTTCCGGTGTTCGCGCGCCGGCTGAAGCGAAGTTCAACAACGCCATGGACTGTGCCGTGCTTTATTATCTAACAGGAAACGAAGCATACGCCCGCTGCGCGGCGGACATCCTGCACAATGCGATACGCACGCTGCTTCCGGTCAGTCCCTCCACCAACGTCAACAACGGCGGCTGGATTTTCCAAAGCGACATCCTGAAAGAGGCGCGTGTGCTGGGCAACCAGTTGCCCGTGGTGTACGATTTCCTCCACTCCTTTCTGCAAACCAACCAGGTCTATGACGTGCAGACGGGAAGCATGGTGGACTTTGATTTCACCAATGCCCAAAGCGTTTTCCGGACTTGGTATAACCTCACGAAAAATCACGGCCAGCTTGGCAGCAACTGGTCGGCGCTCATGTCGAACTGCATGTTGCAGAACCTTCTCGCCTTCGATGATGAAACCGAACGAAACACCGCACTCAACGTGTATCTAACAACAGGCACGAGCCGTCAGCAGTCACTGGCCACGGATTACCAAATCTTCACCGCTGCCGGCAACATCTGGCCGGAGTCCCTGCTCTACGCATATGACGTGAACCGCATCCGCTCGAACCATCTGATGCAAATCGACCGGATTTTTCCCGAGCTCAACGTCCTTGCCACCTACTTCGAGTTCCCCGCAAACTTACCGCGCATCAGTCAGTTTCGCTATCCGAACGGAGAGCAGATCAGTTTCGGCGACATGAGCCGCACGGCTTCCAAGGAGCCGTATTTCGAGTATGAAATGGCCTATCAAGGAGCCAAAGCGCGTGGTTTCAATCAACTGGCCACCGAGCTCGGCGGTCGCCTCAATGACGCGATCCAAAACGGGTTCTACAATAGAAGTTCGGCGCTGCCTTACGAATCACTGGGCATGCACATGGAACCGCTGCAGCTACTCTGGCAGACGCCCAGCATCGAAGAAGCTCCTGTTATCACGATATTTCCCCGCACCGATCGGGTGCCCTTCGCGGGCATCACGCTTCAACGCAATCCTTCCCCTGTGGATAATGAAAATTACGGATTGATGGGCTTCGTGGGCGGAGCCGGGCACATCCATAGCCACAGCAGCGGCATGAGCATGGAGCTATACGGCGCTGGCGAAGTCATGGGCGCCAAGTCCGGGACCGGTACATACGGCACGGAGATCCATGAGAACTATTACCGCAACTTCGCTTCTAACAACACGGTGATCACCAACGGCGCATCGCGTGGCGAGGGCGGCTGGATCAACATCGGCATCAACACCGTGCAGAATGTCGCGATGGAGCCGCAGCCTTTCGCCGAAGCGGTGTCGGATCATTACTCGTTTTCCATAAGCTCCTTCACAGATGACAAAGGAACACAGGCCGAGGCCGCACAGCAGCGCACCTTGGCGATCGTCCGCACATCGCCGACCAGTGGATTTTATGTCGATGTGTTCCGCTCGAACTCCTCCGTCATAAACCGCACCGCGACCACTTTGGACGGCCCCGTGACCAACCAGTACCACGACTACATCTATCGAAACTTCGGCGAGCCAACCATTGCCATGACGCTCAATGGCGGGGCCATGAACTTGGTCAGTCAACCGAGCCGTTTCGCCAATGACATCAGAGACACCTTCAAATCTCCTGGTTGGCGGTATTTTGAAAACACTCGGGTGACGCATCCGGTTTCCGGATCGCTGCACGCGCGTTTCACCGCAACGGTGTCCGGGGTCACCCGTCACATGGACATGCACATGCCTGCCGTGACAAACCGTGAATACGCCCAAGTCGATAGTCCTTCGATCAAAAACGCGCCCTCTCCCTACTCAACCGCCATGGCACCCACCTTGGTGGTGCGACAGATAGGTGAAGCATGGAACAACGCCTTCACCGCCGTCTATGAACCGTTTCTCCAAAGCGACGGCTCCACCGTGCGTTCCGTAACCGCATTGAAACAAGCGGGCGTGGTTTGCGGTGTAAGGGTCGAGTGCGAAGTGGATGGTGAAACGCAAATCCATTACGTGATCAGCCGGCTTAACGAGACGGGTTCGTATCAGGACGCCTCCATCGGTTTGTCATTCACGGGTCGTTTCGGCGTGGCATCGCTGCTGCCGGATGGCTCCGCGCGGCTCTATGTAGGAGATGGCAGTTCCATTTCTTATCGGGGAAACTCGATCAACACCCAAGCGGGCAAAGCCTCCCAGTTCGAGGCCTACTTTGTTCCGGGAGCCGCGCCTGTGGTCAAAACGAACAGCCCTTTGGTGACAACACCCGCCAAGCTTCCCGATGTCGCCGCCTTCGCGCGCAGCAACGAGGGCGTTGTGG
>JBGSRM010000142.1:0-4601 GCA_041737575.1 Akkermansiaceae bacterium
AAAAAAAACATACCCACCACTCCCCCCACAAAAGCACCCCACGCCCCCCACTTGCTCCCCCCAAACCACTTCGCCCCCATCGACCCACTCATGATCTCAAACACCTGCGAACTCGCCATCAACAATATCAAAATCGCAAAACTCCACCACTCAATCCCCGCCGTAGCCCCCTCCATAACACGATAACAAACCACCCCCGTCAGGATCAACAAATGCCCCGGCATGACAGGCAGCAAACACCCCAAAAGGCCAAAACCAAACAAAGCTCCCGTAACCAACCACACCCCATACGAATCCATAAACTCAGTCATCTCCACTAACCTAACTCCACCCTCCTGATTTGAAAATGAAATCTCCCCTCCCCTTACAACCACAAATCCTCTTGCCAAACCCTCCCCCCCAACTTCATTCTCCCAACCCCTCCCGCCCGCGCGCTTAGCTCAGTGGTAGAGCACATCCTTCACACGGATGGGGTCGCAGGTTCGAACCCTGCAGCGCGCACCATCTTTAATATCGAAATTTGCCTTTGGTTGCTAGTTACATATCTCCGTTCCTGGCCAGCACTAATGGGTGACGCGGGTTGCTAAATTTAATGTGGACGCACGCAGGAAAAGATCCAAAATCTTTTGTGCTTCATCAATTAATAAAAAACGGATGGAACGTCCGCGCCCTTCACCACGCCGAAGCAATTCTCACCCATGACTTGGACGGCGCGTTGGTCGAATTGGAATCGATCCTGCTCTCAACATCGCTTCCCATGGTTGAAGTAATACAAAGCGGTGGAGGTGAAAGTCAAATCACGCAACGTCTACGCCGAGCACTAGCCGCTGTCGGTTGGAAGAAACACAATTTTGAAGTGAAACAAGTGGTTGATGGTGCGGCACGTGCATCCCACACCCACGAAATCGACCATGTGAAGGTTTTTGGAAACCACACGGCGGCGTTGGAAATCGAGTGGAACAATAAAGATCCTTTCTATGATCGGGACTTAGAAAATTTCCAGAGGTTGCATTCAGTCGGAGCTATTTCGGTTGGAATCATCGTAACACGAGGCGACTCACTTCAATCAGCTTTTCGACAAAGGGTAGAAGATTTCGCAAGGGCAAACGGCATCAACTCTGCTGCCGATTTGAGTAGGTTTTACGGCCCATCAGCAAAGCAAGCCATAAAGTTTGCACGGCCTTCTGTAGACTTCCCATCGGAGTGGGCGCGGGTATTCGTGGCGAACAAATACGGTCAGGCAACCACACATTGGAATAAACTCATGGATCGGATGAATCGTGGAGTTGGTAATCCGTGTCCATTGCTTCTAATCGGAATTCCGGATACGGTGATTGTTCCTTGATCTTGCGTTTTCGTTTACCCTTCAAAGCACCGGGCTTTTCCGCAGCCGAATGATTCGAGTAGGTATCCCAAGTGGGCTCATAGTTTTCATCCGCCTGATTTCCCCAGACCGTCCAACCTTTGCGGGTGCCACGTGAGAACATCTCAAGATAAGGGCCGGGCGAACACGACTCAATCAATGGGTATTGCTCATCCGGCTTGCGGGAGTGCTCCCTTTTGCGAGTTTGTATCATGTTCACTTGGGTGCGCCCGGGAGCCAGAGTGCGCACGTTTTTGCCTCGCACACCGAACAACAGAACTTCCGTCACATTGCGGAAATAAAAACCCACGCCTCTGCCATCGCTGCCACCGTCTTTCCTTATCTTGTGCCAAACAATGTTAGACTTGTATTTAAAACCCCAGGCTCGCAGCACCTCGATTCCTTCGGGCAATAGCGCGTTGGGCACCCACATGTATAAGTGAGCAGCATCAGCAGCGATTTCAGCAACTGGCAACGCTTTGATGTCTGAAAGTGTCATCGTCCCGTAGCGATTCAGTCTTTTATGTTCTGGAGCGACTTTTCCAGTTCGGTTCTCGAACTGCCACGGTGGATCAGCGAGGATGGTCTTAAACTTCTGGCCCTTGCAGGCTCGCAGAAAGTCCGACTGCGCTTGTTCTAATTGTTCATCTGTGCTCACCGATCAGGAAGATCTTTTCGTTTACGTAAATAGTCGAGTAAAGTTTTCCATTCCACTTGGAAAAACTTTTCATCTTCTTCCTCTTAGCAAAAAGAAGCAGGTTCAAATCCTAAATCTCAGTCCATCTCCACTGATTTTGCCTCCTTACCCCACATTTACCCAACTAGACCTACACTCCACTTCAGCCTCACACCCCCAAAAAACAAACATCCCCCCTCCCCCCTAGCACCTGTTGACATTTTCCCCCTTTGTCGCCATAGCCTTCCCATGTCCAACGCGTTGCAGCCCAAACCCCGTATCATCGGCCATAAAACCCGCATCTGCATCGTCGCCTCCAAATACAACGAAAAATTCACAGACTCCCTCGTCGACAACACCATCGAAGAACTCGGCACCCTCATCCCCCTCGCTCGCATCGACCTCATTCGCGTCCCCGGCGCCTTCGAGATCCCCGCCGCCGTCGCAGCTCTCATCGATCGCAAAAACTTCAACTGCGTCATCGCTCTCGGCCTCATCATCCGCGGCGATACCCACCACGCCGACCTCATCGGAGCCTCCGTCACCAACGCCCTCCAAACCATCGCCGTCGAAAATAAAATCCCTGTCATCCACGAAGTCCTCCTCGTCGAAAACGAAAAACAAGCCTACGCACGCTGCATCGCATCATCCAAAAACAGAGGCAAGGAAGCCGCAAGAGCCGCCGCCTCCATCGTCGATGTCTTCTCCAATATCGAGAAATCCATGCCGAAAACCGAAGAAAAGAAAAACAACTGACGACATGCCAAGCCGTAGGCAAATTCGCGAAGCAGCCATCCAATTCCTCTACTGCTCTGACCTCGAAGGCGGTGCCGACCCGGCAACCCTCCGCGAACCCTTCTGGCTTTTTCTAACAGAATCCGATCGCCGCAACCTCCTCTCCGCCACCCTCCGCACCCTCCAACACCTCGCCCACGGCCGCGACCTCAGACTCTCCGAATTCATCGACCGCTGCGAAAACTCATCCCCTCACCTCGCCGCCATCCCGGATGCCGAATCCCTCCTCTCCCTGCTCAACCGCCTCCGCGCCCTCGAATCCTCATGGAGCATCGCCTACTCGGCCCTCCAACGCATCCCCAAATCCGGCGACGATGGCGACCTCGCCGAAGAACTCCAAACTAACATCGATCACTTCCTCAACATCGACCGCGACCTCTCCTTCCATCGCAAACAATTCCTCAAAGCCACACCCGACTTCCCCTCCCTGAAACCTCACCTCGAAGCCCTCTCCGCTTCCATTCGCCGCCTCGACCGCATCTCAGACCGAATCCGCATGGTCGAGAACCCGGAAAACTTTCCCGAACAGGCCGACCTCGCCAAAATCCGCGATTCCAAAGCCGACCTCGCCCAGCTCATCCAACACACCGACTCCCTCGTCGACTCCATCCTCTCTAACAAACCCGCCATCGACTCCACCCTCGCATCCATCGTCGAAAATTTCTCCCCGGAACGCATCGACCCCGTTGACCGTGCCGTCCTCCGCCTCGCCACCTACGAACTCCTCAAAACGGACACCCCTCCCAAAGTCATCATCAACGAAGCCATCGAACTCGCCAAACGCTTCGGCACCACAGACTCCAACCGCTTCGTCAACGGCATCCTCGATTCCGTCGCCAAAATCACCGGCTCCGCCCTCTCCTAAACACATCCAAGGAGGGGCTGCCTTCGGCTGCCCTCTTAATCCCCCCAAGGAGAGGCTGCCTTTGGCTGCCCTCTTCACATCACCTCGCAACCCCCCAATTTTTCATTAGACCTCACACACGAATTTCGTATCTTCACCACTCATACCTCATGAAAATCCCAACCCTGCTCATCATCCTCGCCTCCCCGCTCCTCGCGCAAAATGGTAACCGCAAAGGCCACGACAACATGGAACCCGTCGTCCCCGCCAACCTCATCCCCAAAGCACCCGTCCTCTCCGCCCCAGACTCCCTCAAAACCTTCCAAATCGCCGACGGCTTTTCCGTCACCCCCTTCGCCACCGAACCCATGGTCGAAAAACCCGTCGCCCTCGACTACGACCCCGCAGGCCGCCTCTGGGTCTGCGAAATGCGTGGCTACATGCCTAACATTGATGGCAAAGGCGAAGAAAAACCCATCGGTCGCATCGTCATCCTCGAAGACTCCAACCAGGACGGCACCGCCGACAAATCCACCGTCTTCCTCGACGAAATCCTCCTCCCCCGCGCCATCGCAGTTTACCCCGATGGCATCCTCTACGGCGACGAAAAAAACCTCCTCTTCATCAAACGCGACGGCCTCAAACCCTCCGGAAAACCAGAAATCGCCATTCCCAAATTCATGGACGGCGGCAACGTCGAACACAAACCAAACGGCCTCGTCCGCGGCCTCGACAACTGGCTCTACAACGCCAAATCCGACAACCGCATCCGCCGCGCACCAGACGGCTCATGGATCGTCGAAAAAACCACTTTCCGCGGCCAATGGGGCGTCGCCTTCGACAACTATGGCCGCATCTTCTACAACACCAACTCCCAATTCCTCATGGGCGATTTCGTCGCTCCCAACCTCCTCGATGGCAAC
>JBGSRM010000160.1:0-2095 GCA_041737575.1 Akkermansiaceae bacterium
GTGGGGGATGGCATTTGGGAGTGGGCGGGAGGGCGGAGTATTTATTTTCGGGAGGAGGTGTTGAGAACATGCCTGTGGATTTACGTGTGTTTAATGGCGGGGCGCGGAGTGTGAGAAGTTTTCCCGAGAGGGAGTTGGGGCCGACTTTCGGGGGTGATGCGTATGGTGGAGAGTTTGGGTGGGTGGTGAATGCGGAGTTGAGCCGGAATTTAACGGGGGTGTTGATGGGAGTGGTGTTTGTGGATGCGGGTGGGTTGGTGGGGAATTATTTAGCTCCGCGGGAGGAGGGGGTGGAGATTGCGGCGGGGTTGGGGGTTAGATTGGATTTGCCGATCGGGCCGGTGCGGCTGGAGTATGGTCACAACATGACGCAGGGGCGGGGTGAGCCAAGCGGGACTTGGCATTTTGCGATAGGTACGACATTTTAAGGGGGTGAAGAGGATCTTATTTGTGTGTATGGGGAATATTTGCCGGTCGCCGGCTGCGGAGATTGTTTTTCGGGATATGGTGGATAAGGCGGGGTTGGGTGGGGAGATTGAGGTCGATTCGGCGGGGACGATTGGATTTCATGCGGGGAGTGCGCCGGATCAGAGGATGGGGGCTGAGTTGGAGAGGCGGGGATATCGTGTTTTTGGGAAATCGCGGAGGGTGAGGAAGGAGGATTTGGATGATTTCGATCTGATTCTGGCAATGGATGAAGAGAATTTGGCGGATTTGAGGGAGTTGGGTGGGGAAGGAGGGCAGTCCGGGAAGATTTTGCCATTTGTGGGGTATTTAAGGCGAATGAAGGCGGAAAGGATTCCTGACCCGTATTATGGGGAGTTGGGAGGGTTTCAGCATGTGGTTGATTTGTTGGAAGATGGGTGTGGTGGCCTGATGGAAGAGATTTGCAAGTAAGAGTATTTTCTGGAAAAAGCCGAAAACATCTAAAGAAAGCGGAGTTGGATCGTTTTGTAGGTAAGATTGCTGTTTTTTTGGCTAGGCAAAACGGCAGCAACCTTTAGATTCAAACAACAAAAACACCATGAGCATCCACGCACATCTAAACCAAGAGGCACAGGCGAGACTGGCGGCGCAAAGACGGAATTCGACGATTTCTTCGATCGTGATTTCGATCTTAGTCGTGTTGCTGATATTTTTGGTCCTGGGTATCTTTTTCCTGCCGAACGCATTCAAGGAGTCGCCGACGATTGTGACCTATTCGGGTTCTTTGACGGAGGATGACAAGATTCAGGAGAAAAGGGTTACGACGCAGATTCAGCGCAAGCCATCCGCGCCTGCGAATTCCATGTCGAAGGTGATTGCCTCGAAGTCGCCTTCGCCAGTTTCGATTCCCGTTCCAGAGATCAACGTTGTGACGCCAAGTGCTGACTTTGGTGATGGCGACGATTTCGGAGGAGGCTGGGGTGGTGCGGGTGATGGTTTTGGCGGTGGGAATGGTTTTGCTGGGGTTCCTTCGACCATGCAAAAGCGCTGTTCAAAAGCTGACCGGCTTGCACGATTGAAGGAAATGGGCGGAACACCGGAGTGTGAAGATGCGGTGGTGAAAGCTCTTGATTGGCTTCAGAAGACGCAGAAGCCAGACGGTAGCTGGACATCTTCCCATCCTGTGTCGATGACGGGATTGGCTCTTTTGGCCTATTTCGGGCACTGTGAGACCCCGCAGAGCGAGAAGTATGGCGATACCGTGCTGCGAGCTATGACCTATCTTATCAATGTAGGACTGAAGAACGATGGTCGCCTCACTGACAAAGATCTTAACTCAATACCTTGGGTTTACGAGCACGGCATTTGCACCTATGCGTTGGCCGAAGCATACACATTCTGTAGCAGTATGGATATTGAGGTTCCAGACCTAGATAAGGTCACCAAAGAAGCGCTCAGTATGATCATAGGCGGACAAGGCGCGAGCGGTGGTTGGGTTTATCGTTACGAGTCCACAAACGGCGGCGACAATTCCGTTGGTTTCTGGCAGATTCAGGCCTTGAAAGCAGGAATGCACACGGGGCTGTTGGGAGAGGCTAAATTCAAAAAACCTGGTCGAAAGGCGATCGAATTTCTTGAGTCGGTGCAGGGTGCGAACGGTGCGATTGGC
>JBGSRM010000175.1:0-3822 GCA_041737575.1 Akkermansiaceae bacterium
ACCGTCCGCGCCTCTTTCCATCCGGGCTGCGAACGATCCAAGTTCACCCCCCACGCCACACCATCGTGCGCAGCGTAGAGGTATCGCTCATCCGCCGCCAACGCCACCCGCAACAAGCCGTGACCGTGCGGCGGATTGAATCCTCTCACAAAGTCACCCTTAGGCGTGAGCTCCACAATTTCCCATCCACCCTCCGTAACCGGTGCCCCGAAAAACAACGAACTGCCATTCGTCGCCGCCGCGTGAAACGACCCATGATTCGAGCCCGGCGCTTTGCAGAAATCCATCACATGCACCGGCTTCACGCTACGATGCGAAATCGCGCGCCAGCGGTAATCGCCCGGCGGCATCGGATTTCCCTCCTCGTCCAGTCCATCCCAGACAAGCGCATGTTTTCCCTTCTCCATCTCCACCCCCGAAACCAAATTCCGCACCCGGTGGCCCACAGCATCCTCGATCACCACCGTGCCTTTGCCATCCACCACTTGCTCGAACTCCAGCCGAATGATCCTCGCCCGATCCGCCGCTTCGCGTTCCAGTTTTTCCAAATCAAGCACCGCCCAATCCCCCGGATCAGCCGATAGACCACGATGAGTCGCGCCCGCTCCCAAATGCAAAAATCGCTCACGCTGCCGCGACGGTTCATCTCCCCACTTGATAGCAAATGCCATCCGCAGTTCTTTCCCCTCTTCTAACAACTCTGCCGCCGCAATAGCAAACCTCCACCGCTCCCGCCCATCCTTGCGACTCACCTTCGAATCGTTCTGCGATAGCCGCAGCACCTTCTTCCCCGCCAAGCCAAGCTCTATATCCACATACTCGATGCCAAAAACCTCCGCCTCCACGATCACAGAAATCGTTGCCCCCTCCCGCACCGCCTGATAACTCACCTCGGGAGAAACCGCGGAAGAAAGCATTACCAAATCCTCTCCCGATACACGACCCATGCAAATCAGCACACAGAGTATCAAGAAAGCACGCTTCATCATTCAAACTACTACAACGATCCCACCCCGCTGTAGCTTACAGAGAATGCGCACTGGCTTTGTAAGCCTCTTGGTTTTTCAAACAACTCAAGCAAGTGCCAGCAACTTCGCCTTAAGTTGATCCTTGGTCACATTCGCGCCAATGATCTGATCCTTCACCTCACCATTTTTGAAAAACAAAAGATAGGGAATCGAGCGGACGTTGTATTTCGCGGAAAGCTCACGGCTGTCGTCCACGTTCACTTTCACGATCTTCGCCTGACTTCCAAGATCTTCGGACAGTTGATCGAGAATCGGACCGATCATGCGGCATGGCCCGCACCACTCTGCCCAGAAATCCACGAGAACGGGAACTTCGGAGTCGATTACTTCTGCTTGAAACGTATCTTGGGTAAGGTTGATGGCCATGCCCATAGTCTGAAATCGGATAGAGCCTACGTCAAGGGCACGCGAAAATAAAAAAAACCGCTTACCATCGAAATTCTCCGGGGGAAACGGTTCTAGGAAAGCCCGAGGCCTGTTATTGCGGAAGAGTCGTGCCCATGTAGGCAATATAAACGACGCCGCCGGCGAGAAGGGTATTGATGATTCCGAGTATCATAAGTGTAGGTTGTTAGAATTATTCGATAAGGAGTGTCCAATCGTCGATTCGGTCGTTATCGCGTGCTCCGATCCAGATTTTTGCCATTTTGAGCTGCAATCCAAGAACAACAAGAGCTGCTACCAAACCTACGCCCGAGAGGATCTTAACGAATGTCTGGACACCCGATTCCTCTTCCTCTTCCTCAGCGGCTTTCAGCGTGGGATGTTGGGTCGCGGCGGCACCCGTGGGCGTGAGCGGTTTGGTCGGTGGATTTAGCGCTACGGTTGCTTTTGGAAGCAATGCCGTTGGCTTGCCAGCTTCGCCACCAGGCAGCGGAGCGTTTGCTGTTTTAAGAGGGATGGTCGGAGCTCCAGCACCCGGAAGGGGAGCATTCGCCGTTTTCAAGGCGATGGTCGGAGCACCAATGGGTGCTTTGGAAGTGGCCAATTTGATCGTAGGTGCCCCTGGATTGGTGGGAGCGCCAGCCGTTTTCAGCGGTATCGTGGGTGCTGGAACGGGGCGCGGGGTGGTGGATGCCACCACGGCAGGAACTGGTGGAGCTACCGTCGCCGTAGGCGGAGGAGTCAGTGGCTTCGGCACAACCGGCGGAGGCGTCGCAGGCAATGTCGCCGAAGGTATGGCAGGGGGGGCGTCCGCCGCTTTGAGTGTCACGCGGACAGTCTCTTTTTTCAAAGGTACACTCGAAGTCTGCTTGGAAACTACACTCGATGTCAGCTTGGAAGGTGGTTTGTTTTCGTTTTCGCTCATTGCCCCGTGGTTTTTTTGTTGCTAGTCCAAGAAATTAGTCAAACCGCCCCCCTGCTGTCAAACACGCATCTGTGGAAAATTATCGGAAATTTCAGATTCGTCCTCCACGCACCTTTGCAAATAATTTACAAAGGAACCATCCACGGGCGTGTTACTATGTTAGCCTTCACACCTCCACGAGTAAAAACCGTATCTCACCATGAAAAAACTCAAGCTCCTCATCACCGTCCTGGCCCTTTTCGCAGGCCACACCCAGCCCCTGATGGCCCAAACAGAACGCATCAGCTTGATGCCGCCGTTCGAGCCGCTGCCACCCCCTCGCATCGAAATCATTTTCCCCAAAAATGTTCGTGAACCAGACATCGGCCCCATGCAAATCCGCGAGATGGGCGTTTCCGCGAAAATCAACGGCCTCTACGCCGAAGTCGAAACCACTCTCGTCTTCCACAACCCTAACAACCGCGAACTCGAAGGCGATCTCATCTTTCCCTTGCCAGACGGTGCAGCAGTCTCCGGCTACGCGCTTGATATCCAGGGCGTCCTGATCGACGGAGTCATCGTCCCCAAGGAACGCGCCCGCGTCGCCTTTGAAACCGAAACGCGCCGTAAGGTCGATCCCGGCCTCGTAGAGCATGTAAAAGGAAACCTCTACCGCACCCGTATCTTCCCGCTGCCCGCCAAAGGAGAACGCCGCATTCGCCTCACCTACCTGACACCTCTTGCCACCGCAAAAAACGGTGACGCCGCCCTGATGCTCGCGATACCGAGTGAGAGCATCGCGAAATTCGATGTGGAAATCGAAGTCAGCACCCATACCGACGTCCACCCAGAACTCGGTGGCCTTGGCGATAAACGCTTCGAACTAGCCGACCAAATCTGGCGCGTAAAATCCTCGCTAAAAAATGCCAAGATCGGTGAACACATCGTCGTCGCTTTGCCAAAACTCCCAACTTCCTTCCACCAAATCCAGCACGACGCCGAGGGCAATCACTGGTTCATGATCACCACGGTTCCTGACCCTAGAAAAACAGACAGCGTTCTTAGCGACCTCGTTCATATCATCTGGGATGCCTCAGGCAGTCGCGCAGGTGCGGATCTCACCAAAGAGTTTGAACTGCTGAGTAAAATCCAAGCGTCTTCATTCAAACTCACCGTCTTCCGCGATCTCACTGAGCCAACACGCGATTTCAAAACTATCGACGAACTCATCGCCGCCATCAAAGCGGAACCCTTCGATGGTGGTAGCGACTTCTCAGCGCTCGCTGCTACCTTGAAAAATAACACAACCACAACCGACGCCCCCAATCCGCCCATTCTTCTTTTCACTGATGGCATCGACACACTATCCGGTCAGCCACTTGCCTTTGAGGGTCTTTCCATCATCGCAATCGTCTCTCAATCAATCGCCGATCCCGAATCCCTGCGCCAAGCCTGTGCAGGGGCATTGATCGATCTCAAAGCCATTGACGCTGATTCCGCTTGGAA
>JBGSRM010000188.1:0-3977 GCA_041737575.1 Akkermansiaceae bacterium
CGGGTTTGTGATCGAAGAGCTCGAACTGGCTGGGCGCGCCGGCCATGTGGAGGAAGATGACGCGTTTCGCCTTGGGCGCGAAGGAGGGGGAGAGGGCATCGAGGGGCTTTGCGGAATCGCGTTCGATGGTACCGCCAGAAGCAGCGGAAAGGCCGTTGCTTCCCAGCCAGAGGGCCCCGAGACCGAAGGCGGATTCCTTGAGGAAGTGCCTGCGTGAGACGTGGCGGAGTTCTTCTTGGGCGAGATGTTGTAGGGCGTTCATGGCTTTATCGGGTAAAGGATTCGTCGAGGTTGATGAGGACGGAGGCGATCACGGCGAGGGCGGCTTCCTCGGGGGTGTTGCCGAGTTTTTTCATTTCCTCTGGGGCGGCGGTGTATTCTTTGACAAGGCTTTCGTGGAGTTCGCGGAGCTCGGTGGCGCGGTCGGGAGTGATAGTGCGGGAGGTGACGATGCGGTAGCCTAGGGCGATGCTCGCGTCTATGTTATCGGTGGCTTTGCTGATTTGTTGGGAGAGAGCGATGGCGGCTTCGTGGAAGGCTTCGTCGTTGAGCACGGTGAGGGCTTGTAGGGGGGTGTTGGAGACGAGGCGGCGTTTTGAGCAGAGGTCGCGGAGGGGTGCATCGAAGGAGCCGAAGAGTGGGTATTGGAGGCCGCGTTTGTAATAGATGTAAACGGCGCGGCGGTAGCGCTCGGGGTCGCCGGGTTTCGGGGTGTTCCAGGTGTCTTTGACGAAGGGCTGCCAGACACCGGGAGGTAGAGGCGGGTGGATGGGTTCGCCGCCGATTTTGTGGCTGATGAGGGAGGAGGCGGTAAGGACGTGGTCGCGCATCATTTCCGCAGTGAGGCGTTGGCGAGGGCCGCGGGCGAGCAGGCGGTTGTCGGCATCGCGTTCGGCGAGTTCCGGAGAAACGGCGGAGTCCTGGCGGTATGTGGCGCTGGTGACGAGTTCGCGAAGCATGGACTTGACGCTCCATTTCATTTCACCGGTGAAGCGGAGGGCGAGGTGATCTAACAACTCGGGATGGGTCGGTGGTTCACCAGCGGAGCCGAAATCTTCTGGCGTGGGAACGATGCCGGTGCCGAAAAGTTCGAGCCATAGGCGGTTGACGGCGACGCGGGCGGTGAGCGGGTTTTCGGGAGAAGCGACCCAACGGGCGAGGTCGAGACGGGTGGCGCGGGTGCCTTCTTTTTTGAGCGGTGGGAATAGTTCCGGAGTGTTGGCTTCCGGGATGAAATCGCCTTTGTCGAGCCAGTTGCCACGGACGAAAACATGGCTGGCGCGCGGATGGGCGGGATCACGCTCGGCCATTTCCGGGACGGTGGTGGAGGGGATTTTTTTTAGCTTTTCCTTGGCTTGTGCGATGCGGTCTTTGGCGCTGGTGATTTGCGGATCCTTGCGATGGATGATCCATGCGGGCAGGTCTGTTAGAAAAATGCGTCCGCGTTTCGCCACCATGGGATGGCTGGCCTGATAGATGAAACCGTTTTTCAGGATGACGCGGAGTTTTGAGTTGTTAGAAACTGTTAGAGGCTGCTCAAGAATGAAGGTGGCATGGCGGGGGGAGTTGAGTTTCGAGTAGGCACCCCATGCGCGTTCGTTGCCTGTGATGGATAGATTTGGATCGAGCTGCGGGTGCGGCTCGTCGGCACATGCCTCGTGGAAAGGACCGGGTGTTGCTTTTCCCGTTTCATCGATGCTTTCCAATGTGATCTGGCGGATGATGCTGCCCCATTCGGGTGTATGGGAGGCGGTCTTCGGATCGAGGGGCAGGAGTTCGAGGCGGATGGCGGTGATGGTTTCGAGAGGAGATGGAAAGGTGAGCATATATTCGGCACCGGCTGCGACGTTGGGATCGGCTTGGAATTCGGGAATGTCGTTTTCTTTGGTGATGGTGAGCTTTGCTTTTTTGGCTTCCGCCGTCATGGAAATCGGGTGCTGCCAGTCCGTGGCGGAATCGATTTCGCTACGGAAGGCGAAGATGCTTTTTTCGTCTTCGAGGATGGAGTTTTGAAGTTCGTTGGCTTCGGCGTATTGCGAAGGATCGAGCGGGACTTGGAGTTTTGGCCAGTCTTCGATGAGATCGGAATCCTTGGACTGCTTGAAGAATTCCATGAAGGTGTAGAATTCTTCGTGACGAATGGGATCGTAGGGGTGGGAGTGGCATTGGACGCAGCCGAAGCTGACACCCATCCATGATTCCCAGGTGGTGTTCATGCGGTCGATGACGGCGGCGACGCGGAATTCTTCGTCGTCGGTGCCGCCTTCGTTGTTGACTTGGGAAAGGCGATGGAAGGTAGGTGCGATTTTCTGTTCGAGGGTGGCGTTGGGAATGAGGTCGCCGCCGATTTGCTCGATGGTGAATTGATCGTAGGGGAGGTCGCGGTTGAAGGCGTTGATGAGCCAGTCGCGGTATTTCCAGACTTGGCGGCGGCCGTCGTCGGCGTAGCCATTGGTATCGGCGTAGCGGGCGAGATCCTGCCAAACGGAGGCCCAGCGTTCGCCGAAGCGCGGGGATGCGAGAAGGCGCTCGGTTTCGGCGGAGATGGCGGCATCGAGATCGGTCGCGGCGGCTGTTTGGAAGGCGTCCAGTTCTTCGATGGTAGGCGGCAGACCGATGAGGTCGAAGGAGGCGCGGCGCAACCATGCTTCGGGGCTGGCTTGGGGGGAGGGGCTGAGTTTTTCCTTTTCGAGGCGGGCGAGGATGAAATGGTCGAGGTCGCGCTTGGGCCAATTTTTATCACTGACGTTGGGAAGGGGATGGTTTTTGGGGGCGACGAAAGACCAATGCTCGCCCCATTTGGCTCCTTCTTTGATCCATTGGCGGAGGAGTCCAGTTTCATGCTCGGTAAGCGGAGGGCCGTGGTCGGGTTTAGGCATGATGTCATCGGGGTCTGTGGAATTGATACGGATGATCATTTCCGAGGCATCGGGGTCACCGGGGGTGATGACTGTTTTCCCGGATTCTCCTTTTCCGAGTGCGAGATCGCGGTAGATGAAAGAGACATCGCCGGCTTCTTTCACACCACCGTGGCAGGCGGTGCAGTTTTTGTTGAGAATCGGGCGGATGTCGCGTGAGAAATCGACTTCAGACAGGGCTGGAGTGAGTGAGGAAAGGAGTAGGAAAATTGAGGAAAATCGAGGCATGTCAGGCGTTTATAATACGACGGTAGATGCGAAAGCTATCAGTCTCAAACACAGAATTCATCCAGATAAGGATGTTTTGTGCTCGGTTCGAGGGGCTCTTGACGGATAGCAAAATGATAGGTATAAGTTTTACGTGCCTGATACGTACAACATTAAAGAAGCTCAGGCGGGATTACCTAAGTTGTGCAGGAGCGGCAAACGATTTGTGATCGCGAATCGGAACCATCCGGTGATGGTTGCGATGCCAGTGGATGACTTTGAGGCGTTGATGGAGACGTTGGATGTTCTCGGTGATCCGGTGGCGATGAAGGCCTTGGGTCTGGCGCGCGAGGGGAAAACAAAATATCGGAATCTAGATCTTGATGATGCGAATTTCGGCCTCTGAACAAGTGGCCGCATGGCTGACTGCGCTGCCACCGCAGACGAAGCGCCGCGTGAGACTTGGCTTACGCTCTCTGGCTAAAGGTAAAGGTGACATCAAAGGGCTTCAAGGACCGCTGGAAGGTTTCAACCGGCTGCGCATCGGAGGGATTCGCATCATTTACCGACAGGTGTCCTCCAGCGAAATACTTCTCGATCACGCGCAGACTCGTGATGTGGTTTATGAGATATTTGAGAGGATTTTGAAGAATAGGAAGCAGGAGTGAGGGTCACGCCAGTATCCCTTTCACGACGTGGGCAGGTTCGACGCCGGTGGGTTTTTGGTTGAGGCCTTGGAAGCGGAAGGTGAAGCGGTTGTGATCCATGCCGAGGCAGTGGAGGATGGTGGCGTTGAGGTCGCGGATGTGGACGGGGTTTTCGACGATGTTGTAGGAATAGTCATCGGTGACG
>JBGSRM010000255.1:0-7715 GCA_041737575.1 Akkermansiaceae bacterium
AAACCCGCTCGCCTTGGTAGGCTAAAGCCTACGCTCCTTGGTAGGCGGTAGGCTGAAGCCTACTCACCTTTTATGAGGATGATGTCTTTGAATTGGACGGACATGGGAGGGCCTTGGTGCATTTGGAGGGCGATGATGCCGGTTTTGGGGGCTTCGGCGGTTTCGTCGGTGATGTCGGCGGTGAGTTTGCCGTTGATGAATTGTTGGACGTGGTTGCCTTTGGCGATGATTTTGTATTCGTTCCAATCGTCCTTGTTGATGGCGGCTTGGATTTCCTTGGAGTCGCCGGTTTCGCCAGTGACTTCGATGACGGGTTTTTCGGGTTTATCGCCTTGTTTTACGACGACTTTCTGGCCGCGTTGGGCGAGGATGCCACGTCCTTTTTCCTCGTAGATGATGCCGCTGTATTTATCGCCGTATTCGAAGTCGGCTTGGTATCCGCCGACGATGAATTTTGCCGCGTCGATGACTTTACTGCGGTATTGGATGCCGCTGTTGGTGTATTTTTTCTCATCCCCGGGGATCATTTTGTATTTGAGGGTGAGTGTGAAGTCGGCAGCTTCGCCGCCTTTCCAGATGAGGAATGTGTTGTGGGGGACGGGGTTTTCCTTGGTGGATGCGGCGGTGATGGCGCCGTCCTTGACGGACCAGAAGCGGGAGTCGCCTTCCCAGCCGGTGAGGTCGGTTCCGTTGAAGAGTTTGGTTTCTTCCGCGAAGAGGGTGGAGGAGATGAGGGCGAGGATGAGGAGTGGTTTCATGGTTTTGAAATTTTTATTATTAGATGAATCGAACTGCGTGTTTTTTTGAGAGTTTGAGGATGTCGTTGAGAGACGGGGTGATGGGTGCTGTCGCATCGGTTAGTTTTTCTCCGTTGAGTTGGATGGAACCCGGCAGGATGAATTGTTTACGTAGTTCGCCGTTGGATTTTTCCAAATTAAACGCGTTTTTGAAGCAAAGGGCGGTGAGGGAGAGGACGGTGGTGTCCGGGGGCAGGGAGGAGATGGGGATTTCGGGGAGTTCGGCTTCTTCCAAGTTTTTTTTGGAGAAGCGTGTATCCCAGTCGTTGCGGGCGGCGGCGGCTTCTTCCGGGGTGTGGTAGCGGGCGGTGAGTTTTTCAGCGAGGGACTTTTTGGAGTCCATGGGGTGGGCGGAGGTGTCTAGGGATTCGCCGAGGAGGAGCTGGTAGTAGCGGGACATGAGCTCGTCGGAGATGGACATGATTTTTCCGAACATGTCGGGCGGGGAGTCGTTGACGCCGATGTAGTTGCCGTAGGATTTCGACATTTTTTTAACGCCGTCGAGGCCTTCGAGGAGGGGCATGACCATGACGACCTGTTGGGGTTGGCCTTGGTCTTTCTGCATGTCGCGGCCGACGAGGATGTTGAATAGTTGGTCGGTGCCGCCGAGTTCGACATCGGCGCGGATTTCGACGGAGTCCCAGCCTTGCATGACGGGGTATTGGAGTTCGTGGAGGCGGATTTCCTGGCCGGAGTCGATGCGGTTGCGGAAGTCCTCGCGCTGGAGCATTTGCTGGAGAGTGACGCGGGAGTTGAGTTTGAGGATTTGCTCGTAGTTCATTTTGCGGAACCAGTCGCCGTTGTAGACGATTTCCGTGAGGTCGCGGTCGAGGATTTTGAAGGCTTGGGTGGTGTAGGTTTCGGCGTTGGCGAGCACTTCGTCGCGGGTGAGGGGGGGGCGGGTGGCGGAGCGTCCTGAGGGGTCGCCGATGGTGGCGGTGAAGTCACCGATGAGGAGGACGGCCTGGTGGCCGAGGAGTTGGAACTGGCGGAGTTTTTCGATGGCGACGGTGTGTCCGAAGTGGATGTCGGGAGCTGTGGGATCGACGCCGAGTTTAACGCGGAGGGGGCGGCCGAGTTTGAGTTTTTCGAGGAGTTCTTTTTCGGAGAGAACTTTGGCGGAGCCGGAGATGAGGTGGGAGAGTTGTTGTTCTGGGGACAAGGTACGAGGATGCGTTGGGTGGTTAGAGAAGGGGGAGGAGGCGGGTTTATTCTTCGCCTTCGACGCTGCGTCGATCTTCGATGTGGGAGATGACTTTTTCGGCGAGGTCGATGACGTCTTCGTTTTTGGATGATGTCATGAATTTTTTGAGTATCGCGATGTTCCACGGTTCGGCGGGGGCATTGGCGAGGTTGCGGATGAGGTTGAGGATTTCGTCCTGAGTTTTCGCGTTGGTGGCGAGGAGGGTCCAGTTGAGCTGGTGGCCAGTCTCTGCCATTTTGCAGTAATCGATGGCGGCGGCGAAGGCACGCGAGTGGATGGTGAGGTCGGTTTGGGAGGAAAGGAAGTCGATGAGGGCGTTGAGTCCGTCGTTTGATTTCCATTTGGAGAGGGCGGTGATGGCAGCGTATTTGTCGTTGAGTTGTTCGCTTTTGAGGTTTTCCTTGACGAGGGCAAGGGCTTTATCGCCGCCGATGAGACCGATGAGGCGGAGTATGGTGTGGCGTGTGGCTTCGTTGCCGGCGGTGCTGTAGGCTGCGAATATTTTATCGGATATGGCGGCGGTGGAGGTGCTTTTTGAGATGATGTTGGCGATGTTTTCCTCGGCGGCCCGGCGCATTTGATCGTTGTTAGTGGAACGTATGATTTCGAGGAAGTCGGGGATGTTTGATTCGGTGGCCATGAAGCGTATGGCTTCGATGGAGGCGACAGCGGCCTGAGGGTCGCTGGTGGTTTTTGAGTATTCGATGAGTTGTGGGACGACGGAGGGATTTTTTCTCAGGCGCAGGACGTCCCTAATTAGGACGATGCGAACGTTGGGGATCATTTCCTGAGTTGTTGCGAAGGTGGCGATGGTTCCGTCCACATCGGTATCGTCACTTGCTTTGGCGAGGCGGAGAGCGACGTAAACGTTGTTTCGGTCCTGGTTGGAGGAGACGTCGATGGCTGCGCGGAGAAGGATGTCGAGTTTGTGTTTGTTGACGGGAACCTCTTCATTTTTGGCGGCGAGGGCGATCATCTCGTTGTAGAGTTTCGTCTCGGAGTTTTTAGCTGTCTTGTTCATCACCATGAAAGCGGCAATGATGACAATGATGCCGAGGACGACGGCGGCGGTGAGTTTCAGGACCGGGGGGATGGTTTTTTTTCGGGGTGGGACGACCTCGTGGGATGGGTTTTGTTCCGTGACTTCTTGGGTGGGAGAGGAGATTTTTTTGAGAGGAGCGGTGGGGGAGATGGAGACGGGAGCGGGAGTTGTTTTGGCGATGACTGAGACGGGCTTCGGCTGGATGGATGTTTTAGGGACGGTGACGGGAGCTATGGAGGCGACGGGGACAGGAGCAGGCGGATTTTCCGCATGAGGAGGAGGTGTCGGCTCATCGACCGGAGGGGGTTCAGAGTTGGAGGATTGAAGGACTTGGGCGGTGGTGTGGACGCTGGGTTTTGAACCGTCCGGGGGGAGGATGGGTTTCGGGACCGATGCGGTTTTTAGGGGTTGGGTGGGAGGGGCGTCCGGGAGGGCGTCGGGAGTAGGAGAACCTCCGGGGATGACGAGGCGAGGGCGTTTTGGTAGATCGCCGGTGGGGGTTGGAAGTCCGGTGCTGAGTTCCGGATATGGCTGGTGGTTGTCGTTATCGACGAAGAACTGGAGTGATTGGCGGGCGGATTCGGGGCGGTCGGCTTGGTATCTGTTGATGTGCCACATGACCCAGTCGCAGGCCCAGAGGGGGATGCCTTCACGGACTTCCTTGAGGTGGGTTACGTGGTGTTGGAGGTGGGAAGCCATGACGGTGGCGGCGGTGTCGCCATCGAAGGGGAAGGTTCCGGTGAGAACGTAGTAGAAGACGCAGCCGATGGCGTAGAGGTCGGCTTTGGAGTCGATGGGGACGCGTTCAAATTGTTCGGGCGCCATGAAGTAGATGGAGCCGAAGACGCCGTCGTGTTGATCAACGGTTTGGAGGGTTGGGGCGGCGGAGAGTTTGGCAAGGCCGAAATCGACGATTTTGACTTGGAATTTGCCGGACGGCAACCAAGTGACCATGATGTTGGTGGGCTTGAGGTCACGGTGGACGAGGTTGAGTTCCTGGGCGGCGATCAGAGCCTCAAGGGTTTGCATGGCGAACTGGCGGAAGTCAGGCCATGTGAAGGAGCCTTTGGAGACGAGGTCTTCTAGGGTGTGTCCGGACAGGAGTTCCATGACGACGAAGGGGCCGTCTTCGTCTGTGCCGACGTCGTAGATGGTGACGATGTTGGGGTGTTGGAGGGCGGAGAGGGCACCGGCTTCCTTGATGAGCTGGCGGGTGGCTTCCTCGGAGATGGAACTGTCGTTGGGGTTTGCGAGGATGCGTTTGATCGCTACATCGCGGCTCATGCGTACGTCATAAGCCTTGTAAACGGCACCGAGGCCGCCTTGTCCGATTTTACCTTTGAATTCGTAGCGCTCTCCCATGATGAGGTTGGCAGAAAAGATTGATAGATGAGATTAGGATTTGATTTCGATCATGGCGCGTTTGCGTCGTGCTTCGATCCAACGTTCGTATTGAGCGGATGTCTTGTTTTTTTTCACACGTTCTTCGACGATTGGGCGGACTTGTGCGAGTGAGGGAGGAGGGCCGGGGATTTTTTTGATGATTTTGACGATGGTGAAGCCGCGGGGATCGAGGAGTGGGCCGACGATTTTATTTTCTTCCGACTCGAAAATGATGGCGGCGAATTCAGGGCTGAGGTCGGGTCTGGGGATGTCTTTTTGCATGCCGCCTTCGGCTGCGAATGCGTCGCGAGAGTGGATTTTGGCTGTTTCGGTGAAGTCGGCACCGTTCTGGATATCTTTGGCGAGGGTTTCGGCGAGTGCGAGTTGTGACTCCGGAGTGGCGAGAGGGTTATCAAGGTCTGCGGAGGGGATGAAGATTTTTTGGAAGGTAATGACGTCTTTGGAGATGTCGCGAAGGGACAATTTGATTTTGTTGTATTCGTTTTGGATTTCGTTGGGGAGTGGTGGAGGTGCATCCGAGAACTGTTGGTTGCGCATGGCTTGGACGACCATTTTTTCGCGGGTCATTTCGCGATAGCCTTCCATGGTGAGGCGGGATTTTTTGAGTTCTTCGCGGAATTTGGCTTCGTTGCCGTTGTAGAGTTCGCGGATTTGTCTTTTGACTTCCTGATCGACGGCGTTGGGGTTCATGTTGGCGCCGAGTTTTTTGAATTCGTCGAGGATGATTTGTCTATCGATGAGTTCCTGTATGACGTTTTTTTGAGCTTCTTTGAAGAGGCGTTCGAATTCTGGGCCGCGGCGCGGGAATTGGGTAGCGAGTTGGCCGTAGATGGGGGCGAGCATGAAGGAGACTTCATTTTTGGTGATGACGCGTCCGTTGACTTTGGCGGCGATGCCGTTGACTTCGACGGCCTGTGAGAAGGCGCAGATGGAAGTCAGCAAAAGTAGTGAAGTTATGGATAGGATTCGGGACATGGTTGCGAGATGAATGTAGGTTGGGTTTTCGAGTTATCTAAGAAGAGTTTTCAGTGAGTTCCGGGAGAATGCAAGCTGGTAAAGGAGGGAAAGGTGTGTGTTACAATGTATTTTCGGGAGGAGGTTGATCGAGGAAGAAGGAGCGGATGGTGGTGTGTATGTCGTGAGCTTGGGTTACTTTGTGTTGGGAACCGATGATGACGGGTTTTTCGTTTTCGGGGACGATGTCGCGTCCATGAGAGCCTTTTACGAGGGATGCGTCGAGTGGTATGATGTCGAGGAGGGCGCGCAAGCCGAGTTTTTTACGGAGGAGGAAGGAGGCGATTTTCAGTTTTGGAAAGCGGATGGCGGGATTGATGAAGAGTTCGCAGGGGTCATAGCCGGGTTTGCGGTGGATGTCGATGGTGGGTGCGAAGTCTGGGGCGAGGTTGTCGTTTTCCCAGAAGTAGTAGGTGAACCATGAGTTGGGTTTTGCGATGGCGATGAGGTCGCCGGAGCGGTGGTGGTTGCGGGTGCGTATTTCGTCGATGCCGGGGGTGTTTTCTAACAATTCGGTGACTTCGTTTTTGATGGAGGGGTCGTTGATGTAGATGTGAGCGATCTGGTGGTCGGCGACGGCGAAGGCTTTGGAGCCGCCGTAGTCGAGGGTTTCGCGGCCGAGTTCGTTTTTTAGGGAGAGCCAATTTTTTTTGCGGAAGAGGCGGTTGAGATGGATGGGGTTGTTGACGGGGGAGATGCCGTATTCGGAGAGGAGGATGACTTTTACGGAGCGAGAATGGTAGAAGGAGATGAGGTCGGCGACGAGTTGATCTATGGCTTGGAGTTCGTGGGGGATGTTGGGGGAGTCGGGGCCGTCTTTTTGGAGGCAGTAGTCGAGGTGCGGGAGGTAGACGAGGGAGAGGGAGGGTGAGTGTTTTTGTTCGACCCATTTGGCGGAGTTGGCGATCCACTGGGAGGATGGTATGCCGGAAGCGGGACCCCAGAATGATTGGAAGGGGAAGGGGCCGAGGTCGGCTTTCAGTTCGTCCCGCATGAGCATGGGTTGGGTGTGGATATCGAAGTGTTTGGAGCCGTCTGCGGGGTATAGGGGGCGAGGGGTGATGGTGAAGTCCGCGGTGGAGTGCATGTTGTACCACCAGAAGAGTTTGGCGCAGGTGAATGGGGTGGAATTGTTAGAGAGGTCGCGGCGGAGGGTGTCCCAGATTTTTTCACCGAGGACGATGTGGTTGGATTGTTTCCAGAAGCGGACTTCGGCAGATTCGCGGTCGTACCAGCCGTTGGCGACGATGCCATGATTTTCGGGTGGTGTTCCGGTGAGGATGGAGGATTGTGCGGTGGTGGTGAGAGCGGGGAAGGCGGGGGTGTAGGATTGGAGACCGTGTTGATTTGCGAAAGCGGAGATGGCAGGGGTGTGAGGGCCGATGAGGGATTTGGAGAGACCTACGATATTGAGGACGGCGAGGCGCATGTGTGTGAAACTTTAAACATTAAATTTTAAACTCCAAGAGGAGATTGATCTGGCTGGTGAAATGTGGGATGAAGTTGTTAGGAGAGATTATGTTGAATGGCGATGGACAAATTTTAGAGAAGCCGAGTTGGACGAAGATTCGTAGGGATGTGAAGGGGGATGGGAGTGTGGTGTGGGTGATACCAGCGAGGGGGCGGTTTGGATTTTTTCTATATTTCGGGGTTTGTTGGATTTTGGTGACAGCGATGGTTAGTGGTGGATTTTTGTTTTCATTTTCAAGTGGGGGGCGGATCAAAGGGAATTTTCCCGAGTGGGTGTTCGTTCCGTTTTTTGCGATGTTCTGGGTGATTGGTTTGTTTTTCCTGTATGCGGGATTGCGGGAGAAATACATGAGTCATGTGGTGAGTGTGGGCGGGGGGATCGTGAGGTTGCGAAGAGAGATGTTTGGGAAGGTGAGGGAGAAGGTATTGCAGGAGAAGGGTGTTACGAGTGTGGCGGAGAAGGTGTTTTATCAGAGGAATTATCAGCCGGTGTATGGGATTGAGATTCGAGGGATCGAGGGGAAGTTGAGGTTCGGATCGAATCTGGAGGGGGAGGAGAAGGCTTGGTTGGTTGCGGATATTGATGGGGTATTGAAGAGTAGGAAGAAGGGTGAGGTGGTGAGGGGTGGAGGTGCGATGTTGGAGCCGATGAAGGTTGGGAAGAGGTGAGTTTTGGGAAATAAAAATCCGCCGGAATATGATTTCCGGCGGATTTTAGGTCGCCCAACAGGGGGGTGAACTCGCGAGCGTGTGCTTTTAGGGCTGGGCGGGCACGTACAGCTCG
>JBGSRM010000257.1:0-4488 GCA_041737575.1 Akkermansiaceae bacterium
GCCCCCAATCCAACATCCAGGACAACGCCGTCATCCACCTCTCCGACGATTTCGGCTGTTATGTCGGCGAACTCGTCACCGTCGGTCACTCCGCCATCCTCCACGCCTGCACCGTAAAAGACGAAACCCTCATCGGCATGGGTGCCATCATCCTCGACGGCGCCGTCATCGGAGAACGCTGCATCATCGGCGCTGGCGCCCTCGTCACCGGCGGAACCATCATCCCACCCGGCTCCCTCGTCCTCGGCTCCCCCGCAAAAATCATCAAAATCATCCCCCTCGACGAACAATCCAAAATCAAAGACTGGGCCCTCAAATACGTCCACCAATCCCGCAAATTCCTCTCCCAAAAAAGGAGCGGCGGATCCGAATCCGCCGCATCAACCTAAGCACAAAAAAAACACAACCCAAGTCTTCATTAGCGTGCATTCGCGTTCATTTGCGGTTGAAAAAACAAAGCACTAAGCACTAAGCACAATCAATCATGCCCGACCTCGTCCGCGTAGAACTCATCGCCCTCCTCCCCACCCAATCCGGCTGCGCCGTCTTCCTCGGCGATGGCCAGAAAGTCATCGTATTCTTCATCGACCCCGCCGTCGGCCTCTCCATAAACACCGTCATGAGCGGCCAACAACCCCCGCGCCCACTCAGCCACGACCTCTACATGCTCACCCTCAAAGCCTTCGGTGCCTCCGTCTCCCGTGTCATCATCCATCGCGTCGAAGGCGATGTCTTCTTCGCCCGCCTCATCCTCCAGGCGGAAAACGAAATCATGGAGAAAAAAATCGTCGAGCTCGACGCACGCCCCTCCGACTGCCTCGCCATCGCCGTCCGCGCCCAAGCACCCATCTACGCCACCCGCAACGTCTGGAACCAACTCGATGACCGCTCCGACCTCCTCGAACAAATGCGCCCCCAAGACGGAAAAGACAACGAAATCGACCTAGGCGAATAAATCTCCAAATCCCTCAACCCATCCGTCCCCTCCTCAAGCCTGATTCGCTAATCGCGTGAGGTGAAACCTTTTACGCGACGACACCCGTCACAGGAAAATCCTTGATATCCCAGAGATTTTCCCCTCTCCTGCCGAATGAGTTCCTCACCGGATATCACCGCGAGGAGGGATACAAATAAATACCGTTCTCTAAAGAATCTATGCTCATTCGATTAACATCAAGACTCATCGTAGGTTGCCTCTTATTGAGCGCATCGGCGTGCGTGAAATCGATAGGCCACACCCAAGAGTTCAATTCGTATTTAACAGAACCGCAGACGATTAAGCGGCAAGCACTATTATTTAAGCTTGGACCCTATTCCAAGAGACATCATGGAGAGACGCATCACCTTTATGACAAACGTGAAGGTGGTAATTCGTGGCGAACTGAGGGATGGATCATGCCTGGCACTGAAGTCGAGATAACAGCGATTCATCGGTATCTTACGGATGGGCGTGGTCCTTGGATTGGAGCAACAGGATTCGTTTTGGATCCCGTATCGAAGGAGAGGGTGAGATTCCTCTATTGCTGGACATCTGGCGGATACCTTAAGCGTGCACCTTGGGAGGCAGGCCAAGTGTCAGAAAATCGACCGTTCAGATGAATAAATGAAAGAGAATCGGGTCCACGGGAGTGGTTAGCTCCCGAGTCCCACACCACCCTGCGTACGGCTCCGCACAAAGCGGTTCCAATCACACACGGGCACTTGTCCCGTAATAAAGAACGATCCAAACAGCTCTCATATCTCGAACTCCTTGTTCCTCTATTCATTCCGTGTATTCCGTGTATCTTGTTCGTCGTAGCTTTATGCGAAGTGGGTAGCGAAGTAGTATCCGCAATCCCTCAGAAAATTCGTGAGATTCGTGAAATTCGTGGTTCCATTTTTTCCTTCCCTCGCAAAACCAACTGCGGATGTAAGTATAACAACCTCTTCATTTCGTGCCTTTCGTGGTTAAAAAATCAGCCATTCACCCCAAAAATACATTGTCCACACATCAATTTTCCCAAAAATACCCCCTTGCACACCCGCATCATCCCTTTACTTTCCACCAACATGGCAAGCACCACACTCACATCCCTTCCGGACTACCTCGCCCCTGAAATCCTCCTCAACCCGGAGAACCGCAACTTCCCGGAATTCGATCTGGTCCGTCTCCTGCACACCGTCTTTGAACCCACCCAAGGCTGCAAAGTCTGCATCCTCATCGACTTCGATGAACCCCAAGACCTCATCAAAAACTTCGCCTTCCTCAACCACCCGAACTTCCCCATCCAGAAAAACGCCCACAAACACTTCTACACCGCCCTCCATCATCACGCCCTCGACAAACTCGGCATGACTGGCGGCGAAATGTTCGCCTACCGCTGCACACACGGCTCCAACCTCGACCTCGCCGACGAAGTCTGGGACACCAACGGAAACCTTCTCTCCCTCGACCGCGACATCTACCAAAACTACGACCTCATCCTCTGCATCTCCACCTTCTCCGCCACCGCTCCTCTCACAGCGAAAGCCAAGCAATTCGGATTCCGCGGCGCCACCCTCCACGGCCTCAACGACGTCATCCTCAACTCCGGCCTCGCCGTCGATTACCGCGAAGTCTCCCGCGATGCCGAAAAACTCCGCCTCGCCCTCACCAAAGCCGACTCCATCGAAATCGACTTCGCCCTGGAAGACGGCCGCACCCTCACCGCCACCCTCGAACTCGACCAACAGGAAGCACAAAAATCCCACGGCCTCTGCCTCGGTGAAAAACCCGACATCGCCAACCTCCCAGCTGGCGAGGTTTACTTCGTCCCCACCAGCGCCAACGGCCAGTTCCCCATGAAATACGAAGACGGCACCCTTGGTGTCCTCGACGTAAAAGACCGCAACATCATCAAATCCACACTCATCGCCGGAAACCAATCCACCATCGATGCCCACAACGCCCGCCTCGCCGACGACCCCATGACCGGAACCCTCGGCGAACTCGGCTTCGGCACCCAAGTCCTCCCCGTCTCCTATGCCGACATCCAGGACGAAAAAGTCCTCGGCACCTGCCACCTCGCCACCGGACGCGATGACCATCTCGGCGGAGACATCCTCCCGGAAATGTTCAAAAAACACCAGAACGCCACCCACGACGACATCCTCTTCGCACCCCACAAAACACCCAACTTCAACCTCAGCCAGGTCCGCATGAACCGGAACGGTAAACAGGAAATCCTCATCGAGAACTTCCGCCCGTCCCCCTACCTCATGCGGGCCCTGGCCGAGTGAAAATTCAAATCTCAAAATTCAAAGTTCAAGTTTCAGAAACAGGACTATCTTTTGACTTCATCTTCCTTGAGATTTGAAATTTAAAATTTGAAAATTTATGCGTGAAACCCTCATCGTCATCGGCCTGTTCGTCATGGCGATAGCTCTGCGCTCATCTCGCAACAACCTCTCACGCAAAATCGGCGCCTTCGCCTTCCTCTTCGCCACCTTCACCTTCTTCTACTTCATCAGCGGCAGCTTCCTCATCGGCATCGCAGGCTCCTCCCTCTGGTTCTTCCTCCCTTGGATCGAACTGCTCACACACATCCGCCGCCTCCGCATGCCCGTCAACAATCGCCTCCGCCACCGCGACCCTCCCAACGCATCTTTCTTCCCCAACGCCGTCGAAGCCGCCGCTGGCATGGAGGAAGCCGGCTTCGACCACGCCTCCGACTGCTCATGGCAATGGTCCGGAATGCACCAGCACTTCAGACTCTTCTGGAACCCGGAAGAACGCGCCGTCGCAGCCCTCTGCCTCTGCGAAAACGACGACGTCGCCTTCGCCTTCATCTCCGTCACCTCCACCGACTCCTCCGGAAAAACATGGCGCACCACCAATTTCCCATTCGCCCCCACCCTCCGCTCCTCCCCGGGTCTCAAATGGAACCATGTCCCCTGCGAAAAATCCTGCTTCCACCAAATCCTCAAAGACCACCGCTCCTTCCTCCAAAAAATGAAAATCTCTCCGAATGACCTCCTCATTCCTGACCCCGATTCCCTCGATGAAAATATCGAAAAAGAAATGCGCCAGCAGATAGATCACAACCTCAAATCCGGTATCATCAAAATCACCAACGACGGTTTCTTCCGCTACTCCAAACGCGGCCTCCTATTTCTTTGGTGCCAATTTATAAAAGATATGATACGCCTCTGCTAGCCACTCTCACCACCTTCACCCCTCAAACAACGATGAAACATCCCCTCCTCACTCCCCTCATCTGCCTCCTCCTCGCGACCGCCCTCTTCGCAGAAACCCACACCATCACCAACAAGGACGGCAAAAGCATCGAAGTCGAACTCGTAGCCATCGAAGGCGAAAACATAGTCGTCAAAACCGCTAACAAAAGCATCGCCAACGTTCCCCTGGCTAGCCTTACCGATAAAGACCAGGAATTCCTAAAAACCTGGTGGGAAAAACACCGCGATAAACCAGAAGGCCTCGACATCCGCATGAGTGTTGAGAAAAAAACC
>JBGSRM010000049.1:0-7287 GCA_041737575.1 Akkermansiaceae bacterium
ACAACTCCGTGAAATCATCCCTCAAAATGTCAAACTTCACGTAGGCGCCGATGGACTAAATACCCTCGCCAGCCTGGAAGAGGCGGACATCGTCCTCGTCTCGATCGTTGGAACTGCCGGCTTATACCCAGCCCTGACCGCTATAGAAGCAGGCAAAGATCTCGCCATCGCCTCCAAGGAAATCCTCGTCATGGCGGGCGATATCATCACATCAAAAGCTGCCGAGAAAAACATACGCATCCTCCCCGTCGATTCCGAGCACAACGCCATATTCCAGTGCCTAGAAGGTCACCGCGGCCCCTCCACCGAAATTTCCCGCCTCATCCTCACCGCATCCGGCGGGCCGTTCCGCAACACCCCCGCAAGCGATCTCTGCAACGTCACCCCGGAAATGGCTCTCAAACATCCCACATGGGATATGGGTCCTAAAATTTCCATAGACTCCGCAACCCTCTTCAACAAAGGCCTCGAAATGATCGAAGCCCGCTGGCTCTTCGGCATCGAAATGGATCGTATCGAAACAATCATCCACCCCCAATCCATCATCCATTCGATGGTCGAGTTCACCGATGGCTCCGTCCTCGCACAACTCTCCCAAACCGACATGGCGTTTCCCATCCAGTATGCCCTCACCTACCCGAACCGACTTGCCAGTTCACTGAAACCTCTCAACTTTTCCGAACTCTCCAAACTCGAATTCTTCGCACCGCGCAGCGAAGATTTTCCCGCCCTCAACCTCGCCCGCCAAGCCGGTCTAACTGGCGGCACCCTCCCCGTCGTCTTCAACGCCGCCAACGAAGTCGCCGTCGATGCCTTCCGCTCAGGAAAAATCCGCTTTCCTGCCATCTGGGAAACTGTCGCCGCCGTCATGCAATCCCATCAAACCATCCCCCGCCCCACCCTCGACCAAATCCTATACGCCGATACACAAGCACGACTCTCTGCCAAAGAATACATCGCTAACCTAAGCTCGTAGCAGGGCAATCTTGCACCTTGCCCACTAACAGCGTGATTGAGTCAATCGTAAGCCAAAGCCCCATCTATCACGCTCTTAGCCCATGCCTGCTCTCGATCCAACCCAACTCGCCGATCCCTCCTCCAACGACGATATCCTCAGCGCGTTTCTCGACTATCTGATCGAATCCAACATCGAGCCCTACGATCATCAAGAACAAGCGATCCTTGAACTCTACGCTGGCAACAACGTCATCCTCAACACTCCCACCGGTTCCGGGAAATCGATGGTCGCGCTAGCGATGCAATTCAAAGCGATCTGCCAGAACCGCCGCTCCTATTACACCGTCCCGATCAAGGCGCTTGCCAACGAAAAATTCCTCTCGCTCTGCCAGATCTTCGGTCCGGAAAAAGTCGGCATGATCACCGGCGACGCCACGGTCAATCCCAGCGCGCCCGTCATCTGCTGCACCGCCGAAATCCTCGCTAACCTCGCACTCCGAGAAGGCGACCGCGCCAAAGTGGACGACGTGATCATGGACGAGTTCCATTATTATTCCGACACCTCACGCGGATTTGCATGGCAGGTCCCCCTGCTCGCCCTCCCCCAAGCGCGATTTCTTCTGATGTCCGCCACGCTCGGCGAAACGGCCTTTTTCGAGAACTCCCTCACCCAACTCACCGGCACTTCCACCGTCCTGGTGAAATCCGAACAACGTCCAGTCCCCCTCGACTTCGAATACAGCGAGACACCGCTTCAGGAAAAAATCACCGAACTCGTCGAAGCCGGAAAATCACCCGTGTATCTCGTCCATTTCACCCAACTCGCCTGCGCCGAAACAGCTCAGAATCTGATGAGCGCCAACTTCTGCACGAAGGAGGAAAAACAATCCATCGCCGAGATCCTGCACGACGCAAATTTCCGCAGTCCCTACGGCAAAGAAGTTTCAAAACTACTGCGACACGGCATCGGAATCCACCATGCCGGACTGCTTCCGAAATACCGCATCCTCGTCGAAAAACTCACGCAAAAAGGCCTGCTCAAAGTCATCTGCGGAACCGACACCCTCGGAGTCGGCGTCAATGTCCCGATCCGAACCGTGGTCTTCACCCGCCTGTTCAAATACGACGGCAACGCCACAAAAACCCTCGCAGTCCGCGATTTCAAACAGATCGCCGGACGCGCCGGACGCCGCGGATTCGATACCAGCGGAACCGTCGTCGCGCAGGCACCGGAGCACGTCATCGAAAACATCCGACTTGAGAAAAAAGCCACCGCCTCCAAAAAGAAGAGCTTCGTAAAACGCAAGCCACCCGAAAAAGGCTTCGTCAATTGGGACGAAAACAGCTTCCGCCGCCTCATAGACGGAGCACCGGAAAAACTCGTCTCCAGCCTCCAAGTCCAGCACTCGATGCTCCTTAACGTCCTCTCCCGCGAGCACGAGGACGGTTGCGCCGCACTGCGAAAAATCATCGCAGATAGCCACGAAACCCCAGCCAAAAAAAACGCCATGCGCCGCCGCGCCTTCCAGCTTTTCCGAGGACTCGTCGAGGGCAACATCCTGAAAATCATTCCACCTTCCCAACGCAAAGGCCCGGTGAAAGTCCACCTCAACATCGACCTACAGGACGACTTCTCCATGAACCAAGCCCTCGGCATCTACCTGCTAGATGCCATTCCACAACTAGACTCCGAGGCTCCCGATCACACACTCAACGTCATCTCCTTGGTCGAGTCCATCCTCGAAAACCCCGATGTCATCCTACGCAAACAGGTCGATCTCTTGAAAAACGAACTCATCGCCCGCCTCAAAAACGAAGGCGTTGAATTTGATGATCGCATGGAGCAGCTCGAGCAAGTCGAGTGGCCGAAGCCGGGAAAAGATTTCATCTACGACACTTATAACAGTTTTGTCGCACAGCGGCCGTGGATGAAGGAAACCGCCGTTCGCCCCAAAGCGATCGCCCGTGAAATGTTCGAGAACTGGCAGTCATTCGAAGATTACATCAAAACCTACGGACTAGAACGCAGCGAAGCGGTACTGCTTCGCCACGTTTCGGAAGTTTACAAAGTGATCTCGCAAACCATCCCACCGCTCCTCAAAACCCCGGAAATCATCGAAGCGGAAGAATACTTCGAAGACATCGTCCGAAACGTCGATTCCAGCCTGCTCGATGAATGGGAAAAACTGCGCAACCCAGATTACGTGCCGCTAGAAGATCGTCTCCCAGCCGAGCGCAAAGCGATCGTCTTCACCCGCAACCGCACCGCCTTCACCCGCGCCCTGAGAAATACAATCTTCACCCTGGTAAAAGCCTTCGCCGAGGGAAACACCGCCGCTATTTTATCGCAAATCGAACCGAATGATCCCGATGGAACACCGTGGACCGCCGCACGCATCGAGAAATTGTTAGACAACTACTTCGACGAACACACACGCATACGTCTCGACCCCGAAGCCCGCGCCACCAAACACACGCGTATCACCGAGGAATCCCCACGCCGCTGGATCTACGAACAAATCCTCGTCGATCCCGAAGACCTAAACGACTGGTCCATCAATCTCGTAATCGATCTAGAAAAAAGCGACACCGAAGCAAGACCTATCCTGATCTTGGTAAATCTCACCGCCTTTCTCTGAGTCAAAATTTTCGAGTCAACAGGCACTTCAAAGATTGCGGAATTCCTCTTCAGTAAGGCCAGCCTGTTTGAGAATGGAGCGGAAGGTGCCATATGGCACGTCGCCGGTATGCATGGGAAGATATGTTTGCCGACCGTCCTCATGACGTAGCACGAGATGCGATCCACTTTGCCTTCGCTCTTCGAAACCGGCTCGCTTCAGCTTACTCAAAACTTCTTTTGCCTTATGTGGCATGTCAGGCGACTTCTACGGTTGCAAGAATCGTCTCGGAGACATTGGAAACAGACTCACCACAGGCGCGCTTTTCCTCATTCCAAAGAGAAAGAAGATCACGTGCCGCGTCCAATGCACCCTCCATGCCTTTGCCGTGCGTTGTAAGTCCAACCGATGGTATGTGGGCATAATAGTAGCCGGCCATATCTTCCTCTTCGGGAACGCGTTCAAGCATGACTGAATATCGCATGACTGAAAATTACGTCACTCCAGTGTGTTTGTCTAGGATGGGCTTGGCGGTTGGGAGCCACGCTCTCCCGCGCTTCCTACCTCCTCCTCATCAATGCCGCCGCCCCCCACAACACCGCCGGCACCCCAAGCGAAAACGCCAAGCCCCATTCAGGTTGCTCACGCCCGACTGTCCCTATCCACGCGAACAAAAATCCCATCGGCACGGATCCACAGCCAAGCGCAATGACAAATTTTCCAAACGGCATCCGCAACAAACCCGCCATACACGCGAGCACCTCAGGCAATATCGGCAACGCCCGACTCATCGCCACGACCCAAGCCCCGCTCTTCTCAAACATGCTTTTCCCCTTTTCAAAATCCCTTTCGCCCAACCACCGCTTCGCAAATTTCTCATCGAAAAACCGCCCCACTCCATACCCCAACATCCCCGCCAACATCGCCCCACCCGCCGAAAGTAAACCACCCAACCAAAATCCATAAACCGCACCCAAGGCAGACATCACAACCGTCCCAGGAATCGGAAAAAGCAAATCACCCAACAACAACAAAATCCCTAACAACCACGCCCAGCTCTTCGCCTCTTCAAACCTCCCCGCCAGGTTATCCACATCCCACATCTCCTCCAAACCCTCACCGAACAATGCCCACCCAAGCAGGAAAAACACCGCCAGCCCTGTCATCAAAAAAATCAACCTCATCGCTCAAATCATCTGCGTGATAATTTCCACCGGTGCATCAGGTAATGCCTTCATAAACGCTTTGCCATAATACTTCGTCACAATCCTGTTGTCCAAAATCGATACCAAACCGCTGTCCTTCTTCGTCCGAATCAACCTCCCGACCCCCTGCCTCAATTTCAAAATCGCCTCCGGTAAGGAATACTCCGTAAACGGATTTCCTCCCGCTTCACGGATCGCATCCAAGCGCGATTCCGTAAGCGGATGATCCGGAACAGCAAATGGCAACCTCGTCACAATCACATGCGATAACGCTTCACCCGGCACATCCACACCCGTCCAAAAACTGTCCGTCCCGAACAACACACTGCTCACATCCTCCCTAAAATTCTCCAACATCCGGTGCCTCGTCATCCCATCTCCCTGCATCAAAACCTTCCATCCCTTCTTCTTGAAATATCCCTCACACCTAGTAGCAGCATCGCGCATCGTCCGGTAACTCGTGAACAACACAAAAGCCCGGCCCTCACTCACCGTCACCGCATCCATAATTCCTTTGGCCAATTTCTCATCAAAATCCTTCGTCCCCGGATCAGGCATGGACTTGTAAATCCTCACCTTCATCTGAGTCTTATAGTCAAACGGACTCCCGATGCTCAAAGCCCTCGCATCCTCAGCCCCCACCCGTTTCCTGAAATACCCAAGCCCCGGATCACCAACACCCAAAGTCGCGCTCGCCATCACCAACGACTTCTTTCCCGAAAAAAGCAACGGACGCAGCTTCTCCGCAACGTTCACCGGTGCACCGTGGCAACTGAACTGACTCTCCTCACGCCCGCTCCTCTCCACCCAATACACACAGCCATCATCCTTGAGATCCAGAAACTCCCCGACATCCGCATGAGCATCACGCATCTTCCGCGCTGCATCCATCAGCTCGCTTTTCGCCGAATCATTCTCCACATCCTCCGCCATCTCCGCAAGCTCCTCCCAAATATTCCTCAACGGAGCAGACAGCGAATTCTCAACCAACTCCGTCTTCTTCACTCGGTATTCCTTCGACCACTCGCCAAACTTCGCCGCATTCCCCACTTGTCCGAAAAATTTCTCAACCGCCACCAACCCACGCTCCACCGCCATCATCGGCCCGGCCTTGCCATACGACTTCAATACTCCCTTTCTCGTCTTCGGATTGTATAAACGCTGCAACTCATATCTCAGCCCGGCCTGCGAAATTCTCAGCCCCAACTGCACCGCCGCCACCTGCTCAACCGTATGCGCCTCATCCAAAACCGCGAAATCATTCGGAAACAAAAATCCCTCCATCGCCGCACCTCCATCATCTCCCACCATATCCATCGTATTCAACAAAGCGAAAAACAAAGTATGGTTCACCACCACCAGCTTCGCATCCGCCGCCGCCTTCCTCGCCTCTTGAAACCAACAATTTCCCTTCGGCCCACAATACCTCTGCGTGCAGGAATGCGCCTCACTGCAAACTTGCTGCCAAACCTTTGGTGTCGGTTGAAACGGAATCCCACTCAAAGTCCCGTCCCGCGTCTGATCCGCCCACTTCCGTATCCGCTCCAACTCCTCGCTCTCACTCGAAGTAAACAAATCACTCGATTGCTCCCAAGCCCGACGCAACCTCGCCGGACACAAATAATTCCCCCTCCCCTTCAATAACACCGCAGGCAACTCCTCACCCAATATTTTTCTAACAAGCGGAATGTCCTTCCTCACCAACTGCTCCTGCAAATTGATCGTATGCGTTGAAATCACTCCCTTTCTACCGGTCTGCAACGCGAATTTCGCCGCCGGAACCAAATAAGCCAAAGACTTCCCAACTCCCGTCCCCGCCTCCACAACCAACGGACGACCTGTTAGAAAACTCTCCGCAACCCCACCCGCCATCTCCTCCTGCTGCGGCCTGTACTCAAAATCCTTCGATTTCGACAGCACACCCGTCCGCGAAAACACCTCGCGAACCTCCTCTACAAGGTCTCCCCCCACACCACTATCCATCACCGAAATCATCTCCCGAAATCCTCACTCCTCACTTCCCTCCTTGCAAGAGTTCATAACCTTCGCTCCAACAAAATCCTTATACCTACTCCTCAAAAACCACATCATCCACTAAATTCCCGCCTCGATTCTTCTCAACACGATTCTCAGAATACTTCGCCTTCGCAATACCCGCCTCCAAAACCAGTCCCGGCCCGCTATTCGCTTCGAGCGTATTGCCCTTAACCTCCACCTCTTTCCCTTCGGAACGTATCACAAGCCCCCCCAAATCATTCCCACCCAGCACATTCCCTTTCACCAATCCCGATCCCGCCCTGCTCAAAACCAAACCATACTCACGATTCCTAACCAACTCGTTGTCTAAAATCGTCGCGGATGCAGCACCTATATCAATGTGTATGCCATTCCGACTGTTATCCTCACACCGGTTCTTCGAAAGTATCACCGCACCACCCTCCCAGCTCTCGATTCCATTCTGGTAATTTTCCTTCATCACACAGTTCTCCGCTTCCAACAAACTCCCA
>JBGSRM010000082.1:0-6244 GCA_041737575.1 Akkermansiaceae bacterium
ATTCTATGAAGCCGTCGATTACACTCCATCAAGACTGCCTCACGATAAATCCAGCGTCAGCGTCCGCTCTTTCATGGCACATCATCAGGGCATGAGCTTTCTGGCCATAGACAACCTGTTACACGGTAACCCGATGCAGCGGCGTTTCATGGCTTGTCCGGTGCTTAATGCCGCGGAACTTCTCCTTCATGAAAGAGTGCCGAGAAGCTCAGCCCGTGTACACACCGATAATCCGGCGCGTGAGACATCGGAAGAGACTTACTCCGAACCAGAGAAAATGATGCGTATTTTTACAAATCCGACACGTGACTCTCCGGATGTGCATCTTCTTTCCAACGGTCGTTATCATGTTGCAATCAGCAGTGCGGGCGGCGGTTACAGCCGCTGGCACGACATGGCAGTTACCCGCTGGCGTGAGGACGCGACATGCGATGGTTGGGGAACGTTTGTTTACATCCGTGATCTGGCGACCGGTGATTTCTGGTCAACCGCCCATCAACCCACCTTGCAAACCACGCAATGTTATGAGGCGATCTTCACGCAGTCGCGCGCCGAGTTCCGGCATAGCCATGCGGATCTCGATATCCATACGGAAATCAGTGTCTCGCCCGAAGACGACGTGGAGCTGCGCCGCATCACCATCAACAACCGTTCCGCATTCGAACGGAAAATTGAACTCACCAGTTATGCCGAAGTCGTTCTGGCGACACAATCTGCAGATCAGGCGCATCCCGCGTTCAGCAATCTTTTCGTGCAAACCGAATTCGTTCCAGAAACCTCCGCCATTCTTTGCGCCCGCCGCGCGCGTTCCGAAACCGAAACGCCTCCGTGGTTGCTGCATCTCATGGTCGGGAATCATGGCGATATCAGCAACGTATCCTACGAAACGGATCGTGCCCGCTTTGTCGGACGTGGTGGCAACATGGCGCATCCCGCAGCCATGCGGAACAAATCGCCCTTATCCAATACGGTTGGCTCCGTGCTCGACCCCATCGTATCACTTCGACGCACTGTCATCCTGCCACCGCATGGCAGTGCTGTCGTCAGTCTCGTCATGGGGGTAACGGAAACCCGCGAGACCGCCCTGGCTCATGCAGAAAAATATCAAAGCTCACAGATGGCGGAGCGCGCCTTCGATCTCGCGTGGACTCACAACCAGGTGACTCTGTATCATCTCGACATCACTGAAACCGAGGCGCAGCTCTATGGTCGTATGGCCGGTGCTTTGATCTACGCCGTGCCCATCCGACGCGCCAACTCAAGCATCTTGCTCGCCAACAAGCGTGGTAAAACGGGTCTCTGGAGTTACGGCATTTCCGGTGATATTCCGATGATTCTTCTCCGAATCAGCGATGTGGAGAAAATCGAGCTTGTCCGCCAACTGGTACGCGCACACGCCTACTGGAGAAGCAAAGGCCTTACGGTTGATCTGGTGATCCTGCACGAGGACGTTTCGGTTTACCGTCAATCGCTTGAGAACAGCATCTCCGGATTGATCTCATCAGGGACAGAGGCCTACATGCTGGATAAACCCGGAGGCATCTTCGTTCGGGGACTCGATCAAATTCCTAACGATGACCGCTTTTTGCTTTCAGCCACGGCAAGGATCGTTATCGACGACGAAAAAGGAACACTGGCGGAACAAATTGAAACTCGCGGTGAATTTCAAGCACTGATACCGATATTAACACCGATCCGCGTTCAAGTCGAAACACCCAGCCAGCCTCTACCTGTCCGCGAATTGATTTTTTCCAATGGATACGGCGGCTTCACGCGCGACGGTCATGAATATGTCATCACCCTTCAGCCGGGACAAGTGACACCCGCGCCGTGGGTCAACGTCATTGCCAACCCACACTTCGGAACAGTAATTTCGGAAGGCGGCTCTTCCTACACATGGGCCGAAAACGCGCATGAATTCCGCCTAACGCCTTGGAACAACGATCCCATCCGCGACACCACCGGCGAGGCATTCTACATCCGCGACGAACAAAGCGGACAATACTGGTCGCCCACGCCCACACCTGCGCGAGGCAAGACTCCCTACGTCATTCGTCATGGATTCGGATACACCGTCTTCGAACATACGGAATACGGCATCCAATCCGAACTCTGGGTTTATGTGGCTATGGATGCCTCGGTGAAATTCACGGTGTTGAAATTGAAAAATATTTCCGGAAGGCCACGCCGTCTTTCGGTCACAGGATTTTGGGAATGGGTGCTCGGCGATCTGAGACAAAAAAGCCTGCTTCACGTGCGGACAGAATTGGATCTCAAAACCGGCGCGCTACTGGTGCGCAATCTCGACAACACCGAGTTCCCCGATCGCATCGTGTTCCTCGATGTCAACGATTCCAAACGCACCGTCACGGGAGATCGCAAGGAATTCATAGGTAGAAACGGCAACCTCTCGCAACCTGCCGCCATGAAACGCGAACGTCTTTCCGGCCGTGTCGGAGCAGGACTTGATCCTTGCGGCGCGATGCAAGTCACCATCGATCTAACAGATGGTCAGGAGCGCGAAACCACTTTCCGTCTCGGAGTCGGCCGTGGCGTCCGGGACGTGCAGAATCTGATCCATCGCTTCCGTGGCGCGGATGTGGCACAAGAGACATTGAAAGGTGTTTGGTCGCATTGGAACCGGACGCTTGGCGCGGTGAATGTGGATACGCCCGATCCCGCCGTGAACGTGATGGCGAACGGTTGGTTGCTCTATCAAACCTTGAGTTGCCGACTCTGGGGTCGCACGGGTTTCTATCAATCCGGCGGTGCTTTTGGTTTCCGTGACCAGTTGCAGGATTCCATGGCACTGGTGCATGCTGAGCCCGCGCTCACCCGCGAACATTTGCTCCGTGCCGCCGCGAGGCAGTTCAGGGAAGGCGACGTGCAACATTGGTGGCATCCTCCGGCTGGACGTGGTGTGCGCACGCATTTTTCGGACGACTATCTATGGCTGCCATACGTGACATGTCGTTACATCAAATGCATCGCGGATACGGGTGTGCTTGATGAAATGATTCCCTTCCTCGAAGCCCGCGCCGTGAAGCATGAGGAGGAGGCCTATTATGATCTTCCAAATCACGCGGAGGAATCCGGCACGCTCTATCAGCATTGCGTGCGTTCGATTGAAAACGGCCTGAAATTCGGTCAACACGGCTTGCCGTTGATGGGTTGCGGAGATTGGAACGACGGCATGAATCTTGTCGGAAAAGACGGTCGCGGCGAAAGCGTCTGGCTCGCGTTTTTTCTTTACGAGGTGCTCACTCACTTCGCTCCACTGGCAAGCGCCCGCGGCGATCATGATTTCGCGAAACGCTGCCTCGACCAAGCGCAGGAGTTGCAGAAAAGCATCGAGCAAAACGCATGGGACGGTGAGTGGTATCGTCGCGCCTATTTCGACAACGGCGATCCGCTCGGTTCTCATTTGAATCAGGAATGCCAGATCGATTCCCTTCCGCAGAGCTGGGCTATCCTCAGCGGAGCGGGTGATCCTCAGCGCTCCCGCCAAGCGATGGAAGCAGTGGATAAACGTCTCGTCCGTCGCGATGCGGGCCTGATTCAATTGTTCGATCCGCCATTCGACAAATCCCCGCTCAATCCCGGTTACATCAAAGCCTACATACCCGGTGTCCGAGAAAACGGCGGACAATACACACACGCCGCCATCTGGACCGCGATGGCCTTCGCAAGCATGGGTGAAAACCAGCGGGCGTGGGAACTTTTTACCCTTCTCAATCCTGTCAATCACGGCTCATCTCCCGAACAAATCGCGACTTACAAGGTCGAGCCCTACGTCGTCGCGGCGGATGTCTATGGAGTCGCACCACACACCGGGCGCGGCGGTTGGACCTGGTATACAGGTTCCGCGAGTTGGATGTATCGTCTTCTGTTGGAAACTTTGTTGGGAGTTCACCGCGAAGGAAACCAACTCCGCCTCCAGCCCCGCCTTCCCGATGCTTGGGACACCTATAAAATCCACTACCGCTATCACCAGACTGTCTATCACATCACGATTTCAAGACTCGCCGAGGGCTCCGCAGAAGAAAATCTTCTCACGCTCGATGGAAAAACAATCCCCGGCGTAATCCTTCCGCTAGTTGATGACTGGCAGGAGCATTCAGCCGAATTGAAAGTGCACGTCAGTAGTCGGGTTTAACCCCATGGAAAAACCTCACAAGCCTTGGCAGCATGGATGCCAAGTATGCCGCTAAAACGCCAGAAAGCCGAAAAAAATCTCTCTGAGGATCTCAAATCCTTCGGAAGACTTCCTACAAAGACCAAAGATTTACTTATCCTAGGAGAGGAAGCGGAAAAGGCAATCGGTAAGAAGCGAGCAGCAATAGATATTAAAATCAAGCAGGTTTCCACGTCTGCGAAACATGACACTTCGGGATACTAAAATTATGCACCATCCAAGTTCCGTTACAGATGTCCGCCGCCTACGGATAGCTAGTTATCTGCTGCTAGGTAACCGACTGCTCATTTTGACAGCCAGCGGATTGCTGCTGGTTTCTTTGTTTGCCAATGACCTCCATATGATGATTATAGGTTCAGTTCTTCTGGTCATCACTTTTGTGCTCATTGTTGCCCAATGGATTGCGGCGTCCCATGCCGGCTGCCCATTGTGCAGGACTCCGGTTCTCGCGCCAATGGCCTGCATGAAACACCGTAAAGCCAAACGCTTACTAGGCAGCTACAAACTGCGGGTGGCTCTTGCGATCATGTTCAAGGAGCGGTTCCGCTGCCCATATTGCAATGAACATACAGCGATGGAAGTTAGGGAGAAGCTCAGTGGATCACGCCCCCGTGGTGTTGAGATGCATCGATGAGAAGGTCTGAGTCGACAAGTCAGTTCATCACCTAGCTTTTGGCTTTCTTAATAATTTCGTCACGCTGACGATCAGCGATATGGCGAATTTCTGCCTGCGCCGCGCAATAGCAGATGCCGAACACACCTAGGCAACTAGTGATGTATAGCCACAGCAGGAAAATAACGATATTGCCGAGCGCACCGTAGAGCACGTTAAATTGCGCGAAGTGGGATGAGTAAATGAGGAAGACCCACTCGACCAATCTAATAAATACCGTCGCGCCGAGTGCGCCGATCCAGACCTCGGAAAATTTCGTCGGCCGACTCGGTGCCAGGCGGTAAATCATGAGTAACCCATAGAATAGCACTAGCCACGGAATCAGGTGAAATAGCAGGGCAAACGCCCACGGAGGAAAATAAAGATAACTCGTGAGCAGTGGCTGAATCAATCGCGCCCAACTGGGCAATAGTAAGCCAATGAATACCGCGCTCACCGTGATACTAAGTAAACCGAGACTTTTCATCGGCAACCGAAACCAGTTATAGGCCGGCGACTTCCAAACGCGATTCGTGGTTCGAATGAGCGTGCGCAGGAATTTGAGAGATCCCCAAAGCAACAGAGGAAATGCGGACAAGCTGATTGTGCCACGCGCGTCCAGCATGCTATGAATCGTTGCGACAACGGAAGCTTCCTGTTCGATGGTCATTACCGTGTGACGATTGCCCAGCTTCACGAGCGCTTCCGTTGCAACTGTGCGTTCAACAAAGAGCGAACCAGCGGTAACCATAAGAATCGTCAATGGCAAAATGGAAAGTAGCATGTAATAAGCATAGGCTGCAGAGCGTTGATCGCCGTCCACTTCATTCCAACGTTCCCAAGCTCGCTTCAACGTCCGCAACAATGGGGACTGGTTTACCTTTTGCCACCTAGTCTCCATCACCTTGCTTTTAAAAACTCAATGTCACTTGGTGCCTCGTTATTATTTTCCATAGAAAAGTGATTATTACACAACGACGTTCATCAAACGTAAGACTGGGAACATGTTAGAAAAATAGGGTATTATACTAGGTAATAAAGCATATTCCTGCCGAAGAAGGCAGAGAAGTGATAACCCCAGCGCTCTTATCTAAAGGGATTGGTTATTACATTGCCAATATCCGAGAGCTTCACGTAGTCGGGTATCCACCCATATACTCATTGATTCAATCTAGCCAGAGTATGCCTAGAACCATGTGTCCTCCATGAGTTATCAAAACTTATACAACAACCATGAAACTCTCTCCCAAAAATCTCAAACGCTACAAGGAAATCGCCAAAATATTTTGGAAATACGGTCGCTCGGATCTAGTGAAAAACATGGTGAATCAAGACGAAATTGATGACATAGAGATGAAGCCTGAGGGAAATGGCAAAACCACCCCTGAGCAACTAGT
>JBGSRM010000110.1:0-3441 GCA_041737575.1 Akkermansiaceae bacterium
TGGGTTGTGAATGCGGATGGATCGGAAATTTTACTGACGCATCATCGCAAGCTGGATTGCTGGCTTCAGCTTGGGGGACATGCGGATGGTGAGAGCAATATGCTGGCGGTGGCGATCAAGGAGGCGGAGGAGGAATCGGGACTGAGTGGGTTTGAGCGTGTGGGGGAGGGGATTTTCGACATCGATATTCATCCGATACCTGCACGGCCTAACGAAGCGGAACATTTACATTACGATGTGCGATATGCGCTGCGAGTGGAGGGTTGTGTGGAATATACGGTGAGTGACGAGTCACATGATCTGCGCTGGGTGAAGCCGGATGAGGTGGAGGCTCTAACAAGCGAGGAGTCGATGATGCGTATGGTGGCGAAGTGGAAACAAATTTTGCGTGATAGCGGTTCGCTTTAACCTGAAAACCGGAAATTCTAGATGAACTACTGCTAATTTTAAAACGGAGAGACGGAGGAAACGGAGAACACGGAGGAGCTTAAAAATGCGATTCTCTGTGTCCTCCAAAACCTCTGCGGCTCTCTGGTAAAACTGGGTTTCTTGCCTATTTGAGTTCGGAGTTCGGGTTTAATGCTTCGTATTACTTTTTTGGAATGACCTTGATGATCAGGACTCCTTCATCCTTTGGTGTGGTTGGATACATGAGTTTGACGCAAGTGGTTGCGGCATCGATCACCTGTTCGACAGTGAACGGGTAGCCTTCGGGTAATTTGGCTTCCGAGGCATCGATGACGACTTCCATATCACGGTTGTTCTCTGCATAAGTTCCAAGGACTTTGATTTTATAGAGGGAGACGAGATTCACGTCATGAGATGATTTCCAACTGCCGTCACTCGCCGGAACAAAAGGTGTTGAGATGGCAGAGAACCGCCATTCCGGATCGGCGTAGTGACTGGCGATGGGGACGTCCGTGATCTGAATGACCGAGTCCGATTCACTGCCGTGAAGATAGAGGGGTTGCTTTACTGTTCTCAAAGAGAGCTGTGAGGCTTGCAGCGGGAGGAGGAATGTTAAGGCGATACCGATTAGAATTTTCATAGATTTGTGTGGGGATCATGACGTGGAAGGGGTCAGCACGGAAGTATATATTCCGAACTGCAATGATGAACGAAGGCATGTTTCGTTAGAAGTGTAGTTCACTTTTTCCGGACGAGGATGACCCAATCTTTGTCGGGGTCGGAGGGGGGGGCGCCCATGGAGTTTCCGATTCCGCCTGGCATCGAGTCTATGGAGCCGGTCTGTAGTGCGCCGCCGTTGCGGGGATCGAACCAGCGGATGCTGAAGCTTCCGCCTTCGGGTATGAGGTCTCTCTTTTCGCCTTTCGGGAGATATACGACGTATGTATCGCCCGGTTTGGCGAAGCAGTAGCCCGCTTCGTTGCCGTTTGGTGCGTTGCCGATCAGTTCGTTGTGGTTTTCCATCTCGTGAAAGGGAATGTTGTTTTCAGAGAAGAAGGTGAGGGCGTGGCGGCAGTAGTCCCACCAGAGGTCGCGGCTGCGGAAGTCTTGTAGGGTTAGGTCTGAGTCTTTGAATTTGTATCCGAAATACCACTCGGTGCCTGCTCCGCCGGCGAGTAGAACGCCCCATAGCGCTTTGTGGCGGGCGGCGGTGTAGTTGCCTTTTTCATTCGGGTCTTTCGCGTCGTCGAAGTCGGTGGTGATGCCTTCGTGGGCACTGCCGGGTTCATCGACGGCGACGACCCAGGGTTTGCCTGCCTCGTTGGATTTTTTCACCCATTCGAGGACATCGCGATGGATGTCGTCGAACTTTGGATGAGAGCCCTGCATGGAGAGTCCGGTGAGTTCGGATTTTTTTCCGAGGAGTGGGGTGTGGATTTTATTTTTTTCGTTCGGGTAGGTGTGGATGACGATGTTGCGCGGGTAGGGGTCGAGGTCGTGGAAGTATTTTGCCATGGCGATGCGCTGGGCGTCGGTTTGGCCGTTGTTTTCCTCGCCGAGGTTCCAGTTGAGAGCGAGGTGGTGGCCGAAGCGTGAGATGAGTTCGCGGTAGTAGAGTTTTCTATCGATGCCGAGTGCGCCGCCGTCGAGGAGTTTGTCGTTCTCTGCTTCCTGGGTTTTGAAATGGAGGTGCAGGCCGATTTTGTCGGCGTGATCCATGACGATTTCCCATTGGTCGAGGCGTGAGACATCAAGTCGTTTTCGTTCTTTGTAGTCGGTGTAGGGGAAGACGTTCTGGTCGTCGCCGTTGATGTTCATGGTGATGAAGGAGACTGTGTTCAATTCTTCGGAAGCGAGGTAGTTGAGTGCGCCGATGAGGCCTTTGCCTTTGCCGTTCTGCCATGTGGGGTCACCGCTTTTCCAGTCCTTGAGATGGGGTTTGTAGGTTTTGATGAGGTTGTCTTTGTGGCGGTCTGTTTTGAAATCGCCGTCGAAATCGGCGTAAGCGAAAAGGTTTTCCGGGGCGTCGGGGCCTTGCTTGAGGAAATATTTTCCGGTTTCCGCCCAGCGGAGATAGCGTGTGCCGTTGTATTCCAACATGCCGTGTGCGCGGTTGTCGCGGCCTGTCTTGTCGGTTTTTTCGATGGTGAATTTGCCGGTGACCATGCCATCGGTGTTGCCGTTGAGGGTGGCGGGTCCGGCGGATTTTGTGTCGTCGCTGACAGCGATGTTGGAGCCTTTGAGGAAACGTGCTTGGTAAGTCCATTCGCCGGTTTCAGGTGTTGCGAAGTGGGCGCGCCAGATTTTGCCGGAGGCGGCGCCGGTCTCGCCTGCGAAGCCGTCTGCTGCGTAGTGGCCGGGGACGGTTAGTTTTTTTCCGGATGCGGGATGTGTGAAGGTGACGTCGAGGCGGCGATCGAGGAAGGGGTTGGGTGTGGCGTTTTCCGATGTTTCCTCGGACTCGAAGGAGATGGTGATGCGGTGCCATTTTTTGAGTTCGCCGTGGATGTCGGGTGAGGTGGTTTTTAATGCGGCGGTGGTTTGCGATTGTATCGACAAAGTGGAGGCAAACAGGAGAGTGGTGAAGATGGTTGTGAATTGCATCGCGGTATTTCCATGAGGCTATCCCTAACCTTCTGGCTTTCCAGCCAAAAGCAGACTGGCGTCAGCCACTCTGATCGCCGAAACCTCCGCCGCGAAAAATACTCGCAAACGCGGTGTCCTAGAGCATAGTCCCCGGCTACACATGACATTCAAACTCGCAATCACCGCCATTGCCGCCTGCCCGTTCATTTCCTGCTCGTCCGGAAACCACTCCGCCGTTCCTCAAACCAGCTCCGAGAAACAGATGCTCGGGCTGATGGAAAAATTCGATCGCTGGGATCACGACGGCGACGGCCAGCTCACCGCACGGGAGATCGACGCTGGTGTAGCCATTCTCAAGGGCACTTCCCGGGAGGTCACTTTCGATGGCGCGGATGTGATCAAGCATTACGACCGCAACGGAGACCGGGAAGTCTCCCTGCGCGAGGC
>JBGSRM010000126.1:0-3350 GCA_041737575.1 Akkermansiaceae bacterium
TCCGGTTGCATTGAGTTGCATAATTGCTTGGTGTGAAAAATCAAGCACACTAGATTTCATGGATGCTAATTGATTCGCACAATCATTTGCAAAGCACGCGTTTCGGGAAACCAGTTGCGGAACTCATCTCTGAAATGAAAGCGGCGGGGATTTCCGGCTGCGTGGTAAACGCGACCCGTGAAAGCGATTGGGAGGCGGTTCATGAGATCGCATGCGAATTTCCTGATTTCATACGACCAGCTTACGGCGTGCATCCTTGGTTTGCTCATACTGTAAAAGATGGCTGGCAGACGCGGTTGAGGGAAATGTTGGTTTCTGATCGTCGCTCAACCATTGGTGAAGTCGGCCTGGATGGCTGGGTGAAATCGCCTGAAATGGAAGTGCAGCGCATGGTTTTTTTGGAACAAATCGCGCTCGCCACCGAACTGAACCGCATCATGACAGTTCACTGCCTCAAGGCGTGGGCGGAACTTTTCACCTTGATGGATGAGGCCAATGCATGGCCGGAAAAATTCCTCATGCATTCCTTTGGCGGATCCATCGAAGTCGCACATCGATTGTTGAAACGAGGCGCGTGGTTCTCCTTTTCGGGTTATTTCCTACAACCCAAAAAACGCAACGTGCTCGAGGTGTTCAAGTCGCTTCCTTTCGATAGAATTTTATTGGAAACCGATGCCCCGGACATGATGCCTCCACCGTCCTGCGTGAAGTTCCCGCTCGGCGATGAAATCAATCATCCTGCAAACCTCACCACCATAGCCGAAGCATTTGAGAAAGAACTCGGCAAAGGAATATTGGAACAGATTTCCGTAAACCAGCGCTTGTTCTGGACATAGAACCAAACTTTTACGTCGGATTATTACTACAAATATAGTACATAATACGGTTTTGAGCGGAAATAAAATACCCGTTTGGCGAACTTGAGTTGTTGCTGGCATATGGTATCTACGAGTAATATTTCCACAGAATCCAACGTAACACCATATCTCAGCCTAATCCGTCCATGCACCGCCGCGCCATAGCAATTTGCTCAGTTTTGTTCACAGCGATCATCGCTGGGATTTGCTTCTATTTCCTAAAGCCTGCTACCAATACCGTCGCCACGTCTTCTCAAATCGAGGCTCCCGCCGCCACGGATTCAGCCGATAATCCCACCCTCGTCACCTTCAACGAACACATTCGCCCCATTCTCTCTGACAAATGCTTCGCTTGCCACGGATTCGACTCCACAAAACGCGAGGAAAACCTGCGCCTCGACACAGCGGAAGGTGCCTATGCCGCCCTCCAAAGTGACACCAACCGATTCGCAATCATCCCCGGAGACGCAAAGCGAAGCGTCGTTTGGCAGCGCATCATGACCAAAGACACGGACGACGTCATGCCTCCGCCGGACTACCATAAACCTCTCACGGAAAACGAAAAACAACTCATCACCCGCTGGATTGAACAAGGCGCCACCTACCAGGAGCACTGGGCATTCGCTCGCATCAATAAACCTTCCGTCCCAACATCCAAATCAGCAAGCCCCATCGATTCCTTCATACTCAAGGAACTCGAAAACCATGGACTCAGTCCCTCACCCCGCGCCGACAAAGCCACCCTGTTGCGCCGCCTCTCCCTAGATCTCATCGGACTACCCCCGACCCTCGAGGAACTCGAAGCCTTCCTCTCCGATGAGTCACCGGATGCCTACGAAAAACAAGTCGATCGCCTCCTGGCCTCCCCGTACTACGGCGAACGCATGGCCGTGCATTGGTTGGATGCCGTTCGTTACGCCGATACCGTTGGATACCACGGCGACCAGAACGCGCGCATCTTCCCCTACCGCGATTACGTCATCGACTCCTTTAACAACAACAAACCCTTCGACGAATTCACCCGCGAACAACTCGCAGGCGACCTCCAGAAAACCCCCACCGATGAACAACTCATCGCCACCGGCTTCCTCCGCCTCAATCTCATGACCCGCGAGGGCGGCGCGCAGGACAAGGAATACCTCGCCAAATCCGCCGGCGACCGCGTCCGGGCCATCGGCGGCGCATGGCTAGGCCTCACCACCGGCTGCGCCGAATGCCATGACCATAAATTCGACCCCTTCACCCAACGCGACTTCTATTCCATGGCCGCCTTCTTCGGCGACGTCCGCCAATGGGGAATCTACACCACCTACGGCAACACCCCCAACAAAGACCTCCCCGGCTTCAACAACGAATCCCCCTTCCCACCCGAAATATTCAGCCCCAACCGCGCGATGCGCGAAAGACTCAACATCGCACGCGACAAATCCATCGCATCGCTATCAGCGGAAAAAATTCCAAGCGAAGAAGATTTCACCAAGTGGCGGGAACAGATGAAAGCTTTCCTCACAGAAAATCCAACGGGATGGCAGGTGCTAAACCCTACCTCGGTTGTCTCCAAAAAGGGAACCCCTTTCGTGGTCGGAAAAGACAACACCGTTTTATTCACAGGGTCTCCTAAAGCTGATGACACGATAGAGATAACTTATAATGTGCCAGTTATGGCAACACGCTCCATTCGTATCGAAGCCTTACCGGATGCTGCGAACAACGGCCGTGTTGGCCGTCGAGCAGATGGTAAATTCACGATGACTCCGAAAATATCCGTTGTTGGAAAAGATATTCCCATCGCCTACAAACAGGCGGATCGTCGTCATCCTGCTAAATACTCGAATGGCTTTCAATCACCCCTGCTAGAAGACGCATGGCAATCGGCACCCGCCCTCTGGGAAGAGCCTTCCAACGCTGCAGGCCTACCCCACCACGCGGTTTATCACCTGCCTTCCTCTATTGATTCTACATGGGAAGAAACCATCACACTCACCATCGCCTCCGCCGACATCGGAAAAATCCGCGTATCCATATCCCCCTTCGTCGATCCCGTCCCCGGCGATCCCAAAGCCCTCCGCCCGCAGCTCGCATCCGCACTTTCATCCGATAAAATCGATGATCCGGAGCTGAAAGCCGCCTTCCTTCTCGCCACAACACCTGACGACAAACTCCCCGCCGCATACAAAGCCGCTCGCCAGGAAATTCTCGCAGCAAACGCAGGTTTCGCACACTCCATGGTCGCCCAAACACTTCCCAAAGATCAAATCATCGCTACCCATCTCCTCAACCGTGGCGATTGGATGTCACCCGGCGATAAAGTCGAACCCGCACTCCCAGAATACTTCGCAAAACAAATCGCTTCATCCGACAAGCGACTCACCCGCGCCGACCTCGCCGAATGGCTGCTCTCCACGGAAAATCCCCTCCCACGCCGCCATTTCGTCAACCGCCTCTGGAAACAGTTCTTCGGAAAAGGTTTTTCCAACATCCTCGATGACATCG